>CAZMGD010000056.1:0-25799 GCA_964565705.1 uncultured Ilumatobacteraceae bacterium | reverse complement strand
CAGGCGCAGCGCGGGTTCGTGCGGCGGCTCGCCCAGCAGATCGACGCTCGGGGCACGGTCGACGTGTTGCGGCACGGCGTCGAGGATCTCGGGGTGTCGTTCCGGCTGGCGTACTTCAAGCCGGCGTCGGGGCTGACCCCGGAGCTGGTCGAGCGTTACGAGCGCAACCGGCTGACGGTCACCCGCCAACTGCCGTACGAGGCGGGCTCGGCGAAGACACTCGACCTGTGCCTGTTCGTCAACGGGGTCCCGGTGGCGACGGCGGAGCTCAAGAACGCGCTCACCGGCCAGACCGTCGAGCACGCTCGAGCGCAGTACCGCACCGATCGGGATCCGAAGAACCCGCTGCTGCGCCGGGCGATCGTCCACTTCGCCGTCGACACCGAGGCGGTGTCGATGACGACCCGGCTGTCGGGGAACCTGACCCGGTTCCTGCCGTTCAACCGCGGCTACGAGATGGGTGCCGGGAACCCGCCGAACCCGGACGGTCATCGCAGCGCGTACCTGTGGCAGGAGGTGTGGCAGCGAGACGCGTGGCTCGACCTGCTCCAGCGGTTCGTGCACGTCGAGCCGGCGCCGAAGGGCTCGAGGGCTCGGCCCGTGATCATCTTCCCCCGATACCACCAGTGGGACGCCGTGCGCTCGCTGACCGCCGATGCCCGCGAACACGGCGCCGGGCGCGACTACCTGGTGCAGCACTCGGCCGGGTCGGGCAAGTCGAACACGATCGCCTGGATCGCCCACCGGCTGTCGTCGCTGCACGACGCCGCCGATCAGAAGGTGTTCGACAAGGTCGTCGTGATCACCGATCGCCGGGTGCTCGATCGGCAGTTGCAGGACACGATCTACCAGTTCGAGCACGCCCACGGGGTCGTGGTGCGGATCGACGAGAACAGCCAGCAGCTCGCCGACGCGCTCGCCGGCGAGCAGGCCCGGATCATCATCACGACGCTCCAGAAGTTCCCGTTCGTCACCGACAGGATCGAGTCGCTGCCGCAGCGCCGGTACGCGGTGATCGTCGACGAGGCCCACTCGTCGCAGACGGGCGACTCGGCGGCGTCGATGAAGGCAGTGCTCGGCGTCGGCAACGAACCGGATCCGGACGAGCCGGCGAACGCGGCCGAGGATGCGCTGGCCGCTGCAGCGGCAGCTCGGGGCAAGCAGCCGAACCTGTCGTTCTTCGCGTTCACCGCGACGCCGAAGGCCCGCACCTTGGAGTTGTTTGGCCGCTACGACCCGGCGACGGGCCGACACGTCCCGTTCCACCTGTACTCGATGCGCCAGGCGATCCAGGAGGGGTTCATCCTCGATGTGCTCGCCAACTACGTCACCTATCAGACGTACTGGAACATCGAGCAGAAGGTCCCCGACGACCCGGCGTTCGATCCGGGCCGGGCGAAGGCGGCGATCGCCAAGTTCGTCGCCCTGCACCCGCACCAGTTGGCGCAGAAGGCCGAGGTGATCGTCGAGCACTTCCGCGCCAAGGTGGCCCACCGGGTCGGTGGCCAGGCCAAGGCGATGGTCGTCACCCAGTCGCGCGAGCACGCGGTGCGGTACCACCGGGCGCTGACGAAGTACATCAACGACCACGGCTACACCGACGTCGGCGTGCTCGTCGCGTTCTCCGGGAAGCTCGACGTCGACGGCGACGAGGTCACCGAGGCCAAGCTCAACGGCATCCCCGAGTCGCAGGTGCCGGAGGTGTTCGACAGCGACCAGTACCAGGTGCTCGTCGTCGCCGAGAAGTACCAGACCGGGTTCGACCAACCGAAGCTCTACGCGATGTACGTCGACAAGCCGCTGTCGGGTCTGGCCGCGGTGCAGACGCTGTCGCGTCTCAACCGGACCCACCCTGACAAGGACGGCACGTTCATCCTCGACTTCCGCAACGACGCCGAGGACATCCGCGCTGCGTTCGAGCCGTACTACGGCACGACCGTCGCCCCGCCGACCGACCCCAACCTGCTGTACGACACACGCCACGCGCTCGACGAGTTCGGTGTGCTGTGGCTCGACGAGGTCGAGGCCGTCGTCGCCCTGCTGTTGGTCGGCGACAGCGTCAACCACGGCCGGGTGCACGCTGCGCTGGCACCGGCCATCGACCGGTTCACCCACCTCGACGACGACGAGCGGGAACGGTTCGTCGACGCGCTGAAGCGGTTCGTGCGGACCTACGGGTTCCTGTCGCAGGTCGTGTCGTTCACCGACGCCAAGCTGCACCGCGACTACCTCTACTGCAAGGCGCTGGCGGCGTTCGTCAAGGTCGGCGACGACCGGGAAGCAGTCGACGCGGGATCGCTGGTCGAGCTCACCCACCTGCGCATCGAGCAGCAGTTCGAGGGATCGGTGACGCTGAGCGACACAGTTGGCGAGGTCGTGTCGGTGTTCGACGGCAGCGGCAAGCGCAATGAGCCGGACGAGGAACCGCTGTCGCTGATCATCGAGCAGATCAATGAGCGGTTCGGCACGAGCTTCGATCCGACCGACAGGCTGTTCTTCGATGCCGTCGCCGACAAGCTGGTACGGCGCTCGGACATCCAGCAGCAGGCGGCGGCGAACTCGCCGGAGAACTTCGCGCTCGTGCTGGCCAAGGAGTTCGAGGGCGGGGTCATCGACCAGATGTCGTCGGCCGAGGACGTCACGATCAAGTACCTCGACAACGCCGACCTCCAGGCGATGGTGCTCAACGCGTACGCTCCGCTGATCCAGGGCAAGGCCAAGATCGCTCACCAGGAGCACTGCCCGATCGCCGACCTGCTCGGCCCGGACATGGAATCCGCGCACCTCGAGTACAAGGCGACGCTGCGGACCCACGCCGACGGCGGCGAGAAGTACGTGCCGCTGGAGGCGGCCGTGCTGAAGACGATCGCCGCGTTCCTGAACTCAAGAGACGGCGGCACGCTCCTCGTCGGGGTCGCCGACGACGGGTCGGTGCACGGGCTCGACTCCGACTACGTCACCTTGCACAAGCCGGGCAGGGACGACCGTGACCAGTTCGTGCAGCACCTCGCCAACATCGTCGGCGCCTCGATGGGCCCGGCGGCCGCGACCAACGTCCGCCCGAGGATCCAGCACGTCGACGGCGGCGACGTCTGCCGAGTCCAGGTCGATCCCTGCGGCTTCCCCGTCGACGCCACCGTCGTCCACGACAAGAACGGTCAGTACGTCAAGCAGACGCAGTTCTTCGTACGGATCGCCAACGGCACCAAGGTCCTCGACGAGGTCGAGAAGCAGAAGTACCTCGCCCAACGGTGGCCGAGCGCCGACTGATGCCCTGAAGCGTTGCCGGCGACGTCACGGCTCGCTGAGCCGGAAGCGGGGCAGGGTGAACGCGCTCCCGTCGTCCGTGTGGACGTCGTCGAAGAACACCTCGACCGGCGCCCCGATCGCGACGCGCTCGGTGTCATCGGCCGGGAGGTCGGCCAGCATCCGCACGCCTTCGTCGAGCTCGATCGTCGCCACCGCGTAGGGAACGCGGTCCGCCCAGAACGGATGGAACGCCTGATGGGTGACGCTGAAGCTGTAGACGACCCCGCGGCCCGACAGCGGCGTCCAGGTCCAGGCGGTGCTGCGACACGAGGGGCACATCGGCTGCGGGTAGTGGCGCAGCTCGCTGCAGCCTTCGCAGCGCTGCACCACGAGCTCGTGCCGCGCGGCTGCCTCCCAGAAGCCGGCCGTGAGCGGAGACGGCTGCGGCAGCGGGCGCTGCGCTGCGCCGGGAGTGGGCTCGGCGGTCATCCGCGAAGCACCATGACGGCACCCTCGAAGAAGTTGCCCTCGGTGACGACGACGGCGTGACGGCAGTCGGGCACCCGGCGCTCAGCGGGTACGTCGCCGCGGAGCTGGCGGACCGCCTCGATGACGTGGTTCATGCCCGACACGTGGGCCTCGGAGAGCGCGCCGCCGTGGGTGTTCACGGGCAGCCGCCCGCCGAGGCCGATGTTGCCCTCCTCCACGAAGGGGCCGCCCTCGCCCGGCCCCACGATCCCGAGCGCTTCGAGTGCTGCCAGCACGTACCAGGTGAACCCCTCGTGGATCATCAAGGCGTCGATGTCGTCCGTCGTGATGCCCGCCATCCGCAGCGCCCGCTGGCCCGCATCCCGCAGCGCCGGGACCGTCGCCATGTCCGGCTTCTGGGTCAGCGACGTCGACGGGTAGGAGTGTGCCTCGGCGACCCCGCCGATCGTGACCGGTGCGCCGGCGAGGTCGCGGGCCCGATCGAGGCTGGTGATCACCAGCGCCCCGGCGCCGTCGGACTCGAGCGAGCAGTCGAACAGCCGGAACGGGCTGGAGATCATCCGCGAGCTCTGGTGGTCGGCGAGCGTCAGCGGCTTGGCGTGCATGAGCGCCTGGGGGTTGAGGTTGGCGTGGCGACGGCACGTGACGGCGACGTGGCCGAGCTGCTCGCTGGTGGTGCCGTACTCGAACATGTGGCGCTGCGCGGCCTGGGCGAACCACTGCACGGCAACGAGGTTGCCGAACGGCCGCTCGAACTCTCGGGTGGTCTGCATGAGCACATCCGGGGGAGTGCCGCCGGTGGAGACCCGCTCCGACGAGTACCCGTTGCGGCCGGCCGGGATGAGGGCGCAGGACGCGATCCCGGCGTCGATCGCCATGCACGCGTTCTGCACGGAAGCGACGAGGCTCGCCCCGCCGATGTGCGCAGTGGTGGTGTAGCGCAGGTTGCGCAGGCCGAGGTTCATCACGAACTCCTCGGTGCAGCGCCCGGCGACCGCGCTCGGGAACACCGCGTCGACGTCGTCGGCCGACAACCCGGCGTCGGTCAGGGCCAGCCGGCACGCCTCGAGCTGGAGCTCCAGCGTGGATCGGTCGGTGCCACGCATGTACGCGGTGTTGCCGACCCCGACGATCGCGCACGTGTCCGACAGCACGCCGGTGACTGTAGGTGGTCGAGGATCAGCTGAGCTTGGCGAGCAGGCGAAGCAACGTCGACCGCTCGCGTTCCGTGAGCGGTTCGAGGACACGGTCCTGCACGTCGGTGAGCACGGCATCGAGGCGCCGGAGTGCTCGCACGCCCTGGGTCGTGATGGCCACGATGTTCCGGCGCCGATCCACTGGGTCCGGCGCACGCGCGGCGAGGCCCGCGGCGGCCAGCTCGTCGAGCGTTGCCACGATGTCGCTGCGGTCGATCCCCGTGCGTCGACCGAGCTCGGCCTGGCTGGCGGGTCCGTGCTCCTCCAATGCCGCAAGCAATCGGAAGTGGTAGCCGCGCACGCCCTCGGCATCGAACGCGTCGCGCAGGATCGTCTGGGCACGGGCGTTGGCCCGGCTGAGCAGCCAGGTCGGCCGGTCGGCCACGCGGCGGAGGGGGAGCACGGGGAAACTCTAGATAGTTGGATGCACCAACGAAAGCGACGATATCGTTGGCTGTACCAACGAATCTTGGATCGGAGACCGTCATGCCTACCCCGTTCGGCCCGCAACTCATCGGCGAGACCGAGAAGACCCTGAATGCGATCCTCCGGCGGGCGCTGCACGCGACGGGTCTCACCGAGCCTCATTGGGTGACGTTGCGTCTGGCCGGTCAGTTCGACGGGCAGGTCGACGCGAACGGGCTCGCGCTCGCCGTCGCCGATCGGGCCCACTTCGACGACGCTGCGGATCTCGTCCGCGACCTCACCGAACGCGGTCTCCTCGCGGGTGGACGGCTGACCGAGGAAGGGTGCCGTGTGGTCGAGTCCGTGCAGGCCACGATCGCCGAGGCCACGGCATCGATCTGGGGTGATCTGCCGGACGACGACGTCGCGGCGACCACTCGGCTGCTCAATGAGGTGGTCGCCAGAGCCCGTCGCGTCCTCGATCGAGCGGCGCGGGGCTGACGTTCAGCCGCCAGGCGGGGTGCTCGCGCCCGGCCGGAGCAGGCGGACGGCGAGCAGGACGAGAACGAGTCCGTAGAGGGCGAACGCGGGCTGGAGCCAGCTGTTCAGGCCGATGAACCCCACCTGGACGACGATCCACGCGATGAGTGCGATGCCGACGGCGAGGTGCCCGCGACGGGCCCAGCTCGCGCGGCGGGCGGCCGCGGCGGCGACGACGAGCGGGAACACGCCGATCACCAGTGCGAGCGCCAGCCCGCCCAACACCGGCGACTGCCACGGCAGGTCGTCGACCGCACCGCCGAGGTCGGTTCCGCCGCCCACGAGCCCGATGGCACCGCCGAAGGCGCCGAGCCCGAGGACGACCTCCATCGCGACGAGGAGTCGCTCCGTGCCGGTCAGGTGCGGCACAGCGCCGAGATCACGGGTGTCGTCGAGCAGCGTGGCCACGGCCTGATCGTCGCGCCCGGACCCGGCGCGTCCACAGAGCCGTTGGTCACGATCGACGCCCCAGGATCCGGGACCTTCGGCCGTATCGAACCGCCGACGTGCGGCCGCACGATGGACGGCGTGACCACGGTGTGCATCGACGGCAACGACGCGGCGGCCCGGGTGGCCTACGCCCTCTCCGAGGTGGTGGCGATCTACCCGATCACGCCCGCCTCACCGATGGGCGAGCACGCCGACGCCTGGGCTGCGTCCGGCCGATGCAACCTGTGGGGCAGCGTGCCCGACGTGGTCGAGATGCAGTCCGAGGCAGGGGCCGCCGGCACGCTGCACGGCGCACTGCAGACCGGTGCCCTGGCGACGACGTTCACGGCGTCGCAGGGCCTGCTGCTGATGCTGCCCAACATGTTCAAGATCGCCGGCGAGCTCACGCCTGCGGTGATCCACGTCGCCGCCCGCGCGCTCGCCACCCACGCGCTGTCGATCTTCGGTGACCACAGCGACGTGATGGCCGCCCGCTCCACCGGCTGGTCGATCCTGTGCGCCAGCTCGGTGCAGGAGGCCCACGACTTCGCCCTCGTCGCCCACGCCGCGACGCTGCGCACCCGGGTGCCCGTCCTCCACTTCTTCGACGGGTTCCGCACGTCGCACGAGCTGAACGAGGTCGAGCTGCTCGACGACGACGACCTGCGGGCGCTCGTCCGTGCCGACGACATCGCCGCCCACAAGATGCGCCGGCTCCGCCCGACGGCTCCCGTGCTGCGCGGCTCGGCGCAGAACCCCGACGTGTTCTTCCAGGCCCGCGAGGCCGCCAATCCCTTCTACGACGCGGTCCCCTCGGTGGTCGAAGAGGTCTTCGCCGAGCTGGCGGCGCGAACCGGCCGCCGCTACGGCCTGGTCGACTACGAGGGCGCGCCCGACGCCGAGCGAGTGCTCGTGGTGATGGGCTCGGGCGCCGGTGCCGCCGGCGAGGCGGTGGACCGGATGGTCGTGGAGGGAGAGAAGGTCGGCCTGCTGACCATCCGCCTGTTCCGCCCGTTCCCGGGCGACGCGCTCCTCGCCGCACTGCCCGCGACCGTGCGCGATGTCGTGGTGCTCGACCGCTGCAAGGAGCCGGGCGCAGCCGGCGAGCCGCTGCTGCAGGACGTGATCACCACCCTCGCCGACGCCGCCTGGGCCGACCCCGCCCGCTCCCTGCCGCGCGTGATCGGTGGCCGGTACGGCCTCGGCTCCAAGGAGTTCACCCCGGCGATGGCCAAGGCCGCGCTCGACGAGCCGACCGTTGCGTCGCCGCGGCACCGGTTCACCGTCGGCATCGTCGACGACGTGACCCGCCTGAGCCTCGACGTCGACACCGACTTCCGCGGCGACGACCGCGCGACCGGAGCCGTGTTCTACGCCCTCGGCAGCGACGGCACGGTCGGCGCCAACAAGTCGTCCGTGCAGATCATCGGCGAGGAGAGCGGCCTCCACGCCCAGGGCTACTTCGTGTACGACTCCAAGAAGTCCGGCTCGATGACCGTCTCGCACCTCCGGTTCGGGCCCGACCCGATCCGCTCCACGTACCTCGTCGACCGCGCCGACTTCGTCGCCTGCCACCAGTTCGTGCTGCTCGACCGCGTCGACGTGCTCGGCGTGGCCAAGCCCGGCGCGACCGTGCTGCTCAACGCGCCGCACCCCGCCGACCGGGTGTGGGCCCACCTTCCCGCCGAGGTGCGCCAACAGATCGTCGACAAGGACCTGCGCGTCTTCGCGATCGACGCCGCCCGTGTCGCGCGCGACCTCGGGATGCCGGGGCGCATCAACACCGTGATGCAGCCGTGCTTCTTCGCCCTGTCGAACGTGCTGCCTCGCGAGCAGGCCGTGGCGGCGATCAAGGCGTCGATCGAGCAGACGTACGCCCGACGCGGGCGGCTCGTGGTTGAGCGCAACCACGCCGCAGTCGATCGCTCGCTGGAGGAGCTGCACGAGGTCGTCGTGCCGGTCGACGCCAGTGGCGGCGTGCCGCGCTCCCCGGCGGTCGCCGGCGACGCACCCGACTTCGTCCAGCGGATCACCGCTCGGATACTGGCGGGGGAGGGCGACCTGCTGCCCGTGTCCGCCCTGCCGGTCGACGGCACGTTCCCGACCGGCACCGCCGCGTTCGAGAAGCGGCGCCTCGCCGAGCAGATCCCGATCTGGGAGCCGGACCTCTGCATCGACTGCGGCAAGTGCGCCATCGTCTGCCCGCACGCCGTGATCCGGATGAAGGCCTACGACGGAGCCGCCCTTGCCGGAGCGCCCGACGGCCTCCCGACCAAGGCGTTCCGGTCGCGTGAGCTGCCGGGGATGCAGCTCACCGTCCAGGTCTCGCCCGACGACTGCACCGGTTGCGGGATCTGCGTCGAGGTCTGCCCGGCGAAGGACAAGCGCGAGCTCAAGCGCAAGGCGATCAACATGCGCCCCGTCGCCGAGCACGCCGACACCGAACGCGCCCACTGGGAGGCGTTCCTCGACCTGCCCGAGATCGACCGGTCGGCGATGGCCCACGACTCGGTGAAGATGTCGCAGCTGCTGCAGCCGCTGTTCGAGTTCTCGGGCGCCTGCTCGGGCTGCGGTGAGACGCCGTACCTCAAACTGATGACCCAGCTGTTCGGCGATCGAGCTGTCGTTGCGAATGCAACCGGGTGCTCGTCGATCTACGGGGGCAACCTGCCGACGACACCGTGGGCGACGAACGATGCGGGGCTCGGACCGGCGTGGGCCAACTCGCTGTTCGAGGACAACGCCGAGTTCGGGCTCGGCATGCGGCTGGCGATCGACCAGCACGCCGAGGAGGCGCGCCGCCTCGTCGCCGGGCTGGCCGGCGTCCTCGGCGACAGCGTCGCCGAGGCGCTCGTCGATGGCTCTCACGCTCGCGACGAGGCCGGCATCGCCGCCCAGCGCGAGCGGGTCGACGAGCTGCTGCGCGTGCTCGACGCCGCCGACGGATCCGACGAGCGGATCGGCCGTCTGCTCTCGATCGCCCACGAGCTCGTGCGCACCAGCGTGTGGCTGGTCGGCGGCGACGGCTGGGCCTACGACATCGGCTTCGGCGGGCTCGACCACGTGCTCGGCAGCGGGCGCGACGTCAACGTGCTCGTGCTCGACACGGAGGTGTACTCGAACACCGGCGGCCAGGCGTCGAAGGCGACGCCGCGCGGTGCCGTGGCCAAGTTCGCGACGGCCGGCAAGGGGTCGGCGAAGAAGGATCTCGGGGCGATCGCCCGCCGCTACGGCGACGTGTACGTGGCCCAGATCGCGCTCGGCGGCAGCGACGTGCAGACCGTGAAGGCACTCCTGGAGGCCGACGCCTGGCCGGGCCCGTCGCTGATCATCGCCTACTCCACCTGCATCGCCCACGGCATCGACATGACGACGTCGATGGGGCACCAGCGCGACGCGGTGCGCAGCGGGTACTGGCCGCTGTACCGGTTCCACCCCGAGGATCACGAGCACCCGTTCCGGCTCGACTCCGCCAAGCCGTCGATCCCGCTCGTCGACTTCGCCGGCGAGGAGGCACGGTTCGCGATGCTCGCCCGGTCGGACCCCGACCGCTACGAGCAGCTGATGCGGCTGGCCCAGATCGACGTGGACGACCGCTGGGACTACTACGAGCAGCTCGCCGAGATGCACCGCGGCCACGAGCCGGTGCCCGAAGCACCGCCACAGGAGGTCGCGCCATGACGTTCGCCCATCCCGTCGCCGACGACGGCTTCGACGGACCAGCCGTCGCCCCGACGCTGACCACCACCTATCTCGGGTTGGCGCTGCGCTCGCCGGTCGTCGCCTCCGCCGGACCGTTGACCGGCGACGTCGAGCACATCGAGCAGCTCGTCGAGGCTGGCGCCGGCGCCGTGGTGCTGCCGTCGCTGTTCGAGGAGCAGGTCGAGCACGAAGCCCAGGAGCTGGACCGACTGTTCTCGACCCACGCCAACAACTTCGCCGAAGCGACGTCGGTGCTGCCCGACGTGCACGCCTTCGACACGGCGGTCGACGCCGCAGTGGATCTCGTCGCCAGCGCCAAGGAGCGCGTCGACGTGCCCGTCATCGCCAGCCTCAACGGCACGCATGCCGGTGGCTGGCTGCGGTACGCACGACTCCTCGAGGACGCCGGCGCCGACGCGATCGAGCTGAACCTGTACGAGATCGCCGCCGAGCCGGCGCTCGACGCTCGCGCCATCGAACACGAGCAGCTCGCGGTCGTCGAGACGCTCGCGACCGTCGTGCGCGTGCCGATCGCGGTGAAGATCTCGCCGTTCTACACGTCGGTCGCGTCGTTCGCCGTCGCCCTCCAGGAGGCGGGCGCTGCCGGCGTGGTCATGTTCAACCGCTTCTACCTGCCCGATCTCGACCTCGACACGCTCGACGTCGTGCCGCGGCTGTCGCTCAGCACCTCCGACGAGCTGCGGCTGCCGCTGCGCTGGATCGGCATCGTGCGCGAGTACCTGTCGATCTCGATCGCCGGCACGACCGGTGTGCACACCGGCGGCGACGTCGCCAAGCTGCTGCTGGCCGGCGCCGACGTGGCGATGACCACCTCGGCGGTGCTGCGCCACGGTCCCGCGCACGTCAGCGCGATGCTCGGCGACCTCGAGCTGTGGATGGCCGAGCACCGCTACGAGTCGGTGGACGAGATGCGCGGCGCGTTGCGCCGCGAGTCCGCCGCCGACCCCGAGGCGTACGAACGGGCCAACTACCTCGGCACCCTCGCCACCTACACGTCGAGGTTCCGCGAGAGCCGGACCTGACCCAATCCCGGCCGGGCGGGCACACCTTCACGCGTCACGTCGGGGAGCCGGAGGTCCTACGGTGTGGGCGGGGTATCGAAGGTGATCGTCGGGCGCGAACAGGTTGTCGGGGAGGTCGTGCGGCGCCTCGCCGAGTCGCGCCTCGTCACGATCACGGGTCCGGGCGGGATCGGCAAGACGACGCTCGCTGGTGCGGTCGCCGACAGCGAGGGTGGGAGCTACCCACTCGGGTCGTTCTGGGTCGACCTCACGCTGGTGGACGACGAGCGCGAGGTCGCGTCGGCGTTGGCCGCGCAGCTGGGCTTCGGTTCGTTCCGGGCGTTGCTCGACTCGCCGACGGAACAGCCAGCGCTCGTGATCGTCGACAACTGTGAGCACGTGGTCGACGCAGCCGCGGAGGCGGTCGCGGCGCTGCTCGGCGCATGTCGCTCACCGACCGTCGTCGCCACGAGCCGCTCACCCCTCGGGGTGGCAGGCGAGTCCGTCGTCGTGCTGGCTCCCCTCGGCCTGCCGGGCTCGGACGTCGACGAGCGGTCAGCGCCGGCGGTGCAGCTGTTCCTACAGCGCGCGCGGGAGGGCGGGGCAACCGTCGATGCATCGGAGCTCGCTGCGGTGGGTCTGCTGTGCCGACTGCTCGACGGGGTGCCATTGGCGATCGAACTGGCGGCTGCCCGGTCGCGCGTGCTGACGCCGACCGAGCTGCTCGATCGTCTGGGTGATCTCGACACGCTCCGCCAGCCCCGGTCTCGTCGGCCGGCGCGCCATCGCAGCCTGCGGGACACGATCGCCTGGTCGTACGAGCTGCTGGGTGAGGAGGACCAACGGTTCTTCGATCGGCTCGCCGTCCTGAGCGGACCGTTCACCGCCGACGATGCACACGCCATTGCCGGCGGCGGTGACACGACGGTCACGATCGATCGGCTCGATCGGTTGGTCGCGGACTCGCTGCTGGCCACGACATCGGTGGCAGGCGTGACCCACCATCGCCAGCTCGAGCTCGTGCGCAGCTTCGCCCGCGAGCGGCTCGTCGCCGCCGGCGCCTGGGACGCGACGTGGCACCGCTTCGTCGACTGCGTCACCGGCCGGTCGGTCCGACTCGTCACCGAGGCGGCGTCGGGGTGGGACCGGTCGTCGCTGGCCACACTGCTGAGCAGGGTCGAGCAGCACCTCGCGGTGTTGCGCTGGTGCCTCGACAGCGACGAGCGACCTGCGCGCTCGTTCGTACTCGTGGCCACGCTGTGGGGCGTCGTCCACCAGGGCCGCCTGGACGACATCTCACCGCTCGCCGAGCGGGCGATCGAGCGATGGGACGACCCCTCGACACCGGGATGGGCTGACGCGGCAGCGACCGCAGCGACGTGCCGCTACCTCGCCGGACGGCCGAGCGAGGCGATCGAGCTCGCTCGACGGGCGCTGGCCGGTGCCGACGAGTCGCACTACGCGCCCTGCACGTTGCGACGCGTGATCGGGCATGCCCGGGCGGCGACCGGCGACCTCCCTGGCGCGGTGGAGGCGTTGTCGGCGGCGATCGACGTCGCCACCGACCGCGTGCCGGCACTGGCGATGGAGATGACCGTGAGCCGTGCCGAGCTGCTGGCGACACTCGCCCACGGCACCCCGGCGGCCCCCGATGTGCTCGCGGCACAGCTCGCGGCCGTGCGCGAGGTGGTGGAGGTGGCCGTCCGCGGCGGATCGGCCGTCAACGAGATCTGGGCGCGCTCCGTCGAGGCGGAGCTCGTCGCCCGGTCGGATCCGCTCGCCGCGCGCGATCTGGCCGACGCGGCGTTGAGCGCTGCCACGACGGCGATGTATCCAGCGGCGGAGTCGGTCAACCTGCACACGCTCGGCCTGCTGGCCGTCGACGCCGGCGACCTGCCTCGAGCGGCGACGTCGACGCGCCGGCTGATCGACGGGTTGGTCGCCCGAGGTGCCGAGTGCGAGCTGCGCAATGGGCTCCGGCTCGCCGCGGTCGTGCTCGAACGTGCCGGCGATGTGGTGTGGCGCCGGATCGCGGCGGTGGCCAACGCGTCGCCGGTGGTGAGCCTGTTCTCCCTGCCAGGTCATGAACGACACGCGCTCCCGCCGCTCACCGCCGATGTGACGATCGACGTCCGCAGCGCGGTCATGGCTGCCCGCGCCGGTCTCGACGCGATTTCGGGCTCCGTGTCACCTGACCCACGACCGCCGTCGGGGTCGAGCAACGCGTGGTGTCTCGAGGGCGACGTGTGGACCATCACCTACGACGGGGTCACGATCCGCCAGCCGTCGTCGAAGGGGATGGCCGACATCGCCCGCCTCCTCGCGGCGCCGGACACCGACATGCACTGCGCCGATCTCGCCGGCGCCGTGATCGAGCACGGCGCCGGCGACCTGATCGACGCGAGGGCGCGACGCGAGTACGAGCAGCGGATCCGCGAGCTGCAGGGCGAGGTCGAGGAGGCCGAGGCGGACGCCGACCTCCACCGCGCCGACCGGGCGCAGGCCGAGCTGGACGCGATCGTCGAGCATCTGGCGTCCGCGCTCGGGCTCGGCGGCCGAACCCGCCGCCACACCGACAGCGCCGAACGGGCACGGTCGGCCGTCACGCAGCGGATCCGCTCGACCATCAAGCGGCTGCGGACGGCGCACCCGTCGCTCGCGGCGCACCTCGAGGCGTCGATCCAGACCGGTGTCTACTGCCGGTACCGGCCCGAGCGGCCGACCGTGTGGTCGACCGCCGGACCGGCGTCGTGAACCCGGCTGCGGCGTCAGGCATCGACGTCGTCCCAGAAGTCCCGGAGCAGGCGGTCGAACCCCTCCGGTGACTCCTGGAACGGTTGGTGGGCCTCGCCGTCGAGCACGACGAACCGGGCGCCGTCGACCGGCCGGCCGGGGAGTTCGGTGGCGAAGCAATCGACGTGGCCGAAGCGGTCACGACGCCACCTCGGCTGCCTGGCCGCCGGCCATCAGCGTGCGGGCGATCGCCGCCACGTGCTCGTGGTCGGTGCCACAGCACCCGCCGACGACCCGGAGGTCGAACGACGACCGCAGGGCGCCGTAGAGGTGGGCCAGCTCCGATGGATCGCCGCGGTCGAGCTCGGTCGCGGCGTCGAGCTCGGCGTGGCTCAGGCTCGAGGCGTTGGCGCGAAGACCCTGGACGCGACCCGTCCACGACGCCTCGGGCTGAACGATCGAGTCGAAGTGGCTGGGGTGGGCGCAGTTGATCATGAAGTACGCCGGCGCCGCGTCGGTGGCGTCGTCGACCTGTGCGATCGCGTCGGCCAACGACTGTCCCGACGGCAGCGCGCCGTCGGTCTCCACCGTGAACGACACGACGACCGGAAGCCCGACCGAGGTGGAGGCGCGGGTGACGCCGATCGCCTCCTCGGCGTAGGTCATCGTGATCGCGCTGACCATCTCCGCACCTGAGTCGGCGAACGCTTGCGCCTGCAACCCGTGGTATCTGGTGGCCTCCGCCGCGGACATCGCCGCACCGACGACGTAGCCGTCGCCGCGCGGACCGATCACGCCGTTCACGACAGCAGTCACGCCCGGACGATCGGCGCGCAGGCCGCGCACGAACTCGACCGATCGACGGTTCACCGCCGCGAGGGCGGTGTCGTCGTAGCCGAGCCGGGCACCCCAGTCGAGGCTCGCCCGCCACGTCGGGGTGTCCAGCACCAGGCCGACACCGAACCGCTCGGCGAGGTCCAGGTACGGAGCGAAGTAGCCGGCGAGGATCCTGCGGCCGTCGTCGGTGTCCAGGAGCGGGAATGCGGCGAAGTCGTCGAGCTGCACGCCGGACTGGAAGATGAGCGAGGTCTCGAGCCCACCGTCGGCGATGAACGGCCCGGGCCCCGTGAGTTGGGGAAGTGTCATGGAACGGTTCCTCTCTGTACTGAAGCAACGGATCGGCGCCAGATCGGCGCCACCCCAACTGGCGTGAGATCCGACCTCACGATGTGAGCCGGACGCACCACGGCTGCGAATGGAGCTCCTGTCGGCGTGCGCGATCTGCGCAACGACACCGCCGCCGTCCTCGCCGAGGCCGAACGCAGCGGCGCCGTCTGCATCACCCGCAACGGTGAGGTGGCCGCCAAGCTCGGCCCGCACCGGGCCGAACCTGATCCACGCACGCCGACCAGGCGCGTCCTCGACTCGCTCGAGTTGCTCGATGCGCTGCAGTCCAACATCCGGATCGTCCACGTACCGCGCGACCCCGCGGCTCTTGCCGAGGCGAGCGCTCAACGCCGTCGGTGCGGCGGCGGCGACCAACGTGACGACACACATCGACACCGTCGAAGGCCACGACCTCTGCCGCGTCCACGTGAAGCCCAGCGGCCACCCCGTCCACGCCGATGTGACCGTCGTCGACAGGAACGGCCAACACCAGAAGAAGCGGGTGTTCTACGTCCGCATGAACAACGGCACCCGCTCGATCGACGACGATGCCGAGATCGAGAAGTACATCGCCGACCGCTGGTGACGGGCAGCGTCAGGCGCCGTCGGTGTTCGTGCTGCCAAGCTGGGCGAGGGCACGCCGATCCAGCTTGTCGCTGGCGTTCAACGGCAGCGTCTCCATGAGGCGCAGACGCTCGGGCAGCTTGAAGCGAGCGAGGCTGTCCTCGGCGAAGACACGAAGCTCCTGGAGCGACGGTGGGTCGTCCGCCGTGCGCGGCACGACGCACGCCTCACCGATCTCACCCATCACCGGGTCGGGACGCGGCACGATGGCGATCTGCGCCACCTTCGGGTGGTCGGCGAGGATCCGCTCGACCTCGAACGGGAACACGTTGTACCCGCCGCGGATGTACATCTCCTTCGCCCGCCCGACCAATCGGTAGCAGCCGTTCTCGTCGACGAACCCGAGGTCGCCCGTCCGCAGCCAGCCGTCGACGAGCGTCTCGCGCGTCGCCTCCTCGTTGCGCCAGTACTCGCTCATCACCGCCGGCGAGCGCAGCCACACCTCGCCGGGTTCGCCGTCGGGCAGCGGTGTGCCGCGCTCGTCGGCGATCTTTGCCTCGACGCCCGGCCGCGGCCGGCCGACCGTGTACAGCGCCTCCTCGTCCGGTGCGTCGAGCGCGGTCGCGAGGCCGACGCCGCCGCACTCCGTCGACGAGTACCTCACCGAGTACGCGCACTGGAACCGCTCGCGCGCTTCTTGGATGAGGGCCGGGCTGGACGGTCCGGTGCCGGCGACGATCACCCGGACCGAGCTGAGGTCGTACGGGTGGAGGTCGGCCTCCCGGAGGAGCAACGCCACCTGCGCGGGCCCGGCGTTGAACGCCGTCATCCGGTGCTGCTCCGTGAGGCGCAGCACGTCCGCCGCCCGCCACTTCCGCAGGACGTGCAGGGTGGCCCCGCCGGCGAGCAGCCAGTGCACCTTGGTCATCGCCCCGATGTGGGCGAACTGCGTGCCGAGGATCGTCGGCGCGCCGCCTCCCCACGCGCCGCCGGTGTCCATCTCGAAGATCGCCTGGAACTGGCGGTTCCGGAACAGCGCGCCCTTGGGTTCGCCGGTGGATCCAGAGGTGAAGCAGATCGCGATCGGCCGGTCCGGATCGTGGGGGAGCGGGGCAGGGGCCGCACCCGCCAGGCGGACCGCACTGCACACGTCGGCGGCCGCCTCGGCCGGAGCGTGATCGACGACGGCGCACCCGTCGGGGATGCCGGCCAGGAGACCGTGCTCGGCGACGACGATGTCGGGCCCGCACGCTTCGAGCACAGAGCGCCGTTCCCGTTCGGTGAGGTGCGGGTTCACGCCGGCCGTGACCGCGCCGAGCTTGGCGAAGGCCGCGTAGTACACGAGGTAGTCGACCGAGGTCGGCATCATGATCGCGGCGACCGTGCCGAGCGCCACGCCGTGGTGGCGGTGCAGCCATGCGGCGACCTCGTCGGAGGCCCGGTCGAGCTCGCGGTACGAGAACGCCCAGCCGTCGGCGGCGACGAGCGCGGGTTGTTCGCCGAACCTTGCGGCGGCTTCTCGGACGACCTCGGCAAGCATCGGCTGCTCCTTTCCGGCGCCGAACCCTAACGACCCTCGATTCTCGCGGTCAGATCGGTCCCGCGCGGGCTCGATCTGACTGCAGGAACGCGTGAGTGCTGCAGGACGTTGGATCATCGGGTGGCGAGGGCGGCGAGCCGGGCGAGCCCTTGCTCGGCGTGCGCTGCCACGCGCTCGGCGGCCGCCTGCACCGCGGGATCGTCTCGTTGCTCGGGTCGGATGCGCGCCGGGTTGAGCGCGCAGCCGTCAGCCCAGGCGGCGATGTCCGGCTCGGCGCCGAACCGGCGCGTGGCGAGCGAGCCACGGACCTGCATCAGCGCCCAGTCGGCGGGGTCGTTCGGGAGGGTGTTGGGCGGACAGAGCCGGTTGCGCTCCCGGTCGTCGTCGCGGGTGGCCTCCACGTAGCCGGCCAGCGCGGCGTTGAAGCAGGGGAACCCGGCCCGGATCGTCTGGAGCCTGATCGCGTCCGGACCCCAGATCGGCACCATCGGTGGGTACTGGAGCCCGGACGCAGCGCAGTGCACGACGAGTGCGCCGGACGGCAGGGCGACCGACCCGTGGTCGAGGACGATCTCGCTTCGCGTCACCTGCCGGACGTGGCCGAGACGGACGACGTCGTCGATCCTGCGGAGCACGTCGATCTCCCACCTACCGATCGTGGGGGTCTTGGCCATCGTCGGCGTGACCTCGCGATCCACCCGCAGCATCACCCCGGCAGCTTCGAGGTGGAGGAAGAGCTCATCGAGCGACGCCGCGTCGGCGGCCGCCGCCATGGTGTCGGCGGCCAGACCGAGCGCGACGACGGGGTCGGGCTGGACGACCGCGCGGTCGAGCATCCACGGTTCGCGCGGCCGCACCCACATGATGCGGTCTGGCGGTACGCCGTTGGCCGACAACCACACGATGGCGTCGGTGGCGGTCTTGCCGGAACCCACGATCACGTAGCTCGCCGGCGTGTCGGCCAGTCTGGCGAGCTCGTTGACGGCGACGACGCCGACGTCGTCAGCGACACCGAACGGCGGGGGTGTCGTCGCCGGGATGGTCGGGGATAGGTAGGTGGCGTCGACGACACGGCGCGCCGTGATGGTCACGGCGTCGCCGGACGGTCGCGACGTGACGACGTGCGTGGAACCGTCGGCGCGGTACTCGCTCGACCCTAGGAACGTGACGCGGCCAGAACCGACGAAGCGGCGGCGCAGGATGTCGTCGTAGTAGGCCCCGATCTGCGATCGGCGGGCACGTTCGTGCAGTCCCGCTTCGGGCCCGCTCTGCTGCACGCTGCCGCTGCCGAGCACGGTCGACGACACGCCGTAGAACACCGACGCTTGGTGCAGTTGGACGAACGGGTACGCGTCCTCCCAGTGGCCACCGGCGACGGGGCGGCGGTCGACGAGCGTCACGTGCACGTCGGCGTGATCGATCAGGGCGTCGGTGAACGCCATGCCCATCGCGCCTGCGCCGATGACGAGGTAGTCGGTCGTCAGCAATCGCATGGCCGTCACCCGTGGTCAGGTCATTGGAACGTGACCGACTTCGTGATCGGGCTGCCGGCACCGCCCTTGCCGTCCTGCGCGGAGTAGCTGTAGGTCAGCGCGGTGAAGGAGATGCTGAACTGGTCGGCGGGACGGTCGTCGGCCGTGTTGCCGCCGACCCGGTAGGAACCGATCACCGCGTTCTCCAGGTCCCACTTGAAGAACGTGCTCTGCGAGCCGCCGACCGTGGCCAGGTGGAGCAGCACCGTGCCGAGGGCCTCACCGTTCGCACAGGCGGCGAACAGGCTGGGTGACGACGCCTGGGTGTTGGCGACGACCTGCACCTCCAGCGGCACGGCGACACCGTTGCCGCTCGGCGGTCGCTCCTCGCCCCACGAGAAGGACTCGATCGCGATCCACTTCTCGAAGCCCTTGAGCGTGGACTCACCGTTGATGTTCGGGATCTTGAGGAACCCGTCGAAGGCCATGCTGGATCAGTTCCCTTCAGTCGTGAGATCGAGGACGAACTCAGCGGTGCCGTCGCCGCCGAGGTCGCGAGGATGCTGACGGGCGACGTAGCTGCCGGTTGCGCCCTGGTAGCGGCCGGTGCCGCCGATGATCGCGTAGGTCGCCTCGCCGAGCGGCCCTGAGCCCATGCCGAGGATCGTGCCGCCGGTGAGCTCGAACGTGTGCAGCATGAGCGCGCCGGCCGACCCTGGCACAGCGGCCGAGCTGAACGTGCCGACGGGGGACCCTGAGCCGTCGAGCACCTCGCCACGCGTCGCGGCCGGTTGGTTCGCGGGACGCAGCTCGCCCGCGACCCGACCGTGCACCGTGGATGTCAGCCGTTCGCTGCGCAGCGTCAGCGACTGACGGACCTTGACCGGTGCCGCACCGTCCGAGTTGTCGGCGCGCGCCACGGCGGCCCCGCCACCCGCGGCTCCGGCGCCGAACAGGGCGAGGCCGGTCAGGATCTGACGCCGGCTGATACGCCGCGATTCCACGTCGCTCATCCCGTCCTCCGCTCGTACGCGTTGTCGCTGACGACGGTGCCGTAGCGATCGATCGCGATCACACCGCCAGGCCCCTTCATCTCGATGCCGCTGTCGGTGACGGTGATGCAGAACTGCCCGTTCGGGCTGCAGAACGCGCCATCGATCCCGCCCGCGGGCCCGGCGGGCCCGGCGGGTCCCTGCGGTCCGGTCGCACCCGGCGCCCCGTCCGCACCCGGGGCCCCGTCCGCACCTGGAGCCCCGTCGGCGCCGGGCACGCCCTGCACGCCTGGTGCGCCTTGTGGTCCGGCGGGACCCGCAGGTCCCGCAGGTCCCGCAGGTCCGGCCGGACCCGCAGCTCCCGCGGGACCGCTCGTGTTCCAGCTGATCGGCACCTCGATCGACAAGCACCGCGCCGGTGGTGTGATGATGCGCACGTTGCCCGTGAGCTTGCCGACGCAGGCGTTGATGACCGTGCCCGACTGGGTCTGGGCTCCGACGTCGGCGCTGGCGGTCACACCGCCCGCGACCAGTGCACCGAGCCCGAACGCGGCGAGCGTACGCCCCGAGACCTTGCCCATGGTCCGTCCCTCCCGACTCCCCGTTACGAGTTGTACCAGAGAACGGCGGTGGAGGGAATCAGTTCTGGTCGGCGGGTACCAGCAGCCCCAGTCGTACGAGATCGGCGAGGAACCCCACGGCCTTCTGCCGGGCGTCCGGACCGAGATCGGGGAACGATCCGAGGGCGTGCTCGATGCTGGTCGCTGTCGCGAACCGGCGAACGAGCTGCGCACCGGACGGGTCGAGACCGACGGTGAACGCCAGCCCGTCAGGCACACCGATCTCGACGGCCGTGACCTCGAGCCCGTCGGTGCCCGGCCGTGAGACCTCGGTCAGGCGCACGTCCGGTGCGAGCGCGAGCATCGTCGGTCCGTCCGTGCGTCCGTAGCGGACGATCGCGTCGACCACCCGTTCGAGCTGGGCGCCGCCGCGCCAGCCGGGAGGAGCGGTGGGAGGTAGCACCGCCGTCACCGGAGGGAGTGCCTGCGGTGACCGGCGCATGGCGACGACGCCGTGGCCGATCGCGGGGATGTCCTCGGCCGCGAAGTAGTCCCGCCACGCTTCCACCCGGCGTGTGAACTCGTCGCCGTCGGCGACGTACGGGGTGTTCCAGAGCATCGCCGCATCGAGCGCGTCGTGCACCGCGAGCACCATCACGACTCCGTCGGCGCCGGCGTCGGCGAGCCACCGCTGGGGTGCGGGCGCCTCGTCGCCGCGCTGCGGCCAGCTGACCATCACGGTGGCGAGCCCGCCGTCGGTCAGGTGCCCGGCGATGTCGACGATCAGGCCGCGGCACATCACGTCGCCGCGCACGTCCGCGTCGCGGAACACGTACGCATCCTCCGGCGACAGGACGTAGGGCGGGTTGGAGACGACCAGATCGAACCGCTCGCCGCGCACCGGTTCGAGGAAGTTCCCCTGTCGGAACTCGATGTGGCCGTCGCGCCCGTTCAGGATGGCGTTGAAGCAGGCCAGCTCGAGTGCGTGCTCGTTGACGTCGACGGCCACCACGTGATCGGCGTGGTCGCTGAGCAACAGCGCCTGGATCCCGTTGCCGGTGCCGAGATCCAACGCCCGGTCGACCCGGCCGCGTGGCGTCACGCATGCCAGGAGGTCCGAGGGCCGCTGCACACCGGGCACCCAGTGGCGGTCTGCGTCGCCGAACGCATCTGATGCGATGACGAAGCCGCCGTGCGGCACGAGCAGTGCGGTCGCGTGCACGGCGACGTGCCCGATGGACGCCAACCCGGTGCGGTCCAACAGGTCGAGTCGCTCACCGAGCGCGTCTCGGGCCGCCGCCGGGACGATCGAGCCGCCGAGCAGGAACAGGCGCACGAGCGCGTCGAGCGGCCGACTCTCGTCGAGCAGGAAGTCCGCCCGGTTGGCGTCGCCGGCGGCGATACGCAGCTCGCCGGGCAGGTGCAGCAGCGCAGCGATCGCGTCCGCGGAGTACCCGACCTCGTCGAGCACGGCACGAAGCTCGCGGACCGCGTCGACGTCGGTGCTCACCATGGTCGGCAGCCTCGCGCAGCTCGATCGTGTCGCCGAGCGCGTCGCGTGCCCACTGGCGGGCGACACCTCAGCTCAGCTGTCCCGAACCGAAAGAAGACACCGCTCTGAAAGAACCGGGCGCGGCGTCGGGGCCTGACGGCTACAGGGCGAGGTGCCAGGTGGCTTCGCCCGAGCAGGTGTTCAGCTCGTCGGCGGGGTCGGTCGTGTCCCACCGCCGGCGGACGAGAGCGAACCGCAGCCGATGGGTGCCAGCGGCGAACGCCTCGCCGCTGGCGGTGACGACGAGCGCGCGTCGCCCATCGCCCGACTGGATCACCTCGACCGGCACGTCGACGTCGACTTCGGCGGGCTGCAGGCGGTGCCGGCCGAGCAGGAGCGCCAGGTCGGCGGACGCCAGGAGGATCGTTCCCGCCGGGGCACCCTGCAGAGATGGCGCGAGCTCGCTGTGCGGTGGCAGGGCGGGCAGCGCACCGACGTGCGCAGCCGGGAGGATCGCCGGCGACGTCGAGGTCAGGCCGGGCCGGACGCGGCCACGGAAGAGCTGTGGACGGCCGGCGTCGTCGACCGCAGCGACGGCGAGCATCCCGGCACCGGCGAGCGCCGGGTGCAGCGACAGCTGCAGCGCGTCCCCAACCACGTCGGCGTCGAGGATCGTGGCGTCGATCCCCGGCCGGCGGCCACGGGTCGGTTCGAGCGATGGGCGGAGCGCGGCGGCGATCAGCCGCTCGCGCACGGTGCCCGCCGGCCCGATCGGATCGTGCCGGTGGGGCGGCAGCGAACCGGTGCGCTGCCGGCGGGACGCCGACACCGCGATCTCCTCGGTGAAGTCGAGCGGTTCGGGCGACTCGACGAGCAGCGCCTCCGTCCGGCCCCCGACGACGAACCTGCTGACCCGCACGTCCGTCACGTCATCCGTCAGCGGCAGGCCGAGTGCCGCGACCCACGCACCGAAGACCCGTTCGCGCTCGGCGGGGGGTGCGGACGTGGCCATCACCGCGGCGACATCCGCCGATGTCTGGGCCCACAGCTGGGCGACCGTCGAGGTCGTCGTGCCGGGCCCCGTCGCGTCGGGGGCGACGACGGCGATCACCCCGTCCCACGACGCGAGGTGCGCCTCGAACGACCGGTACCGGCTGACGCCGAACGGGAACCGGTACATGTCGAGTCCGTGCACCTGCAACGACCCGAACGTGGCCGGACCGTCGGCGACGAGCCCCATCCGGCCGGCGCGCAGTTCGCCACGGTCGACCTCGACCACGACATCGCCGACCGATGCCCGCAGCCGGTCGTCGAACACGGTGACCTCGAGCCGCAGCTCGTCGGCGCTGGTGAGGAGGTCGTCCGCGTCCAGCTCGACCAGCGCGCCGCCGGTCGATGCTCGGGCGCTCACGACGAGACGGGTGCCGACGATCTCGGCGAAGATGCCGCGGCCGAGAGCGCTGGCGCCCGCCAGCGCGAACCCGACACCGGCGCGCTGCTGCGTCGACACCGACACCGCGATGCTCAGGTGGTCCCAGTCGGGGTCGCCGAGCACCGCGACGTGTGCTCCGCTGCCCTCCACCTGGAGCCGACCGTCGACGACGGTCCACGGACCCCCCGAGCGGCTGAGCGCCGTCTCGTCGCCGGGATCGAACGGTCGGCGATCGACGAACGGCGCGTGCTCGGCGCGCACCGTGGCCAGGAAGCGCCCGCCGCCCGGCCACAGCTCCGGCGAGCCCGGCGCCGCCGGGTCACTGGAGCCTCCACCCTGTGGCGGCGCGACGAGCACCGTTCCGATCACGCGCCGCGGATCTGCAGGCCCACACGTGACCGCGGCGCGCTGGGTCAACCCCGCCAGCCGATGACGGGCAGGGTTGACGCTGACCATCGGGGTGGCCGCCGAATGCGACCCGCTCTTCGTCGGGTGCCACGCCCGCGGGCCGCGCACGGGCGGGATGCCCGCCCCGAGGTGGGCGACGATCCAGTCGGTGCCGGTCGCCGTGAACTCGGTCGCGGCACGCAGCGCCACCTCGGGCGTGACGAGCAGTTGCATCGTCTGGAGCACGGTGTGCTCGGTCGCGGTGCCCGGTGGACGCACGGCGAGCGGCACGGCGACGTGGAAGTCCTCCGAGAACGCCAGCGTGACCGGCTCGCTGCGGTAGACCAGCCCGGCCCGGCCGCCGGCGTAGGCGCCGCGCACGTACGGCTCGATCTCCTCGCCCACCCGCTCGACGGCGTTGAGACCGGGTAGGCCCTTCGTGCGCACGTACACGAACTCGTCGACGTCGGCGGATTCCTCGGCCGCCGACGGGTGGGCCACGGTGACGCGCGTCGTGAGCCGCAGCTCGTACTCGTGGTTGGGCAGCAGGCCGAGCTTGCCCCGGCCCTCGTAGCCGCCGTGGCCACCGCCGTCGCCACACGCGGCCTGGGCGCGGAGGAGGTCGAGGTAGTCGCGCAGGCCGACGTAGGTCACCTCGTCGACCTCGACCAGCGTGCCGACGGACGACGTGGCGATGGCGCTCACGCCGGACGCCGGCGGGCGGAACGTGCGGATCTCGATCCGGCGGATCGGGCCTTGGGCGCCGAAGAGCGTGGTGACGAACGCCGCGCTGCCCGTACCGAGCTCGCGCCGTGCGACCTCGTTGCCGGAGCCGTCGAACGCGACCAGCGTCAGCAGCGCACCGCGCGGCCAGGCGACGCGCACGCTGCAGAACGCGGCGTCCTCGTCGAGATCGGCGCGGGCGACGATCCCCGGCTGCACGATCTCGGCCGCGGACACAACCGTCGCCGGGGGGAGACCGCCGAACCCGGCGGCGTGGGTCCACGCCGGTCGGGGGAAGCGCAGCGTGCTCGCGCTGTCGCTGAACCGCGACGACGCCGGCATCCCGAGCGCGGTGCCGGCGAGGCGCTGGCGCCAGCTGACGCGGTGGAACAGGTCGTGGAGGGTCTTGTCGTCGAGCGGCGCGCAGCAGGGCCAGGACGGCAGCCGGTGGATCAGCTGCTCGTCGAGCTCGGCGTCGGCGGTGGCGAACTCGTAGGGGGCGACGGCGTTGACGAGCAGCTTCTTGGCGACCGGGCCACCGTCGGCGCGCAGGTCGACGTCCCACGTCGCCGACAGCACCTGCGGCGCGAACTCGCCGCCGAGCTGCACGCCGCCGGGATCGCTGAAGTCGGCGACGAGCTCGATCCGGTCGTCGAGATCCTTCCACGCCCGGTCTGCGCCGAAGCGGGCTCGGCGGCGGACGGAGACGCGCACGAGGTCGTAGCGCAGCGCGAGGTCACCAGAGAGCTGGTCGCCGGCACCGGTCGCGATGCCGGCGGCGAGACCGAGCGTGTCGTTGATCGGCACGCTCCACTCGATCGAGATCGTGGCGTCGGTGGCGATCGGGCGCAGTGCGGTGTTCGCTGCCAGGTTGGCCAGCCGTTGGGACTCCGGACGGGCGGGCGCACGGAGCTGCTCGACCGACACGACGGGCGCGACCCCGGTGCCGTCCCACGACGGGTCGAACCGCTCGAGGTGGGCCGCCAGCTGGCGCCCGGAGCCGGGTTCGGTCGCCGCCGCGCCGCGCACCGGTGGTGCTGCCGTCGAGAGCCTGGCCGGCGCGAGCGTGCCGGACTGCGCGTCCAGGCGCCACGTGACGTCGGGCAGCCACCACGGTGTCTCCAGCCGGATCTCCCCGGTCAGCTCGGCCCGTGCCGGTCGGGCGCCCACCACCCGGAAGTCGAGGCGGGCGCTGACGCCGATCCGCAGGAACCCGAACAGCGTGAAGCGGATCCCGGCCTGGATCCACACCGCCGCCGAGTAGTCCGAGGAGCCGGTGGTGAAGATCATCACGACCGCGCCGAACTCGGCGTGGAACGTCAGCGCGATGAAGCCCTTCTTGCCGATCAGCCCGTCGAGCCGGACCACCAGCCCGAAGCCCTTCGGACCGCCCTCGACCAGCTCGAGGCAGAACCCGATCGTGAGCGATGCCTTCACGAACACGTCGACGTCGAAGCGCAGCGCGAGCCAGGTGCTCTGGTCGGCGAGCCGGCCGATCGCCACCGTGCAGGGATCGTTCGAGAGGAACAGCGTGCCGGTGAACCCGCCGGCCTCGGCCATCCACTTCGGCGCGTTGCGCATGAACTTGTCGAGCGTGGCGTCGATCGCGAGCACCGCGCTGGTGCGTCCGCTCACCTTGTCGATCTCGATGGCGAGGTAGCCGAGCGGCTCGATGTTGCTCATCAGGAACAGCCGGGCCACGATC
>CAZMGD010000055.1:0-25864 GCA_964565705.1 uncultured Ilumatobacteraceae bacterium | reverse complement strand
TGGTGGTGACGTCGTACACGCTGTTCCGGCTCGACTTCGACGAGTACTCGTCGGTGCCGTGGGCGGCGGTGGTGCTCGACGAGGCCCAGCAGGTGAAGAACCACCAGGCGAAGACGTACGGACTGGTCCGCCGGCTCGACGCGCCGTTCAAGCTGGCCCTCACGGGTACGCCGATGGAGAACAACCTCACCGAGCTCTGGGCCATCCTGTCGATCGTCGCCCCTGGCCTGTTCCCCAACCCCACCCGCTTCGCCGAGATGTACGCCCGCCCCATCGAGCGCCACGGCGACGCAGAACGACTGGCCCGCCTGCGCCGGCGGATCAAGCCGCTGATCCGACGGCGCACCAAGGAGCAGGTGGCCGCCGAGCTGCCGTCCAAGCAGGAGCAGGTCATCATCGTCGACCTGTCGCCGAAGCATCGCAAGCTCTACGACACCCATCTGCAGCGCGAGCGCCAGCGGGTGCTGGGCCTGATCGGCGACTTCGACCGGAACCGCATCGCCATCTTCCGCTCACTCACGCTGCTGCGTCAGCTCAGCCTCCACGCCGCGCTCGTCGACCCCGAGCACGCTACGACACCGTGCGCCAAGCTCGACGCGCTGGTGGAACAGCTCGACGAGGTCGTCGCCGGGGGCCACCGCGCCCTCGTGTTCAGCCAGTTCACCAGATTTCTCACGACCGCCCGACACCGCCTCGACGCCGACGGTGTCGCGTCGGTGTACCTCGACGGGCGGACCCGCAAGCGCGCCGAGGTGATCGAGCGGTTCCGGGCCGGCGACGCCCCGGTCTTCCTCATCAGCCTCAAGGCCGGCGGCGTCGGCCTCAACCTCACGGAGGCCGACTACGTATTCCTGCTCGACCCGTGGTGGAATCCGGCCACCGAGGAGCAGGCGATCGACCGGACGCATCGCATCGGCCAGACCCGCACCGTGCTCGTCTACCGACTGATCGCCCGCGACACGATCGAGGAGAAGGTGATGGCACTCAAGGAGCGCAAGCGGGAACTGTTCCGCGGCGTCATGGACGACGGGGAGCTGTTCAGCACGGCACTCACCGCCGACGACGTGCGCGACCTGCTGGGTGACCCCGACGTCGGGCCAGACCGGGTACACCGCGGATCGCGGTGACAGTCCCGACAACGGATCTCGAGTGCCCATTGCAACTCCGCTGAGCGAGCCGAGAGGCCGTGGAAGGAAGCGCGAAGAACGTCATCACATCGAACACGGTC
This sequence comes from uncultured Ilumatobacteraceae bacterium, assembly GCA_964565705.1. Taxonomy (GTDB): domain Bacteria; phylum Actinomycetota; class Acidimicrobiia; order Acidimicrobiales; family Ilumatobacteraceae; genus CAZMGD01. Next base: position 24,636 of record CAZMGD010000055.1, on the reverse strand, counting down.
AGTGCCGGCGAACCACTCCATGGCGGTGCGCTTGAGCTCATAGCCGATGTAGCGCCGGCGGCGAGTACCTGACTGACCGCAATGCTTGGGTCGACGTCGTCGACCGTCAGCGCTATCACGCCCACAACCCGATCGTCCTCCTCCGCGACCCACACCTGCGCCGTGCCGTCTCGAACCCACACCGGGACCTGCAAGGTGATCGTCAACTCAGGGGCGACTGCCCACGGCTCGCCGTCGCCAGCACGCCGAAACGATCGCAGAGCGTGTTCGTCGGCGAGGCTCGCTCGGCGGATGGCGACATTGGCGGGCGCAGCCCGATCCGGCATACGACCGTCAGGAGGCCTTGGGGGGCTTCACCTTGAGCGGCTTCGCGCTGGCGCCCATCCGCCGGATCTTGTCTCGCTCGGAGTCGGACAACACCCGCTGCCCCGAGGCGCCATAGCGACCGGGTGCCTTCGGCACCGCCACCTTCGCGTTCGTCTTCGGTGCGGCCATGTCATACACCGTACCAACCACGTCGACCCACCGCTGCGCCACTCCAGACCCGTCAGCACCGCGGCAGGATGACACCGGCACCGCACGCCCTTTTCACGCCCTTCCCCCAATTCACCGGGCCTGACCAGCGCCTTCTCCGATGGACGGGGGTGCGTCCCCACCAGATTCCCCCCAGCGGTCCGAATCGCGAAATCCCTGGTCAGCGGGGTTGTGACGTTCCCGGAGAGAACCTCACGGATCACCTCACGACTCGCAAAACCCCTGGTAGATGCATGTGAGGTGGGTTGGTGGAGCTGGGGGGAATCGAACCCTCCGAGCACCGAGGGCGCCACACCAGGTCAAGGTGCGTGAGGCCAGCTCACGGCCCATTTCCTTGGGTGACAGGAGCGGCCTGGAGTGACCGTTGTCGACCTGTGTGACACGCCCTGTTCACGCCCCGCACGCCCTTATCACGCCCTTGACGTGTGTGCCATCGCCCGGGAACGACGACGACCTCCTGGCCGGGCGAGCAGCACGTCGTCAGGCCCGACATCGTTGGGCGATCGGTCGAGTTCACGATCTCATCGTGGCCTCGTGACGTCACGGATGACGTCACGAACACCGAGCTCGGATCGGATTCGTCAGGCGACCTGGACGGCGTTGTCGAGCTCGGCGGGAACCTGCTCGGGAAACGAGACGATCAGGTGACGGTTCAGAGCTGTCGCGACCCGTGCCAGCGTGTCGATCCGATTCCGGGCGCCGCCGCCTTCTTCGAGCCGAGAGATCACCGATTGGGTGGTGCCCATCCGCTGGGCGAGCTCGCGCTGACTCAACCCCGCCGCAGTCCGCAGGTCGTAGATCAGCTGCCCGAGCGCGAGATCCTGGCCGACCACGGCGCGGGTTGCAGCATCCGGTGCCGGGCGGGTGCGCTTGACGTCGTCCCAGCGGGAGTAGTTGGCCATGTCGTGCTCCTTCACGGATTGTCGCGGGCGCAGGACTCGGCCGCCTTGCGCGCCCGAGCGATCTCGTTGCGTTCGTTGCTGCGTTGCTTGCGGAACGTGGTCAGCAACACGATGCGCCCATCCTTCGTGAACCGGTAGCTGATCCGCCGGGCGGTCGAACCGAGCGTGAACCGAAGCTCGAACAGCCCGTCGCCGAGGCTGCGCGACAACGGCATCCTCGCCGAGGAGCCGAGCACGGCGAGGCGATCGATCACCACGACCGTCCGGTCCCACTCGTCATCGTTCAGCGACGCCATCCACACCACCACCTCGTCGTGCAGCTCGACCTGCGCCACAACGAACGATCATCGCACACAGACGATGATCGCACAAGAGCGATCAACCGTCGAGACGACCCGCTCGGCGCTTCGTGTCAGCCAACCCTGCGAAGAACGTTGCGGTCGGTGTGCGCAAACGGCTCGGCACGTTTCGCGAGAACCAGGGTGGTGGTCGAGTCATAGCTCCACGTGCCGTCGGGTTGAAGACACACCGTCACGCGATAGCTCGTCGAGCTCGCTCGCTTGCCCAGGAACTCGCTCTCGCCGATCGTGTACTCGCCGTCGGTCTTGCAGGCCGACAGCGTGAGCTCCGTGGCGTCAGGGCTCGCCCGTCCACCGGCGAGCACGGTCACACCGCGGGGCACGACGAAGGCCCGCAGGATCTCGGACGTCTCGCTGTCGTACAGCCAGTAGCCGACCTCGGCGTGGAACGGCAGTGCTTCGTCGCCGCGCCACATCGCGGTGCGGTAGTCGAGTCCGTAGACCCGTTGTTCGCCGTTCAACACGGGCCCGAACGGGACGAACGTGGTGCGCTCTCGGTACGGGGTCCGCACCGTCGTTCCCGCGGCGCGGGAGTACACGGTGTCGAACCCGTCGGCGCCCTCCCACTCCCCCGCGAGCCCGGCCAGCGGCCCCCACTGGTCGCTCATGGCGAACGCACCAACCTGCTCGATTCGGCGGCGTCGAGCTCTTCGATGACCAGGCGCACGTCGGTGTCGTCACCGGCGAGCATCTCGACGAGGTCGCCGATGTAGCGGCGCGCGGCCCACATCAACCGAGAGCGTTCGCCCGACGTGAGCCGAGGTCGGGCGGTGTCGGTGGGCGGTGGGTCGATGCCCAGTGACTCTCGCATCGGCGGGATGTCGAGGAACTCGACCGGCTGGTAGCCGATCGTCTCGACGAATGGGCTGGGCTCGTACGTGAACATGGTGCTCCTTCGCGGGGTGGCTCGGTTGGGCGGATGGTCGGCGACGATCGTCGGGTCGGGTCGGGTCCTGGTCAGGCAGGCGTGGCCGCCATCGATCGCTGCAGCCAGTCGGCGAAGCGGATCGAGCCGATCCGTGCGCCCCGGGCGGGCAGCAGCGTGCGCTCGCCGAGCTGCGCGCCGAAGTACGCAGCGGTGGGATCGCCGACGACTCGGCGCGGATCGTTCGTCGCGGCGAGGCGCTGACGGGCGAGGTCGTCGAGGCGGAACTGCTCCGGGCCGGCGACCTCGACGATGCCGCGCACCGGTTGGCCGACTGCGATCTTGCCGACGGCGGCGGCGACGTCGTCTGCAGCCATCGGCTGGATCAGCACCGGCGCGAGCCGCACGGTGTCACCTTCGGTCGCCGACTGGGCGATGCTCTGGACGAACTCGAAGAACTGCGTAGCGTGCACGATCGAGTAGGGCAAGGACGACGCGGCGATCAACAGCTCCTGGGCGATCTTCGCCCGGAAGTACCCGCTCTGGCTCAGCCGCTCGGTGCCGACGACGGACAAGGCGACGTGATGGCCGACTCCCGCCGCTCGCTCGGCCGCGAGCAGGTTCGTCGTCGAGGTCCGGAAGAAGTCCAGTACCGCGGCGTCCTCGAACGACGGCGAGTTCGAGACATCGACGACCACCTGCGCGGCTTGCATCACCTCGGCCAACCCTTCACCTGTGAGCGTGTCGACACCGGTGTTCGGCGCCGCGGCGACGGCATCGTGACCGTGCTCGGTCAGCTTGGTGACCAGCTTGGAGCCGATCAGACCTGTCCCGCCGATGACGACGACCTTCATGACGAACCTCCTCAGGACGCCGGCGGACGGACGCGCCGGCCAACGGGGTGGACCGTTCTCGGCGGCCATCTGTGACACCACCGGTCACGTCGAGGCGCCACACGCGGTCTCCTGTCACGATCGATCACGTCGAGGAAAGGAGCCCGGGAAGTGAAAGTCGTCGTCGCCGGGGGCACGGGCCTCATCGGCGCCAAGGTCTGCGAACTCCTCAGCCGTTCCGGGTATGTGGTCGTTGGCGCGTCGCCGAGCACCGGGATCGACAGCTGCTCCGGTCGAGGTGTTGCCGACGCGCTCGCCGGAGCGGACGTCGTCGTCGACGTGACCCGGCCACGTACCTGGGCGGCGGCAGACGTGATGGACTTCTTCCTCACGTCCACCCAGCGCCTGCTCGAGGCCGGACGCGCCGCCTGCGTCCAACACCATCTTGCGCTGTCCGTCGTGGGGACCGAGCACCTCCTGGCCAGCGGTTGGTTCCGGGCCAAGATCGTGCAAGAGAGCCTCGTGCGATCGGGCCCGCTCCCCCACACGATCGTCCGGGCGACACAGTTCTTCGAGTTCCTCCCACAGATCGCCGATCACGCCACCGTCGGCACGATCGTGCGGCTGCCTCCTGTCCAGTTCCAGCCGATCGCCGCCGCCGACGTCGCCGCGGCGGTCGCCGCCCTCGCGGGCGGCGTTCCGGCCGGCGACATCGTCGAGATCGCCGGACCGGAGACGTTCGTGTTGCCCGACCTCGTGCAGCGAGGCCTGCGTTCGGCAGACGACCGACGGATCGTGGTGGCCGATCCGCAGGCCCGCTACTTCGAGACTGACGTCGGCGCCGACACGCTGCTACCCGGCCCCGGCGCGACGGTCGGGTCCACCCGGTTCGCGAGCTGGTTGGCGCAGGGGGAACGTCGACGCCCGCGCTGATCCTCATCGTCATCTGTCACATCGATGGGGCGAGCCCGGTCTCCGGTGTCGAGAGCGACAACGCGTCGCTTGCCACGGAGAGGAGAAGGTCGACATGAGAATCGTCGTCGTCGGAGGCACCGGCTTGATCGGGTCGAACGTGGTCGCAGATCTGAACGCACGTGGACATGACGCCGTCGCCGCCTCGCCCAACACCGGCGTGGACACGCTCACCGGTGTCGGGCTGCACGAATGCCTCGATGGCGCCCAGGTCGTGGTCGACGTGACGAACTCCCCGTCGTGGGAGGACGCCGCGGTGATGGACTTCTTCCTGACCTCGACGCGAACGCTGCTCACCGCTGAGTCGGAAGCGGGGGTCGGACACCACGTCGCCCTCTCCGTGGTCGGCACCGAGCGCATGCTCGCGAGCGGCTACTTCCGAGCCAAGATCGTGCAGGAAAGCCTGGTCCGCTCAGGGCCGATCCCCTCCACCATCGTCCGAGCAACACAGTTCTTCGAGTTCCTCGGCAGCATCATCGACAGCGCCACCGACGGTGACACGGTCCGACTCCCGCCCGCGCTGATCCAGCCGATCGCGGCGCGCGACGTCTCCGCCGCGGTCGCACGCGCTGCGGCCCGCCCACCGGTCGGCGACATCATCGAGGTCGGCGGACCGGAGAGCTTCCGGATGGACGAGCTCGGCCGCCGGGTGCTGCAGGCACGCCGGGACCCGCGGCAGGTGTTGACCGATCCGAGCGCGCCGTACTACGGCTGGGTGCGCCTCGCCGAGCGCACGCTGCTGCCCTCCGCCGATGCGCAGGTCGGCCCGACGGTCCTGTCCGAGTGGCTCGACCAGGCGCAGCAGTCGGCCTGAACCTCGCTCCGAGTCGTCACCGCAGGACCTGGAAGAGGCATCCGATGCGACAACAACGTCTTGGTGACGGCCTGACCGTCTCGGCAATCGGCCTCGGAGCGATGGGCATGAGCGCGTTCTACGGTCCGAGCGACGAACGCGAGTCGATCGCGACGCTGCGACACGCCGTCGACATCGGCGTCACCTTCATCGACACGGCGGAGGCTTACGGTCCGTTCACCAACGAGCAACTGATCGGCAAGGCGTTGCACGGCCGGCGCGACGAGGTGACGATCGCGACGAAGGCGTCAGCAGAGACCGACGACGATGGCACGATCCACGGTCGCAACGGCACGCCTGCCTACATCCGGCGCGCGTGCGAGCGTTCGTTGCGGCACCTCGGCATCGACATCATCGACATCCACTACCTGCACCGAGCAGACCCTGTCGTGCCGATCGAGGAGAGTGTCGGTGCGCTTGCCGACCTGGTCCACGCCGGCAAGATCCGCCACGTCGGGCTCTCGGAAGTGGCGCCGTCGACGATGCGCCGCGCTCATGCCGTCCATCCGATCGCCGCGGTGCAGTCGGAGTTCTCGCTGTTCGCGACCGACGTCCTCCGCAACGACGAGAAGGAGACAGCCGACGAGCTCGGCATCGGGTTCGTCGCATTCTCCCCGCTCGGACGAGGAGTTCTTTCCGACGGCATCCGCAGCCTCGACGACCTCGATCCCGACGACGCCCGCCGATCTCTCCCGCGATTCGCTCCCGACGCGTTCGCAGCGAACCGAAGGTTGGTCGAGCGCGTCGAAGCGATCGCTACGGAACTCGGCGCCACCGTCGCCCAGGTCGCTCTTGCCTGGGTGATGGCGCACGACGTCGTGCCGATCCCCGGAACACGTCACATCGGGCGACTCGACGAGAACGCGGCCGCCGCCGAAGTCGTGGTCGGCGCAGAGACGCGCCAGCGTCTCGACGCCGCATTGCCTCCGTCGGAGATCGTCGGGTCTCGCGATGGCATCGACGCGCCGGCCGGCACGGACAGGTGATCACCGCCCACGTACCGCTCACAGGTGGTTGTCACGGTCCGCAGGCCGTGGCGGTCTTCGATGGCGACGCCCGTCGGCGTCACCGAGAACCACATGCGGAGGGCCAGGGGCAAATGAACGTCGACGCTTCCACGATGGGCTCCGTCGGGCGCGACGAGGGTCGCGCCGTGCTGGGCTTCGAGCAGCTGGTCAACCGAGCGCCGGCCGAGGTGTGGCGCTTGCTGACCCCGTCGCCGTGTCGTGAGGGGCTCAGCGATCCGGTCCGACCAGCGTCGTGGCCAGTGCAGCACGGAGCTTGCGGTGACCAGAACATCGCTCCATCCGCTGAGGCGGATCGGCCCGAGTCCCCAGTCTTGGAATGGACCTGTGGGCTCGAGACGGTGCGTTGGGAGGTTGCCGCCGCCGGCTCCGGCGCACGCCTGACGGTGCGGTCCTGGATCGACAGCGACGACGTCGACCTCGTCGGCGCCGCAGGCGCCGATCTCCATGAGCGCTTCGCACGGTTCGTGCGCCTCGTCGAGAACGGAGCAGCCCCTGCTCCGTTGCGTGGCACCCGGATCGCCGAGTTGGCGGCTCGATACGCGGCCGCGGCCGCAGCGGCGTTCGCGGACACCGATTAGTCGATGTCGACGAACGCCGTCCTGAGCTCTGACCGCGAGGTGATGCCGCGCTTGATGAACACCTTGCGAAGGTGGTATTCGGCGGTGCGCGCGCTGATGAACAGTCGTGCACCGATCTCCCGGTTGCTGAGTCCTTGGCTGGCGAGCCGGGCAACGTTGCGCTCTTGCTCGGTCAGCTGACCTGTCGTGTCATGGCCTCGCGTGCGCAGGGTCTCGCCGGTGGCGCTCAGCTCTCGTGCGGCGCGCTCGGCGAATCCGTTGAGCCCGCAATCGGAGAGGATCTCATAGGCGGCGCGCAGCTGGACGCGGGCGTCGACACGGCGCTGCCGGCGGCGGAGCAGCTCGCCGTAGAGCAGCCGGGTGCGACCGATCATGATCGGGATCGCAGCGCGCTCGAACCGTTCGATCGCCTCGAGGAACAGCGCCTCGGCGTCGTCCTCGCGCACCTGGGCACGAGCCATGGCGAGCACCGCGAGCGCCCAGTCGTTGCCCAACGGCGCCGTCACGCCCACCAGCCGTTCGAAGGCGTCCTCGGCAAGCTCACGCTCGCCGGCGCGGACCGCCGCCTCGACCAACTCGAGCAACGTGCGCATCGCATGGCTCAACTCGTGGGTGTACGGCAGTTCGCGGCGCGCTACCTCCACGGCCTCGGTGTAGCGCCCCAGGCCGTTGAAGAGGATCGCCTCGGCGAAGTTCGCGGCGCTGACCGCGTACCCCTCGCCGCGGACCTCCCCGTCTGCACGGACTTGCCGGGCCAGCCGAACCGTCTCCTCGTCGTGGCCGCGATAGGCGGCGAGGAACATGCGCCCATAGGGCGGCAGGGGGTGGCCGGTCACCTGCTTGATGGCGTCGATCTCGTCGCACGAGGCTTCGGCCGCGTCGAGCCGACCGTCGACGGTCTGGGCGAGCATCAGCAGGCTGAGCGCGATCGGCAGCACAGTGAGAACCCCTTCGGCGCGAGCGAGTTGCACTTGACGCTCCGCCAGCTCGCTCAGCGACCGCGGATCCCACAGATCCTGAGCAGCACGCGACGCGAACCACATCCAGTGCAGCTCCAGCGCGTCCGGGGGATGATCGAGGAAGGCGCGTAGGGCGCGGCGAAGTGTCGGGATCGCGGCCGCCTGGCCGTGTGCGGCGAGCAGCGCCTGGCCGCGCAGCAGCAGGTCTCGCGGACGGTCGGAATCGTCGCCGTCGGTCGCCCGCAGGATCGCGTGGGACACGGCAGCGACGGCGTCGGCGTCGCCCAGGCGGCCGCCGTAGAGCGCCGCGGCCAACGCCTCGATGTACGTGTCCCGGGCCAGCACCTGATCGAACGGTTCCAGCCGCTGGGCGGCCGCGAGCAGCAGCCCGGCGCCGGCGCGATCGCGCCGGAGCGCGTATTGGGCGCGGGCACGCAGCCGGGCGGCGAGCGCCTCCTGCAGCGGGGTGCCCGAGAGGTCCGCGACGAGATCGAGCAGACGCAGCGCCTTGTCCGGCGTGCCGGCGTCGTGCTTCGCCTCCGCCGCGGCGATCAGGCGATCGACCCTCACCGGGACAGCAGGCGTGAGCGCTGCGGCACGCTCGAGGAACGCCGCCGAGGCAGCGGCGCCGCCGCGGGTCCGCGCCCGAACCGCCGATCGTTCGAGGTCGCCGGCGATGTCCTCGTCGGGGAGCAGTGTCGCCGTGGCACGGTGCCAGGCGCGACGGTCCGGATCCCGATCGACGTACGTGGCCGCCGCCAGGGCGGCGTGCACGCGCCGCCGATCCTCTGGCGTCGCCGAGCGGTACACCGCGGAGCGGACCAGGGGATGGCGGAAGGTGACCCGCGCCCCGACGATCAGCGCGTCCGCAGCCGTCACCAGGTCGAGGTCTGCCGGCTCGATGTCGAGCTCGGCGCTGGCCCGCCAGAGCAGCCCCGGGTCGCCGGTCGGATCCGCCGCGGCGACGAGCAGCAAGAGGCGAGCCGGATCCGGCAGCTCGCCGAGCTGGGAGATCAGGCTCTGCTCGATCCGGCGCTCGAGCGGCATCGAACTGCTCAACGCGAACCCGCCGGCGATCTCCGCCGGGCTCAGCACCCGCGGCAGCTCCCGCAAGGCCAACGGGTTGCCGCGCGCTTCCGCGATCAACTGGTCGAAGACGCGCGGGTCGATCCCACCTGGCAGCGCTCGACGCAGCAGCGCCCGCGCGTCCTCATCGCCGAGCCCGGCGACGCGTAGCTGTGGAAGGTCGGCGAAGTCCGCGCTGACCGTGCGCATCGCCAGCACGATCGCCACACCCTCGGCATCCAGGCGTCGGGCGGCGAACGCGATCGCTTTCGCCGACGCCTCGTCGAGCCATTGGGCGTCATCGATGACGCACAGCAGGCCCCCGTCGCCGGCGACCTCGGTGAGCAGGCTCAGCGTGGCCAGGCCGACGAGCAGTGGATTCGGCGCCGAAGCGATCCGCAGTCCGATGGCCCCCTCCAGCGCCTCGCGCTGCGGCGCCGGCAGCTCGGATGCAGCGCCCATCATCGAGCTGCACAGGAACTGCAGTCCGGCATAGGCCAACTCCATCTCGGCCTCCGAAGCGAGCATCTGCCGCACCGCCAGGTTCGGCGCCAGCCGGCCGCTCATCGCGTCGAGCAACGCCGTCTTGCCGACGCCGGCCTCGCCGACCACGATCAACGCACCACTGCGCCCGTCCCGGACGCGGTCGATCAGGCTGTGGAGTTCGGCGAGCTCGTGTTCGCGGCCCCGCAGGCGCTCGGAGGATGTTCGAGTCACGACGTCATCTCGATCGGCACGCGGGCAGCCGCGCCACCCGGCACCGGTCAATGTAGTCAGCGGTCACAGGCGCGTTCCCGCCCTGGTCTGTGCATCGATGCACGAGCAACATCCCCGTGAGCAACGCGCGAGCTCGGCGCGCCTCCGGCGCATCGACCGGCCGCAGGCCACCGCTGTCGCGCAAGCGTTCCTCGATGCGCCGCGCGGTGGCCTCGACCCGATGGTGCGCGCCGCGTACACCGAGTTGGGCCGGCAGGCCGACCGGTGGTTCCAGCGGCTCACCGGCGCCGACGCGGCGAGGCCCATACGCGTGGTGTTCACACGCTGCGCGGAGCCGTACTCGTCAGGTCAGGAGTTGTCGTCGAGGGTGCGCGCCGAGCGGGTGCTCGAGCTGCGCCCGGCCCACTATGACAGCGAGCGCTTGCATCCAGTTCTGGACAGCGACGTCGGAGGAACCTACGACCGCCTTCGCGCCGTGCACGATCTGATCAGCCACGCCTGCTTCGGCTTCGGCTTCGACCGCCACGGCGAGTTCTCCGCCTGGCTGGCCGAGGACCGGCTGTACCACGGATCGGCCCGCTGGGCGCTCGCCACCGAACTCCACGCCGAGCACAGCGTCCTGTGGACCACCGGCCAACCTGCCGAGCACAAGGCGACACTGCTCCCCTGCGCGCTGCTGCGAGCTTCCAAGCGGTGCGCCGCACGCCGTTGTGACGGCTCGGCACCGGCAGCCTGAGCCGCCTGGAGCAGGTGGCCGTCAGTCCGGTGGCGCAACCTCCCTGCCGGCGGCGGAGAACCCGACCCGGGCATGGGAGCCGTCGCAGAACGGCTTGGACGCGGAGTGCCCGAACCTGCGCAGCTCACAGCGAGCGACGACGAGCACCGTGCCGTCCGGATCCACCATCCCGATCGGGCCGGCGACTGACAGCGGACCGTTGACCAGCGGGGTGATGACGACGTTGGGCCGCGTCGAAGTGGTGGTCGCGTCGAGCGCGACCGGCGCCCACTCAGGGTCGACCGCGACCGAGACCGACGGATCATCGCCTGTGGCGCGGCCGCGCCAGCCATTGACCGCGCCATCCGTGCGCGTGCACGTGAGCGCTCCGCTCGGGCAGGTGTCGATGACTGCTGCGACCTCGTCAGCGCCTGCGCCGGCGGGTTCGACCCACGGTCGGCGGGAGCGATCGAAGACTGCTGGAAGCCCCGCGGTGCAACGTTCGGAGCGCAGACATCGGTCGCTGTCCCAGTGCACCACGATCTCCTCACCCGCGTACTCCATTGTCGCCATGACGCGCCTCCAGTCGCCGGGACGCCGAACGCGCCAACCGTGCACCGTCAGACCACGTGGACGCCGTCGCAGTGACACCGCGTCGAGCGCTCGTCACGACTCGGGAGCGCGTCCGGTCAACTTCCGTGCGCCGCCGGCGCGGTGAAGCGATTCGAGGGAGGAAGCAATGACGAGGACCGTCACCAGAGGATTCGCCGGGCGACGGGCCGAGCGCGATCCGCGCCTACCGCCCGGGCAGTACGACGCCGGCGACGTGTGGCCGGTGCTGACTGCCGAGCCCACGCCGGCGATCTCAACTGACGACTGGTCGCTGGCGATCGACGGGTTGGTCGAAACCCCGACGATCTGGACGTGGGAGGAGATCCACAGCCTCCCGGCGTCGGGCTATCAGGGGGACATCCATTGCGTCACTTCGTGGTCGAAGCTCGGCATGACGTTCACCGGCGTGTCGATCGACACTCTGCTCGACAGCGCACGCCCATTACCCACCGCGACCCACGTCCTCGCCGTGAGCCACACCGGCTACACCACGAACCTGGAGCTGGCCGACGTGACCGGCGGGCGCGCATGGGTGGCCTGGGACGTCGACGGGCAGCCCCTCACCATCGATCACGGAGGTCCGGCACGGCTGATCGTCCCCCACCTCTACTTCTGGAAGAGCGCGAAGTGGATCGCCGGGCTCCGGCTCCTCGATCACGACGAACCGGGCTTCTGGGAGCGCAACGGCTACCACGACCACGGCGACCCCTGGCTCGAACAGCGCTTCCAGGGAGACTGACGTGGGCGGCCCGCCAGCGCCCGGCGCCTGGCAGACCGCGACCGTCGTCGGGATCATCCGCGAGACGCAACGAGCCAAGTCCCTTCGGCTCCGCCTCGAGCGACCGCGCCGCCATCGAGCCGGGCAGCACTACCTCGTGCGGCTCACCGCACCTGACGGCTACGCCGCCACCCGGTCGTACTCGGTCGCCTCACCACCCGACGACTCGGGGCACATCGAGCTCACCGTCGAGCGGCTCGCCGGCGGCGAGGTGTCGACGTTCCTCCACGACGTCGTCGTGCTCGGTGACACGCTCGAGGTACGTGGCCCGATCGGCGGATGGTTCGTCTGGGACGGCGACACGCCGGCGCTGCTGCTCGGCGGCGGCTCCGGCCTCGTGCCGCTGATGTCCATGCTCCGCCAGGCACGGCTGGCACGACGCTCCGATCTCCTCCGCCTCGTCATCTCCGTCAGGTCGACCGACGACCTCTACTACGCGGCCGAGCTGCCCGGACCGGAGACGAGGGTGATCTACACCCGTCGAGTGGCCGACGGCATCGATCGGCCACCAGCGCATCTGCGTCCGAGCGACCTGCCCGACGAGCTCACGAGATTCCGCGTCGCGTACGTGTGCGGTTCGTCCACGTTCGCGAACCACGCCACCAGGGTGCTGGTCGAGGCCGGCGTGGCCGGCGCCGACATCCGCGTCGAGCGGTTCGGGCCGTCGTCCTGACCCTAGGGAGATCAGGCGCCTCGACCAGGGGCCCCACTCGGGTCGATACGGAGGCGAACCACGGTCGCCCGGGCTCACGATCCAAGTGGGATCGAGATGACGAATCGGCGTCATCGCCGAGCGCGGCATCGAGATCCCGAGACCACTCGGGATGTCCAGGCAATCGACTGCGCCTCCCGGACGACGCCGCTCGCCAGCGAGCCGATCACGGAGCAAGCACATGCTGACACTCACCACGCCACCCACCGACGACACCACCGCGCTCGACGGCATCGCCGCCCAGTTCGACGCGCTCCGACCGCGCCTCGTCGGCGTCGCCACGCGGATCCTGGGCAACCGCCACGAGGCCGAGGACATCGTTCAGGACGCATGGGTCCGCTGGCAGATGTGCGATCGCACGCGGGTCGACAACCCCACCGCTTTCCTGGTCACCACCGTCACCCGGTTGGCGCTCAACGCCGCGCAGACCGCCAGGGCGCGACGGGAGCGTTCGGTCGGCACGTTGCCGGATCCGGTCGACCCTCGCACGGACCTGGCCGAAGGCATCGAGCGCGACGCGCTCCTCGACGCCGGGATCCGCGTGTTGCTGCAGCGGCTCGCCCCCATCGAACGGGCCGCGTTCGTGCTTCGCCACGCCTTCGACTACCCCTACGCACGGATCGCCGACCTCCTGGCGACCAGCGAGACCAACGCCCGCCAGCTCGTCAGCCGCGCCGCCAAGCACCTCGCCGACGAGCGCCGCACCGTAGCGGCACCGGACCGGCGCCCGTTGCTGAGCGCCTTCGCCAGCGCCGCTCGATACGGCGAGATCACCGCACTCGAACGAGTCCTCGTCCCCGTGCCGGCCACCGCCGCCTGATCTGTCACACGGCGATTCGGCGTCCGGTCCTACGGATCAACACGCACCACCCACCAACGCGAAGGAGAGCTCGATGAGCACCCCAGTCCTCGAACCAGCGGCGCAGGCGTTCGCCGACGCCGCCGCGCAGCCGCCGCCGCTGTACGAGCGCGGCGTCGAAGGAGCACGCCAGTTGCTCGACGACGTGCAGTCCGCACCGATCGCCAAGCCCGACGTCGACGAGACCTGGATCACCGTGACGGCGCCCGTCGGCGACGTCAAGGTCCGCGTCCTCAAGCCGCTCGGCGCCACCGGAACCTTGCCGGTGGTCCTCTACGTCCACGGCGGCGGGTGGATCCTGGGCAACGCCGGCACCCACGACCGGCTCGTGCGCGAGCTGTGCGTCGGCACCGGCGCTGCGATCGTGTTCGTCGAGTACGACCGCTCCCCCGAGGCGCGCTACCCCGTCGCCCTCGAGCAGGCCTACGCCACCGCCCGCTGGATCACGACCGAAGGCGCGTCCATGGGACTCGATCCATCACGGCTCGCCGTGGCCGGTGACTCCGTCGGCGGGAACATGGCCGCCGTCCTGGCGATCCTGGCCAAGGAGCGCGGCGACGTCACGTTCGTCCACCAGTCGCTGTACTACCCGGTGACCGACGCCGGTCAGGACACCGCCAGCTATGCCGAGTTCGCCGACGGTCCGCACCTGACCGCGAAGGCGATGGCCTGGTTCTGGGACGCCTACCAGCCCGACGTCGACAAGCGCTCGGCGATCACCATGTCGCCGCTGCGCGCCGAGCTCGACGACCTCGCCGGCTTGCCCGAGACGTTCCTGATCGTCGACGAGAACGACGTGCTGCGCGACGAGGGCGAGGCCTACGCCCGCAAGCTCACCGCCGCCGGCGTGCGCACCACGAGCGCTCGCTACAACGGCACCCTCCACGACTTCCTGATGCTCGACCCGGTCCGGGAGACCGCGGCGAGGACGGCCGCGCTCGAGCAGGCCACCCACGTCATCCGCAAGGCCCTCGGCATCCGCTGAACCCGTCCACGACCGTCAACACATCACGAAAGCAGACACCCATGTCCACCGAACTGCCCACCATCGCCCTCGTCCACGGCGCGTTCGCCGAGTCGGCGAGCTGGAACCCCGTCATCGAACGGCTCTACCACCACGACCCGGTGCTCGTCGCCGCCCACAACCGTCCCTTCTGCGACGTCGTGGCCATCGCCAACCCGCTGCGCAGCGTCGGCGGCGACGCCGCCTACGTGCGCGACGTGCTGCGCACGATCGACGGTCCGGTCGTCCTCGTCGGCCACTCCTACGGCGGCATGGTGATCACCGAGGCGGCCGCCGGCAACGACGCCGTCGTCGGTCTCGTCTACGTCGCTGCGTTCGCTCCCGAGCACGGCGAGTCGGCCTTGCAGCTGTCGACGATGTACCCCGGCAGCACGCTCGGTGACGCGCTCACCGCGTACCCGGTGTCGACCGGCGGGAACGAGTTCGCGATCAAGTCCGAGCTGTTCCACCACCAGTTCTGCGCAGACGTCCCCGGCGCGCAAGCCGCGCTGATGTCCCCCACCCAGCGGCCCGTCACCCAGGTCGCGCTCGCCGAAGGCTTGCCCACCGAACGGCCGGCATGGAAGGACCTCCCGTCGTGGTTCGTGTACGGGGACGAGGACCTCAACATCCCCGCCGAACTGCAACGGTTCATGGCCGAGCGCGTCGGCAGCAAGCTCACGAGGCAGATCGAGGGCGCATCGCACGCCATCAGCGTGTCGCGCCCCGACGCCGTGGCGTCGATGATCCTCGCCGCCGTCCACGCGGTGACCCGCGCGCCGGCCGCCGCCGGCTGAGCACCGGAGGCGGTGGCTGCTCCGTCCCCCCGGGAGCGGCCACCGACTTCTGCCGGAGCACCGCCATCGAGGAGGACCGATGAACCGCCCGACCACGTCCGCGCCGGCCGAGCGGACACTGCTCGGCCCGATCCACCGAGTGCGTGCCGGCGTCCTCGATGTCGCCTTCCACGACGTCGGCCACCACGACGGCACACCGGTCGTGCTTCTCCACGGCTTCCCCTATGACGTCCACAGCTACCTCGACGTGACGCCACTCCTCGTCGAGCGAGGCATCCGCGTCGTCGTGCCGTACCTCAGGGGCCACGGCCCCACCCGCTTCGCCGATCGAGACGCACCGCGGTCCGGACAGCAGGCGGCGCTCGGCGCCGACGTCCTCGCGCTGCTCGACGCCCTCGACATCCCCGACGCGATCCTCGCCGGATACGACTGGGGTGGCCGAGCCGCTTGCGTCGCCGCCGCCCTCTGGCCCGAACGTTGCCGCGGGCTGGTCTCGGTGAACAGCTACCTGATCCAGGACATCGCCGGATCGACACAGCCGATCGACCCTGTCCTCGAAGCCGGGTTCTGGTACTTCTTCTACTTCGCCACCGAACGCGGGCGGCTCGGGCTGCAGGCCCACCGCCGTGAGATCGCCCGGGTGATCTGGACAGGCAACTCTCCCGCGTGGACGTTCGACGAATCGACACTCGATCGGACCGCCGAGGCGTTCGACAACCCTGACTACGTCGACGTCGTCATCCACTCCTACCGCCACCGCCTCGGACTCGCGCCCGGCACGGCGCTCTACGCCGACCTCGAGCAACAGCTCGCGGCCCTCCCACCGATCACCGTGCCGACGATCACGCTCGACGGGCTCGCCGACGGCAACTTCCCGGCAACGGACGGATCGCCCTCGGCGCGCCACTTCACCGGTCCCCGCCAGCATCGCCAAGTTCCCGACGCCGGCCACAACCTGCCGCAGGAAGCGCCCGAAGCGTTCGCCGCGGCAGTGCTCGACCTCGCCCGCCGCTGACAAGCGGACACCCGCCGGCGAACTGTCACGGATCAGGCGACCGCACGGTCATTCCCGGCGAAACCACACCCACACGAGGCGTGCGGCACCCACCGAAGGAGAGATCCATGAAACCCCCGAACCCCCGGCGCCGCAGCATCGTCGTCGCCTTGGCCGCACTCGTCACCGGCGGCATGGCACTCGCCGCCGGCGTGAACGCGTCAGCCGAGGGCCGCCACGACCACACCCGAGACAAGCCGACTATCGTGCTCGTGCACGGCGCGTGGGCCGACGGCTCGTCGTGGAACAAGGTCACGACTCGGCTCCAGACCGCCGGCTACGAGGTCAGGGTCCCGCCGAACAACCTCCGTGGAGTCGCCAGCGACGCCGCCGACCTCGCCGCCTACCTCGACACCGTCAGCGGGCCGGTCGTCCTGGTCGGCCACTCCTACGGCGGCACGGTGATCACCAACGCTGCCACGACCAACAGCAACGTGCGCGCCCTCGTCTACGTGGACGCGCTCATCCCTGCCGAAGGGGACACCCTCGTCGGGCTGACCCACCCGCCGTCGATCTTCGCCCAGGATCCCACCAACGTCTTGGACTTCGCGACCTACTCCGGCGCCCCGCCGGACGCACTCGACACATACGTGAAGCCCTCCGTCTATGGCGACGCCTTCGCCGACCGGAGCTTCTCCCGCCGCGACATCGCGGTGCTCGCCGCGACCCAGCGACCGCTGTCCACCCAGGTGTTCCACGAGCCATCGGGACCGCCGGCATGGACGACGGTTCCGTCGTGGGCGGTCGTCGGCACGCGAGACCGCATCATCCCCATCGCCGACCAGATCGCAATGGCCCAACGCGCCGGCGCCCGGGTCGTGCAGGTCGACGCGCCCCACCTGGCGATGGTCACCGACGACCGCGCGGTCAGCGATGTCATCCTCCGCGCCGCACAGGGCCGCTGACCTGAAGGAGACGTTGTGATGGCCCGCCACGTGAACGAATACGACGCCCAACTGAACTTCCTCGCTGCACTCGTCGAGGCCCACACGAGCATCGCCGGCGACATCCTGCAGCTCGGGGACCGGACCTGGGCGCTCCACGGGACGATCCCGCTCGACGGCAATGTGCTCGTCGCCGAGTTCGAGACGTTCGAGGAAGCCCGAGCGACGCTCACTCAGCTGGCCGTGAGCTGACGCCCGAACTGCGAGATCGCCCTGCCAGCTCAGGCAGACCAGCCGCATACCCGATCGGAGAGGATCATGACCACCGACATCACCACCCGGCCCAGCCGCGCTCGCGGCTACTTCCTCGGTCGCGACGCCGACACCTGGCGCGCCGCGCTCGAACGCACGCCCCGGCGGCTGCCACCGTCGACCAGCGAGCGCCGACCGCGCGCTGTGCCCGACGGTGGCCGCGCGCCGAACCCGCGTCTCAGCTGATCTCACGCCATCGGCAGCGAAACTCGGTTGGCTATCGTGGAGGATCACCCCATCCGGGACATCCCGCTTGCTCGGTCGCCGCGCCGAGTGTGAGCTGCTCGACCAGCTGCTGGTCGACCTCCGCGCCCAGCGCAGCACGGTCTTGGTGCTCTGCGGAGAGGCCGGCGTCGGCAAGACCGCGATGCTGGACTACCTCACCGCCCACAGTGCAGGCTGTCGCGTGGTGCGGACGACGGGCGTCGAGTCCGAGATGGAGCTCCCCTTCGCCGGGTTGCACCAAGCGTGCGCGTCGATGCTCGACCGAATCGAACGCCTCCCCGACCCACAGCGCGACGCGTTGAGCGTCGCGTTCGGCCTCGCTCCGGGCGGCGCCGCAGATCCGTTCCTGGTCGGATTGGCGTTCTTGAACCTGGTGTCTGACGCGGCCGAAGAACATCCCGTGGTCTGCATCGTCGATGACGCCCAATGGCTCGACCGGGTCTCCGCCCAGGTGATGGCCTTCGCCGCACGTCGCCTCCAGGCCGATCCCGTCGCGATCGTCTTCGCCGCCCGCGAGGCGGAGCTCCTCCCGGAGCTACGTGGCCTCCCTCGCCACACCATCGCGGCGTTGGGCGACGCGGACGCCCGAGCTCTGCTGCGGACGGCAACTCGCGGACCCATCGATGAGCGCGTACGCGACCGCGTCATCGCAGAGTCCGGCGGCAACCCGTTGGCGATCCTCGAGCTTCCGCGCGCCACGACGCCGGCGCAGCTCGCCGGTGGCTTCGTGAGCGCTGACTCCCGACCGCCGCCGGGCCACGTCGAGCACAGCTTCATCCGGCGCGTCGCCGCGCTTCCGCCGAACACGCAACGCCTGCTGCTCGCTGCCGCGGCCGAACCGGTCGGCGACGTCGCGCTGTTGAGACGAGCCGCCGCAAAGCTCGGCATCGAGCCCGGCGACGAGGACCCTGCGGTCGACGCCGGTCTGATCCAGGTTGACACACAAGTCCGCTTCCGGCATCCGCTCGTCCGCTCCGCTGCGTACCGAGCAGCGACCGTCGCCGACCGTCGCGCTGTCCACCGTGCGATCGCCGACGTGACCGACCCCGACGCCGACCCCGATCGGCGCGCCTGGCATCGAGCACAGGCCGCGGACCTGTTCGACGACGATCTGGCCACCGACCTCGAACGAGCGGCGGGCCGCGCCAGACGCCGCGGCGGCCTCGCCGCTGCCGCCGCGTTCCTCCACCGAGCCGCGCAGCTCACCACCGACCCGGCGAAGCGCAGCCAGCGAGCGCTCTCGGCTGCCGACGCCAAGTTCGACGCCGGGTCCTACGACGAGGTCGAGGCGCTCCTCGCCGAGGCCGAGCCGGGCACCATGACCGAGTTGCAACGCGCACTCGTCGCGAGGCTTCGCGCGCAGGTCGCGGAGGCGCGCCAACGCGGCAACCAAGCCGCGCCGCTACTGCTCGCAGCAGCGAAGGGTCTCGAGACCCTCGACTCCGAACTCGCCCGCGAGACCTACCTCGATGCGCTCGGTGCCGCGATCTTCGCCGGACGGCTCGGCCGGCACCCCGGCCTCGTCGACATCGCCGACGCCGCTCGGCAAGCTCCCGCACCGCACGGCGCTCCACGCTCGCTCGACGTGCTGCTCGACGCGGTGGCGCACCGGTTCAGCGACGGCTTCACAGCCTCGGTGGCGGTCATGCGATCAGCCGTTCATCACTTCGCGCAACGACCGGTCTCGATCGACGAGGACGTGCGATGGCACTGGTTGGTGTGGCTCCTCGCCGGCGACATGTGGGACGACGAGGCTCGTCACGACCTCGCCACGAGGGCGGTCCGCGCGGCGCGCGACAACGGCGCGCTGACCGTGTTGCCGATCGCGCTCAACTACCTGGCCAGCACTCACATCGAAGCGGGCGAGTTCTCCGTTGCAGCACGGCTCATCGACGAAGCCGACGACCTCGCCGCGGCGATCGACAACGCACGACCACGCTACGCATCGCTGCTGCTCGCGTCATGGCGCAACGACGCGCACGCGTTGGACTTCATCGAACACGCCGTCGTCGACGCTGAGCGTCGCGGCGAAGGAAGAGCGGTCAGTCAAGGGGCGTTCTTCGCGGCGATCACCTTCAATGCACTCGGTCGCTTCGACGACGCTCGGGCCG
The DNA here is from genome assembly GCA_964565705.1 of uncultured Ilumatobacteraceae bacterium. Taxonomy (GTDB): domain Bacteria; phylum Actinomycetota; class Acidimicrobiia; order Acidimicrobiales; family Ilumatobacteraceae; genus CAZMGD01. The sequence continues at coordinate 4,909 of CAZMGD010000055.1, read as the reverse complement.
CAGCCGTCCGGGCATGCGAGTACGACGACCTCGGAGTGCACGGGTTCGCTCTCGTCGAGCTCGTCGAGGCCGCAGCGCGCAGCGGTTCGCTCGAGCTCGCCGCCACAGCACTGCGCGACCTCGAAGCGCGCACGACCGCCATCGGCACCGACTGGGCGCAGGGCATGCTCGCTCGTTGCCGCGCGCTCGTGACCACCGACGACGCCGCCGCCGAATCTCACCACCTCGCAGCGATCGACCATCTTGGCAACGGCCGGACCGTGGTCCAGCTCGCCCGCGCCCGACTGACCTACGGCGAGTGGCTTCGTCGCGAAGGCCGCCGTCTCGACGCCCGCCAACAGCTGCGCATCGCTCACGAGACGTTCGACACCATCGGCGCGGCAGGGTTCGCCGAGCGCGCCCGGCGCGAACTGCGCGCCGCCGGCGACACCTCCGGCCAGCGCTCGACGCCCAACCCACAGCAGCTCACCGCGCAAGAAGCCCAGATCGCCGAACTCGCCGCCCAAGGCCACACCAACGCCCAGATCGGCAGCGACCTCTTCATCACCGCGAAGACCGTCGAGTACCACCTCAAGAAGGTGTTCACGAAACTCGAGATCAGCTCACGTCGCGAGCTCCCGGACGCACTCGCCGCGCCCGATCCCACGGCGAATGCACAACCTGGCCGGTGACCGAAGTCTCGCCGATCAGGCGACGTCGTCGACGACACGTTCCGAGAACACGACCATCGGCCTCGCCGCCATCATCTCGTACCCGCCAGCGTCGGTGCCGTCGTAGCGGTTGCCCATCGACCGCAGCCGCCAACGCGCCGTCCGCTGATGATCGCGCTCGTAGCCGACGAAGCGCATCGCCACACGCCGGAATCTTCAACCTGAAGTTCCTGTCCCGCACATCGACTCGACCGTGTCTACACCCGTGAACGCGACCCAACGCCTGCTCAACCGCACACGGCGCGGGGGGACCATTCAAACGTGGAGACCCGAAGGCCTGTCACGGGGCAGACCAGCGAACTGTCCAACGATTGTGCCATCGTCCCGACACCCGATCGGGCTCGGCGCACCCTCCTCGATCCTTCGTCACCACGGACAGGGCACAGCGATGACCAACGACCACCAGTCACGAGCAATCATCGAGATCGAGAACGCCTTGGCCGTCGACGACCCGAGCTTCCTCCGGCACTTCAGCCGAATGGTCCGACGCAACACCCTCGTCGAACTCCTCACCGTTGGACTGCTGGCCGTCGGGGCCGTGCTGCTCGCCACCGGACTCGGAACCAGCAGCCTCGGCCTCATCCTGAGCGGCGTCAGCACGTTGATCTCCGCGGCGACGCTGACCGCCCTCTGGCATCACCGACTTCGTCGAAGCCGGTGAGCACGGCCAGCTCAACGATCGAAGGGCCCCCTGCGCCCGATCCCAGCACGCCCTTTTCACGCCCGTCGGCATCGTCGTGCATCCTGACCTGGCACTTCGCAGGTGGACGGGGGTTGTGACACCGAGCATTCTCCCTAGCAGCTTGATCTGTAAAACCCCTGGTCAGGGGCGACGTCACGGACTTGCCCGTGACGTCACGGATCACCTCACGGCCTACAACCCCCCCTGGTAGATGCATGTGAGGTGGGTTGGTGGAGCTGGGGGAATCGAACCCTCATCCGTCCGACCCCGACGAACCTGGTCAGAGCACGTGATGCCAGGTCAGCGACTGTTTTCGAGTGACCGTTGGTGACCGGAAGTGACCGATGATGACCGGTGTTTCCCGTCTTTTTCCCGTCCGATCCGTCTTTTTTCCGTCCTCCCACGAGGTGTGGCGCAGGTGTCCGGATCGGAACGTTCCCTCGTCCATGTTCTCATCGTCGTCGAGTGATGTCACGAATCACATCATGCGTGGAGACCAGGTCGGCGGGGCACAGCAGGGCTGCTAGGTCAGTGCCGGCTGGCGTTCGGCGATGGGGCTCGACTTGAAGCCCCTCCACGCGCAGTAGACGCCAAGTGACAGCTCCCACGCGATCTCGGGCAGTGCGAGCAGTCCCGAGAATGTCGACCCGTTCTCGTAGGCGCCGAACAGGGTCAGCACGAACGAGAGGATGAGCAGCGGGCCGCCGATGAGACCGAGCATCGCCATGCGACGTGGCACGAGTCCTGAGCGGTACATCAGGTAGCCGAGTATCAGGCCGTTCCCGAAGCCCACGACGAGTCCGGGCCCGAACAGGAAGGCCCATTCGTAGGTGGACACCAGCGAGTTGCCTTGTACGACGAGCGCCGTGGCTTCGGTATCACTTGCCCCGTTCAACGCGTCGTTGATGTTGACGACCGAGATGATGCTCATGAGACCGATGGCGATGATGACCGACTCCATGATGCGGGCGGAAACGTATCCGAGGCCGAAGGTGGCGCTTTGTCGCTTGACTAGGGGGTAAATGACGACTGCGGTTGCGATGTTGGCGATGATCAATGCGAACTCGAAGATCGCGCCGAGTTGCAGGCTGGTGTTGGATCCGGCCCCCGGGACGAAGCGCATGTCTGACAAACGTGCGCCGACTCCGTTGACGAAGAGCAGCCGGGCAGGGATGCTCGTGATGAATGTGGCGATGAAGAACCAGCCGAAGATTCGACCGATTTTCCGGGTATCAAGTTGCGTGTCCATGTGTTGTGTCAAGCCCTGATGTGCGTGGGTGGATTGGGCCTCGAAGAACGCCTGGCGTGAGGTCCGCGACGATGATCGGGTTGCCGGCGACTATTGGGCGGCGTCATGTGGTGACGACGACCTTGCCGCTCGCGCGACCGGCTTGGACGTAGGCGATCGCGGCGCCGGTCTCGCCGAGTGGGTAGATGCGGTCGATCTTCGGGTCGATCTGCCCGGTCTCGATGAGGTCGCGCAGGGCCTGCAGGTCAGCGGCGTTCTCGGTCGAGGCGAGCATGCTCAGCTTCTGGCTCACTACTGGCGACAGGAGCACCGCGGCGAGAGAGCGTTCGAATCCGCCGAGCAGGCGACCGCCGGTCTCACCCCCGACGATGACGAGTGTTCCTTGTCGGGTCAATACGCGCCGGAGATGGGACAGTCGGCGGTTGCCGCCGGTGTCGATGATGGCGTGGTAGCGCTGCTCTCCATCGGTGAAATCGTCGAGGGTGTAGTCGATGACGTGGTCTGCGCCGAGCGAGCGGACGCGGTCGGCCTTGTCGGTGCGGCAGACGCCGGTGACGACGGCTCCGGATGCCTTGGCGATCTGGACGGCGAAGGTGCCGACGCCGCCTGATGCGCCGATGATCAGGACGTGTTGGCCAGGCTGGACGTTCGCCTTGCGGATTGCTTGGAGTGCAGTCGATCCGGAGATCGGGACGGAGGCAGCTTGCTCGAAGGACAGGTTCGCTGGCTTTGCTGCGAGCATGCTCGGTTTGGCGCTGGCGTACTCGGCGAAGGATCCCAGGCATGTGCCGTACACCTCGTCGCCGGTCTTGAATGTGGTGACATCCTTGCCAACGGACTCGATCGTTCCGGCGAGGCATCGACCGGGGTTGGGCGCCTTGGGAGCCCGGAGTCCGAACCCGGCGACACGCATCGCGTACGGCAGGCCAGTCATCACGTGCCACGTGCCCTTGTCGACGCTGGCGGCGGCGACTCGCACGAGCACTTCGTCATCGTCGATCGTGGGGCGGGCGATTGTGGCGAGTCGGAGGACGGTCTCGGGCGTGGTGCCGTACCGGGTTTGCACGATCGCCTGCATGGTCTCACCACCGGCAGCGGCGGCCGTGTCGATCGGTTGGTTGGCGGTAGTTCCGGGCATGGCACTCCCATCCGTTGCTTACATCGTAAGTAAGGTACTCGTAGGATGCGAGTCCGGCAAACGGAGGCGGACAACGAGAGGAACGGCATGTGAGTTGGTGTCAATGAAGTCCGCTGCCGGGCGAGCACCGCTGACGAGCGATCGGGTTCTGCGCGCCGGTGTTGCGTTCGCTGACCAACACGGCATCGCGTCGTTGAGTATGCGCAAACTCGGCGAGACCCTCGGCGTCGAGGCGATGTCGCTCTACAACCACATCGCCAACAAAAGCGAACTCCTCGACGGCATGGTGGACGTCGTGTTCGGCGAGATCGAGTTGCCCGCCGATCAGATCGATTGGCGGACGGCGATGCGACAGCGAGCGCTCTCAGCGCGCGAGATCCTGTCGCGACATCGATGGGCGATCGGCTTGATGGAGTCGCGGTCCTCGCCCGGACCTGCCACCCTGCGACACCACGACGCAGTGATCGGAAGCCTTCGCGGCGGGGGGTTCTCGATCGGCATGGCGGCGCACGCCATGTCTGTGCTCGACAGCTACGTCTACGGGTTTGCGCTACAGGAGGCGAACCTGCCTTTCGACACCGGGGCACGGACCGCCGAGCTCGCCCAAGAGATCATGGCGCGGTTCCCCGTTGGCGAGTACCCCCACCTTACGGAACTGACCGTCAGCCATGTCTTGCAGCCTGGCTACGACCATAGGGCCGAGTACGAGTTCGGGCTGGATCTCATCCTCGACGGTCTCGAGACGGCCCTTGGCCGGTCATCGTTGGATCGGTCATGACGGTCGCCTTCGGCAGGCGGCGGGTTGCGTTCAGCGCGAGAGCGTGGGGCGCGCTGGCGGTCGTCGGCGTCGTCATCGCCTTCTCGCTCTCAGCTCGACGCTCGTCAAGAGGGCCCATTCGCCCGGCGTCCTCCTGGCGTTCTGGCGGCTCGCCACCGTGTCGGTGGTCTGGAACCTCTACCTCGGGTGCACAGGCAGGCGGGTCACGATGCGACACGTGCGCCAGGCGCTCATCCCAGGCGTCTTCTTCGGACTGAATCTCGCGATCTTCTTCGCCGGGCCCGATCGGTGGATTGAGGCTTAGAGGCCGTCATGACGCCGGCCCATCCGGCCGCGGGAGTAGGTGGTCGTA
>CAZMGD010000054.1:0-27190 GCA_964565705.1 uncultured Ilumatobacteraceae bacterium | reverse complement strand
GTCGGCCCCCAGCCGCCAGGCAGTTCGTCCACGGTGATCCTTTCAGATGTCAAGGCTCGGACCAGGTTGACAGGCGCCGGACGCCGGATCCGACTCCGGCCGGTGTCCCACTCTGCACGAAATGACGCTTCTGAAGGAACGGGAACCACCCGCACCTGGATCACAGCCGTTCGAGGTCTCTCAGAGCGGGACCTTCTTTCAGATCTGACGTTCACACAGACGCGGACACCCTGGCCAGTTCGAGGCCGCGGAAGGACGCGAGGCGTTCGGACTGTTCGTCGAGGAGCGCACGGTCGTCGGTCGACAGGCGGTGCCAGGGGTCGATCGTGAGGGTGAGCTTGTTGCCGGTGGTCCTGGCCCGCCACGTGCCGAGCAGCTCGCCGTCGGCCACGATCGCACCTGGGCGGCCGAGCACGGGCCAGAGCTGCTTGCGGTGCACTGCGTCGGGCACCAGCAACTCGCGGTCGCGCAGCTGCACGTACGGGTCGTACGGGCCGACCAGGCGGAGCCTTCGCACCGACCGCGCCGGGGCGCCGGCCGCCACCGCTCGCCGATCGGCGGCCAGCACGAAGCGGGGCGCGCCCTTCGTCGGACGCTCGCCGTCGATCGTCACCTCGACGACGTCGGTGGGCCATGCCGCCTCGACCTCCTTCACCGAGGTGTCGAGGAACGCGGCCGCGTCGCGGACGCGGGCCGGACCGTAGAACCGGACGTAGCTCCGCACGACGTCGAACCGGGGCTCGGCGTCGGTGCCCGGCTCCGAGAACCCGAGCGGTCGCAGGCGCGGGATGCGGCGCAACACCGGAGGCGAGGTGCCAGCCTCGAGCTCCAAGCCCGCCTGTAGCGCGGCGAGGCGGAACGGCATCTCGTACACGTGCGTCGCGTTGCACGGGCGGCAGAACCGGAGGTACGGCTCGCCGACCACCGACGAGAGCGCGGACGAGGCATCGCCCTTCGCCGTGGGCTGGTCGACGATGGTCCGCAGATGCCCGGCCACCGAGGCGAGCGCCTCGAGCGCCGGGATGCCAGCCGCCTTCAGGGGCTTGACCGCGTCGAACATCCGCTTCGCCGCGTCCGCCTCCGACAGCGGCGCCGTGGCGACGGCGATCGCTGCCGCGTCCGCGCGGCGGTAGGCGTGTGGCGCCCCGCGCAGCGTCCAGGCGAGGAACACGTCGCGCTCGCCGGCCGGCGGAGCGCCACGGATGGCGAGCGCCCACGCCGAGCCGTCCGTGCCGGTGTCCTGCACGCCGTCGTCCAGGAGGTCGACGTCCGTCGGCGACTTCGCCGTCCCGGGTTGACGGTGCAGCTGGTGCCGCCGGAAGCGGAACTGGAGCACCGCCTCCCGGTCGAGCGCGATCGCCATCAGCCGATGAGCTCCCGGAAGGGGAGGTTCTTGTCGTTGCGGATGTCGCCGGGCATGCCGAGCACGCGCTCGGAGACGATGTTGCGCTGCACATCGTCGGTGCCGCCGCCGATCTTGCTGCCCCACTGACCGAGGAACCCCTGGATCAGCGCGTCCAGATCGGGATCTCCCGGATCGTTCAACATGCCCGACGCGCCGGCGATCTCCATCCCGAGATCGGCGACCTTGGTGATGTGGCGGGTGAGGATCAACTTGAGCACGGAGCCCTCCGGCCCGGGCTGCTCGCCGCGCAGCAGTGCGCTCTGCACCCGCCACCCGAGGAACTTGAGGACCTCGTGGTCGCTGTACGCGCCGGCGATGCGCTGGCGGATGCGGGGGTCATCGCTGCCGCCGAAGCGATCGAGCAACCGCAGCAGCGGGCCGATCGTGTCGTGACCGCTGCCACCGATCAGCGAGCGCTCGTTCATCAACGTCGTCATCGTCACGTTCCAGCCGGCGTTGACGGGACCGACGACGTTGGCGACGGGGATCCGCACGTCGTCGAAGAAGACCTCGTTGAAGTGGGCGACACCGGTGATCTGGCGCAGCGGGCGGATCTCGATGCCCGGCGTCTTCATGTCGACCACGAAGTAGGTGATGCCGCGGTGCTTGGGCTGGTCGAAGTCGGTGCGGGCGAGCAGGATGCCCCAGTCGCTGTAGTGCGCGCTCGACGTCCACACCTTCTGCCCGTTGACGATGTACTCGTCGCCATCCCGGTCGGCGCGGGTGCGCAGCGCGGCCAGGTCCGAGCCGGCGCTGGGCTCCGAGAACAGCTGGCACCACAGCACGTCGCCGCGCAGCATCGGGCGGAGGTGCTGCGCCTTCTGCTCGTCGGTGCCGTGGACGATCAGCGTCGGACCGGCCATCCCGATCCCCTGGGCGAACACCCCCGACGGTGCGTCGAACTCGGCCAGCTCCTGGTTGAAGATCAGTTGCTGCACCGGCGTGCCGCCCCGGCCGCCGTGCTCGGCGGGCCAGGTGATGCCGGCCCATCCGTTGTCGTACAGGGTCGCCTGCCACGCCTGTGACGCGCGGACGTAGGCAGCCTCCTCCGGTGAGCCGGCCTGGTGGCCCATCATGTTCCGTTCGGCTGGGCCCGACCTGGGCGTCGCGTGCTGCTCGAGGAACGTCCGCACCTCGGCGCGGAACGCGGCATCCTCCGGACGGTCGTCGAAGTTCACCCCTGCGAATCTAGATTCGGGTTCCAGCGTGCAGCGATCCCTGCGATGTGCGAACATGTGTTCATGCGAGCGGAGGCGTCGATCCTGCATGCCGACCTGGACTCGTTCTACGCCTCGGTGGAGCAGCGCGACGACCCGTCGCTGCGCGGGCAGCCGGTGATCGTCGGCGGAGGTGTCGTGCTGGCGGCCAGCTACGAGGCCAAGGCGTACGGGATCCGAACGGCGATGGGCGGGGCGCAGGCCCGGCGCCTGTGCCCGTTCGCGGTCGTCGTGGCGCCGCGGATGTCGGCCTACAGCGATGCCAGCAAGGCGGTGTTCGAGGTGTTCCACGACACGAGCCCGCTGGTCGAGGGCATCTCGATCGACGAGGCGTTCATCGACGTCGGCGGCCTGGCGCGGATCGCCGGCCCGCCCCTCGCCATCGCCGCTCGTCTGCGCGCCGACGTCCGTGAGCGCGTCGGGCTGCCGATCACCGTCGGGATCGCCCGGACGAAGTTCATGGCCAAGGTCGCGAGCGCGGTCGCCAAGCCAGACGGCCTCTTGCTCGTGGCGCCCGACGGCGAGGAGGCGTTCCTCCACCCGCTGCCCGTCCGGCGTCTGTGGGGCGTCGGACCGGCCACCGGCCAGAAGCTCCACGATCGCGGCATCGAGACCGTGGGCGACATCGCCCGCCTCTCCGAAGCCGCGCTCACGGCGATCGTGGGCAGGGCCGCCGGTCGCCACCTCGCCGCCCTCGCCCGGTGCCGCGACCCGCGGCGGATCGAGACCGGCCGCCGCCGCCGCTCGATCGGGTCGCAGCACGCGATGCGCTCGACGGTGGACGCGCAGCGCATCGACACGTCGCTGGTCGCGATCGTCGATCGGGTGGCCCGGCGGATGCGAGCCGCGCACCGCGTCGGGCGGACGGTGACGTTGCGCCTCCGCTTCGGCGACATGACCCGGGCGACGCGCTCGCACACGCTCGATCAGCCGACCGCGCACACGGCGACGATCCTCACGACCGCGCGGCACCTGCTCGACGCGGCGATGCCGCTCGTGTACCGGTCCGGCCTGACGCTCGTCGGGCTCTCGATCGGGAGCCTCGCCGACGACGCCGCGGTGCAGCTGACCCTTCCGTTCGGGAAGGCGAGCGGCGGCGCCCTCGACGCGGCGCTCGACGACCTCCACGAGCGCTTCGGCGCCGGCATCGTCACCCGCGCCGTGCTGCTCGGCCGCCCATCCGACCTGGAGATGCCCATGCTCCCGGACTGACCCGCGGTGAACGTGTCCACGTCCGAAGGAAGATTCCGGTCTGAACGACGCTTTGGATCACAGCTCCTGCTGATCGCCTCGGCCGTTCGTTCAGATCGTCGAGTTCGGGTCAGTGCTGGACACGTCCGGCGACGCCGGATTCAGGTGCCTCTCCGGCGGGCAAGACTGCTGGGCATGACGGAACACTCGGTCGATGTCATCGTGCTCGGGCTCGGGCCGGGAGGCGAGGACGCCGCCGGGCGCCTCGCCGAGGAGGGGCTGCGGGTGGTCGGCGTCGAGGCGCACCTCGTCGGCGGCGAGTGCCCCTACTACGGGTGCATCCCGTCGAAGATGATCATCCGTGCCGCCGACCTGCTCGCCGAGGCCCGCCGGATCGACGGCACGGCGGGCGCAGCCGTGATCACTCCCGACTACTCCTTGGTCGCCGACCGAATCCGCGACCAGGCGACCGACGACTGGAACGACCAGGTCGCCGCGGATCGCTTCAGCGGCAAGGGCGGTGTCCTCGTGCGCGGCACCGGCCGGCTGGATGGCCCGGGCCGGGTCGTCGCCGGCGACGACGTGTACCTTGCCGAGCGCGCCGTGATCCTGGCCACCGGCACGAAGCCGGCGATCCCGCAGGTGCCGGGTCTCGCCGCCGCTGCACCGTGGACGAACCGGGACGCGGTGCAGCTGCGGGTCCTGCCGGCGTCGCTGATCGTGCTCGGCGGCGGAGCGATCGGTGTCGAGCTGGCGCAGGCCTTCGCCCGGTTCGGCACGGCGGTCACGATCGTCGAACCGGCCGAGCGGCTGGTCGCCCCCGAGGAGCCGGAGTCCAGCGCGCTCCTGCTGGAGGTGCTGCAGCGTGAAGGTCTCGACGTGCGCGTGGGAGCGACACCGACGGCGGTGCGGCGCGACGGGCGCGTCACGGTCGAGCTCGCTGGCGGCGGTGAGGTCGTCGCCGACGAGATCCTCGTCGCCGCCGGGCGCGTCCCGAACATCCACGGAATCGGGTTGGACACGGTGGGCATCGACGAGAACGGCCGCCCTGCGTTCACCGTCGACGACTCGATGCGGGTGGCCGGCGCCGAGCGACTCTGGGCGATCGGCGACATCACCGGTCGCGGGGCGTTCACCCACATGTCCGTGGACGAAGCGCACGCCGCGGTCGACGACATCCTCGGCGTGGAGCACCCGCGCACCGTGCCGGCCCACGCCGTGTCCCGCGTGACGTTCACCGACCCGGAGATCGGCTCGGTGGGCATGACCGAGGCCCAGGCACGCGCCGCGGGCATCGACGTCGCGACCGGGATCGCCGACAGCTCGACGTCCAGCCGCGGGTGGATCCACGGGCCCGGCAACGACGGGCTGATGAAGCTCGTCGTCGACCGCGACCGCGACATCCTCGTCGGCGCGACCAGTGCCGGACCTCGCGGTGGCGAGGTGCTGTCGATGTTCAACCTCGCCGTGCACGCCCGGATCCCGCTGGCCGAGCTGCGGTCGATGATCTACGCCTACCCGACGTTCTACCGAGGAGCGCTGGACGCGCTCGCCGCGATCGCGTGACCCGCGTACCCTGAGGGCGAAGGAGGTCGTCGAGATGGCCTACTACCGCAGCGTGGGCAACGTACCGCCGAAGCGCCACACTCAGCACCGGACTCCGGAGGGCGGCCTCTACTTCGAGGAGCTGATGGGGGAGGAGGGCTTCACGCTGGACTCCTCGCTGCTGTACCACCGATGGAACCCGGCCGCCATCGTGGCGGCCGAACCGTGGGAGCTGCCGTCGCCGGGGCTGACCACGAACGCACCGCTGCGCGCCCGGCACCTCCGCCTCCACGAGCTGTTCCCCGGCAGCGAGTGGAAGCGTCACGACGCCGTCACCGGGCGGCGCCTCGCGCTCGGCAACGACGACGTGCGCATCGCCTACGTCGCCGCCGGCGAGACGTCACCGCTGTACCGCAACGCGGTCGGCGACGAGTGCGCCTACGTCGAGGCCGGCGCGGCGACGCTCGCCTCGAGCCTCGGGGCGCTCGACGTGGCGGCCGGCGACTACGTCGTGATCCCTCGAGGCGTCATCCACCAGTGGTCGCCCGCCGGGGACGAGCCGCTGCGGCTGTACGTGATCGAGGCCGCGAGCCACGTCGGCCCGCCCACGCGCTACCTGTCACGGCACGGCCAGCACCTCGAGGCCGCGCCGTACTGCGAACGCGACATGCACGGGCCGACCGAGGTGCTGCTCGAGGACGGCGAGGAGGTCGAGGTGCTGACCAAGCACCGCGCGCCCGGCGGCGTCGGCGGGACGCGGCACGTGCTCGCCCACCACCCCTTCGACGTGGTCGGCTGGGACGGCTGCCTGTACCCGTTCCGGTTCTCGATCCACGACTTCGAACCGATCACCGGCCGGGTGCACCAGCCACCGCCCGTGCACCAGGTGTTCGAGGGGCACAACTTCGTCGTGTGCAACTTCGTGCCCCGCAAGGTGGACTACCACCCGTTGTCGGTGCCCGTGCCGTACTTCCACTCGAACGTGGACTCCGACGAGGTGATGTTCTACTGCGGCGGCGACTACGCGGCCCGCAAGGGGTCGGGCATCGCCCAGGGGTCGGTGTCGCTGCATCCTGCCGGCCATGCGCACGGACCCCAGCCGGGCGCGTACGAGCGGAGCATCGGCGTCGACTTCTTCGACGAGCTGGCGGTCATGGTCGACACGTTCGCCCCCCTGCAACTGGGGGAGGGCGGCCTCGCCGTCGAGGATCCGGACTACGCCTACACGTGGGCGGGCGGTGTGCAACCGTGACCGGTCCATGGTTGGACGGTGCCGGCGAGACTGGCTTCGGACTCGACGCGCTGCCGTACGGCGTGTTCAGCGTCGGCGGTGGCACCCCGCGGCTCGGGGCACGCATCGGTGACCACGTGCTCGATCTCGCGCCGACCGCCGAGGCCACGGGCGCGGCGCAGCTCGTCGGGCTGTTCGGCCGCTCGAACCTCAACCCGCTGATGGCGCAGGGGCCGCGAACGTGGACACAGGTGCGCCAGCTGATCGTCGAGTGGCTGACCGACGTCCGTCACGAGGCCACCGTCGCCGCCCACGTCCACCCGCTCGCCGACGCGTCGCTGCACCTGCCGATCCGCGTCGCCGACTACGTGGACTTCTACAGCAGCCGCCATCATGCCGAGAACCTGGGCGCGATCCTGCGCCCCGGGCAGCCGGCGCTGACGCCGAACTGGCTGCACCTGCCGATCGGTTACCACGGTCGCGCCGGCACGGTCGTGGTCAGCGGCACACCGATCGTGCGCCCGTCGGGCCAGCGCCGCCCGGACCCCGACGCGCCACCGGTCTTCGGGCCGTCGGTCCGCCTCGACATCGAGGCCGAAGTCGGGTTCGTGATCGGCACGCCTTCCCGCGCGGGCTGTCCGGTGCCGCTCACCGACGCAGTCGACCACGTCTTCGGGGTCGTGCTCGTCAACGACTGGTCCGCCCGCGACATCCAAGGGTGGGAGTACGTGCCGCTCGGTCCGTTCCTCGGCAAGTCGTTCGCGACCTCGATGTCGGCCTGGGTGCTGCCGTGGGAGGCGCTCGCCGCGGCGCAGGTGGCCCCGCTGCCGAGAGAGGTGCCCGTGTGCGAGTACCTCGACGGGCCGTCCACCGGGCTCGATCTCGACCTCTGCATCGAGCTCGACGGTCAGGAGATCTCCCGACCGCCGTTCCGCGAGATCTACTGGACGCCTGCGCAGCAGATCGCCCACCTCACGGTGAACGGGGCATCCCTGCGCACCGGTGACCTGCTGGCCTCGGGCACGGTCAGCGGGCCGGAGCCGGGCCAGCGCGGATCGCTGATCGAGCTCGGCTGGAACGGGCAGCAACCGCTGACGTTGGCGAACGGCGAGACCAGGACGTTTCTCGAGGACGGCGACACGGTGCGTCTCACGGCGACCGCACCGGGCTCGGCCGGTGGCCGGATCGCGCTGGGCGAGGTGGTGGGCACGGTGCTGCCCGCCGTCGCTCGCTGAGCCCGCGAGCCGGCATACTCGGACGTGGAATGGACGTCGACCCTCGCGTCTCGCGCCACCCCGTCGTGGTGGTCGGCGAGTTCGACGGTGTGCACATCGGGCACCGCCGCCTGCTCGCCGCGGCAGCGACGCTCGCCGAGCGCGAGCGCCGTCCGATGGTCGCCGTCGTGCTGAACGACGTCCGCTCCACCGCGCGTCTGGACGACGTCGAGTCGGTCTGCCGCCGGTTGGTGCTCGCCGGTGCCGCCGCCACCCGCGTGCTCAGCGTCGACTCGCAGGCTGCCGACACCGGTCCGCGCATCGTCGGGCTGCTCGCCGGCGAGATCGAGCCCGCCCACGTCGTGATGGCCTGCCTTCCCGACCACCGCCATGACGCCCGGTATCCGGCGCTGCGCCCGGGTCTGCGGCGCGAGCGCATCGACGTCGTCGAGGTCGAGCGGGTGCTCGATGACGACGACGCACCGGTGTCCAGCCGCTCGATCCGGGGATTGCTCGTGACCGGGGAGGCCGGCCGCGCCCACGCCGCGCTGGGACGTCCGTACTCGCTGACGGGCGAGGTCGTGCACGGCAGCGGGCTCGGCCGGACGATCGGCTACCCGACGGCGAACGTGCCGCCACCCGTCGGCCGGCTGCTGCCGGCACTCGGCGTGTACGCGGGCACGGTACGGCTGCCCGGTGGGAGCCAGTACGTCAGCGCGATCAACGTCGGCGTGCGCCCGACGGTCGAGCTGGCCGGCACCGTCCTGGTGGAGGCACACCTGCTCGACTTCGACGACGACATCTACGGCGCCCGCATCGATGTCGCGTTCCACCAGCGGCTGCGCGGCGAGCTCCGGTTCGGCTCGATCGACGAGCTGATCGCCCAGCTCCGCCGCGATGTCGACGACACCAGGCGGGTGCGCGGCTGACCGGTCCCGAAAGTTCGTCGGACCGTCGTCGCGCGCCTACTCTCGCGACCCGGGCACCTGAGCCCTTGATCATCTGAGCCGTCCGAGAAGGAACATCAATGCCCAACCCACAGCCAGGCATCCTCACCGACTTGACCAAGTACCAGTGGTACGTGCACCTCAGCCGCACCGAGAACGCCGATCTAGGCGTCATCAAGGCCGCGCTGCGCGATCTCCGCGAGGTCAGCCGGGCGGTCGGGGTCGTCACGCCGGTGCACGTCGTGATCATGTTCGGCCCGACCCTGCTCGCCGACCTGACCGACGACATCCCCGAGGACTTCCAGCCGTATCCCGGTTACGAATCCCCGGACGGCAAGGTGGCCAAGGCCACGCAGGAGGAGCTGTTGATCTGGCTCCACTCGGCCGACAAGGACCTGATCTGGGAGGCCCAGTTCAACTTCCGCAACGCGGTGGCCGGGCACATGGCGGTGGCTCGCGAGACGCCGACGTTCATCTACCGCAACAGCCTCGACCTGACCGGCTTCATCGACGGCACCGGCAACCCCGCCGCCGAGGATCAGCACGACCGGGCGATCGTCCCCGAGGGCCAGCCCGGCGCGGGTGGCGCGTTCGCCATCGCCCAGCGCTGGGTGCACGACCTCAACTACTTCAATGGCCTCTCGCTCGAAGATCAGGAGAACGTGTTCGGCCGCACCAAGAACGACAGCACGCGCCTCGACGTGCAGGTGCCGACCTCGCACCTGGCCCACGTGGAGCTGCGCGAGGGCGAGACCGCCGATGCCAGCAAGCCCAAGCGCGGTGAGATGGTGCGCCGCTCGACGCCCTACGCGTTCCACGACGGAACCGTCGGCCTCTACTTCATGGGCTTCAGCAAGACCCAGGCCGTGCTGCGCGAGCGGATGGAGGCGATATACGGCATGAACGGCCAGGCTCGCGACGCGCTCACCGACTACTCGACGCCGGCGTCGGGCGCGTACTACTTCGCCCCGTCCTCGGAGATCCTCGACGCAGCGATCGCCTGAGGCATCTGCAGCGACACGCCGTCGCTGAACACGTTGTCCGTGGCCGGCGTGACCCTCGACAGGTTGGTCACGCTCTGCTCGCACCCTGGCTCGGTGCTCATGCCGCCATCGTGATGCCCGAACCTGGGAGCTCACTGGACGCTTGCTGTGAGGGCGCGCCGAGTTCGCCCGCGCCAGACTGGCGCGCATGGGACGTACATACGAGGTGCTCAGTGACGCGGCCTGTGCCTGGATCCTGCGCCAGCAGATGTTCTTCGTCGCCACCGCGCCGCTCGCCGGCGACGGGCACGTCAACGTGTCGCCCAAGGGACTCGACACGCTGCGCATCCTCGACGAGCTGACCGTTGCCTACCTCGATCTCACGGGCAGTGGTGCCGAGACGGCCGCGCATCTGCGCGAGAACGGCCGGGTCACGTTGATGTGGTGCGCGTTCGACGGCCCGCCGCGCATCGTGCGGGTGCAGGGCAGCGGCGAGTACGTCGCCCTCGACGACGAGCGCATCGCCGACAGGTTCCCCGACATCCCCGGAGCTCGGGGCGCGGTGATCGTCCACGCCGACCGGATCAGCGACAGCTGCGGCTACGCCGTCCCGTTGTACGAGTTCCAGGGGCAGCGCGACCGGCTGGTGGAGTGGGCCGCGGCGAAGTCGGACGACGAGCTCGACGAGTACCGGCGGGCCAAGAACTCGACCTCAGTGGACGGCCTTCCCGCCATCGATCCGGTGGCCAACGCACGCTGAGCTCGGTCACGGCGACCCGAACAACCCGCCGAGGGGCGCCAAGGTGACGGGCGGCATCGTGGTTCAGCCTGAGTTCCGCAGCCCGGTGGCGAGGCCGTTGAGCGACAGCTGGATCGCCCGGGCCACCAACTCGTCGTCGTCGCCGTTGCGTCGCCGGCGCAACATCGCGACCTGTACGTGGTGCATGGGCAGGAGGTAGGCGAACCGGTTGCGGATGCTGCGTGCCAACCGGGGGTTGTCGGCGAGCAGCTCGCCGGCTCCCGTGATCCGCCTCACCCACCCCACGGCTGCGTCGTGCTCGGTGCGGATCCGCTCGAAGATCGAGTGACCGGCACCGGGGTCGGCGGCCAGCTCCACGTAGCGCCGGGCGAGGGAGAGGTCGGACTTGGCGAGCACCATCGCCATGTTCGAGATCACGCTGCGGAAGAACGGCCAGTCCGTGTACATCGCTGCCAGCGACGCCTCCCGGCCGGGGTCGTCGCCGGTCCACCGGTCGAACGCGGTCGCCGCGCCGTACCAGCCGGGCAGCATGATCCGGGCCTGGCTCCAGGAGAACACCCACGGGATCGCCCGCAGGTCCTCGATGCGGGCCGAGCTCGTGCGCGACGCCGGGCGGCTACCGATGTTGAGCTGGGCCAGCTCGCCGACCGGGGTGACCGAGCGGAAGAACTCGACGAAGCCCTCGGTTCCGTACACGAGGTCGCGGTAGGTCTCGAACGCGATCGTCGACAGCTCGTCGAGGGCCTGGTGGCGCGCTCGTTCGATCGGTGTGTCCGTGCCGTCCGGGCGCTGGAACGAGGCCTCGAGCACCGCGGCGGTCATCGTGTCGAGGTTGCGCCGGGCGAGGTACGGCGACGAGAACTTGGCGGCGACGTTCTCCCCCTGCTCGGTGACGCGCAGTGCGCCGTCGACCGACCCGGGCGGCTGGGCGAGGATCGCGTCATGGCTCGGACCGCCCCCTCTGCCGACGGTGCCGCCGCGACCGTGGAAGAGACGGAGGCGCACGCCATGCGCCGCGGCGACCTCGACGAGCCGCTCCTGTGCTCGGTACAGCGACCAGTTGGCGGTCAGGTAGCCGCCGTCCTTGGTCGAGTCGGAGTACCCGATCATGACCTCCTGCACGTTGCCGCGGGCGGCGAGCCATTGCCGGTACACGCCGTCGCCGAGCAGAGAATCGAGGATCGTTGCGGATGCACCGAGATCGCCGATCGTCTCGAAGAGCGGGACGATGTCGACGGCGAGGCCTGCTTCCTTGGCCAGGACAGCGGCCTCGAAGATGTCGCTCACCGAGTCGCACTTGGAGATGATCGAGTGGGCCACCGCGGCGCGACCGAACCGTTGCACGCCGCCGGCGGCGGCATCGAGGATCGCCAGCTCGTCCAGCGTCTGCTGTCGGTAGTCCGCGCCCGGCACGCGCAGCCGGCGGGGATCGTCGAGCGCCGCGCGCAAGAGCTCCACCCGCTGCTCCTCGTCGAGCTCGGTGTAGTCCGGGCACAGGGCGGCGTGGGCGAGGAGGTCAGCGACGACCGGTTCGTGGACGTCGGAGTTCTGGCGCAGGTCGAGCGCGCACAGGTGGAAGCCGAACAACTCGATGCTTCGGGCGACGGGCTCGACGAGGCGGTCGGCCAGCGCTGCGGAGCCATGGCGGCGCAGTGACTCGTCGACGACGGCGAGGTCGTCGAGCACCGCGGCCGGGGAGCGGTAGGGCTCGGACGCAGGCGCGAGCGGGGGCACCAGCGGTTCGCCGAGGAGCTGCTCCGCCGTCGCCGCCAGCCTGCCGTGCATGCCGCGCAGCGCCCGCCGGTACGGCTCGTCGGCGCGGAACGGCGACGTGTCGCTGGATGCGTCGGCGAGTGCGGTCAACGCGTCCGTCGGTTCCACCAGCCGGGACGACATCGACAGCTCGAGGGCGAGGTGGGCGAGGCCGTCGAGGTGGTGGCGCAGCGCACCGGTCGCGTTCGACCGCAGCGAGGTCGTGACCACCTCGGCGGTGACCAGCGGGTTCCCGTCGCGGTCGCCTCCGATCCACGATCCCATCCGCAGGAAGGGGGTCGATCGGTTGCGGGCCAGCGACGGCCATCGCTCCCCGATGCTGCGCTCGGCGTCGCGGTGCACCTGGGCGACGGCGTCGAAGAGCGTGAGGTCGTAGTAGCGCAGCTCCTCGTTGATCTCGTCGCGGACCCGCAGCCGCGACATCCGCAGGATGGCCGTCTGCCACAGCGTCAGCACGTGCACGCGCAGCTGCTCGTACCACTCGTCGATCTCGTCGTCGCTGAGCGTCGCCCGGTCGCGCTGGGCCAGCAGGGTCGCGATCGCGCGCTTGGTGTCCAGCACGGTGCGCCGTCCGACCTCTGTGGGGTGGGCGGTCAGCACGGGGCTGACGGCGAGCCGCTCGAGCATCGCATCGAGCTCCTCTGCGGTGACACCTGCGCCCTGGAGGTGGTCGAGCGATCGGGCGAGGCTGCCCGGTTGGGGCCCGGAGCCAGCGATGCGGTGGGCGCGCCCGCGACGCTCGGATTGCACGTCCTCGGCGAGGTTGGCCAGCAGCGAGAAGTAGCTGAACGCGCGCACGATGTGCAGCGCCTGCTGCACGTCGAGTCCGTCGAGCAGCTCGACGAGCGTCGAGTCGTCGCTGCCGTCGCGGTACACGGCGAGTGCGAGCCGGCGGACACGCTCGACCAGATCGAAGGTGTCCTGCCCGGCCTGCTCGCGCACGACGTCGCCGAGCACCCGGCCGAGGAGGCGGATGTCGTCGTCGAGCTGCGATTCCTTGCCGGGAGGGCTGGCGCTGGGGGCGTGCGTCATGGCGTCCGGACATCATGACCGATCGCCGACCTGCCTCGCGTCGGGCCCGTACGCTCGACGGGATGACCGATCTCGACCGCGCTACCTCGATCGTGTCGGCAGCACGTCGCATCACCGTCGTCACCGGCGCGGGGATCTCCACCGACAGCGGCATCCCCGACTTCCGCGGCCCCAACGGCGTGTGGACGAAGAACCCTGCCGCGGAGAAGGCGTCGAACCTCGACACCTACCTGTCGTTCCCCGACGTGCGGCGGGCGGCGTGGCAGAACCGGGTCGGCGGCGGGATCTTCGACGCCGCGCCGAACCGTGGTCACCGCGCGCTCGTCGATCTCGAGCGCCAGGGGCGACTCGTCGCGATCGTGACCCAGAACATCGACGAGCTGCACCAGCGCGCCGGCAACGATCCGCAGCTCGTGATCGAGGTCCACGGCACGGCGCACTGGACGATCTGCTGGCGATGCCGCGACCGGCGCCCGATGGCCGAGGCGATCGAGCGGGTGCGCGCCGGCGACCCCGATCCGCCCTGCCTCGTGTGCGGGGGCATCTTGAAGAGCGACACGATCAGCTTCGGGCAGCAGCTGGTGCCCGAGGTGATCGACGCCGCGTTCAGCGTGGCCGAGCGTTGCGACCTGCTGCTCGCGATCGGCTCGACGTTGTCGGTGTACCCGGCCGCGGGGGTCGTCCCGGCGGCGCGTTCGGCCGGGGCCCGGGTGGTGATCCTCAACGCCGAACCGACGGCGATGGACCACGTCGCCGATGCCGTGGTGCGGGGCTCGATCGGCGACGCGCTGCCGGTGCTGGTCGGCGCCGACGCTGCCGGTCAGATCGACCAGTAGAACTCCGTCGGCGCGGTCGTCGGGAGGTTGTCGCCGTAGATCGCTGTCTCGAACGACGCGCTGCCGCCGGCGGGGATCTCGTCCGTGTAGGTCGACGTCGAGTAGACGACCGCGTTCGCTGCGTCGCGCCACACCAGGATCAGCTCGACGAACGACTGCTCGTCGGCGAAGGTCGAGGAGACCTGGCCGGTGATCGTCGCCGACCCGTCCTCGTTGACGATGCCGACCTGGTCGATGCTCAGCGCGCCGACGTCGGGGTCGTCGTCCTCGTAGCCTCCGTCGTAGATCACGACCTCCATCCGCTCGGGGACGGCAGGCAGCCCGTAGAGCGAGCCGGTGACCGCGTTGGCACCCGGCCGCAGCTCACTGGCGTACGCGCTGTCTGCGGTGACCAGGCGGTTGTCGGCGTCGAAGAACTTGGCCTGGATCACCGGACCCGACCAGGTGACCGATCCGCTGTTGTCGACGATCGCGCCCCACTCGAAGCTGCCGTCGCCGACGTCGACGTTCCACCACTCGCGGATCGCGAGCTCGGCGGCTGGTGCCGAGGGCTCGAAACCCGGCGATGACAGGCCGACGAAGAGCTCGGTGGGCAGCCCGACCGCCGTGTCGCCCACGTAGACGCTGAACCAGGTGTCGCCGCTGGCCTGGATCGCATCCACGTAGTCCTCCCTGATGTTGGTCACGGCGCCCGAGCCGTCGCGCCAGACAGCGGTGATCGTCGCGTCGAGCAGGTCGGTCGCGTAGGTCGAGGTGATCAGCCCGGTCAGCGCACCGTAGGACTCGTCGATCGCCGGCTGACCGACCGTCAGGGTGCCGCTGGCGCTGAAGTCGCTGGGATCACCCTCACCGATCGTCACCTGCATCGAGGCCGGCGGAGCATCGAGGTCGTAGGTGAAGTAGGCGAGCGCACCGACGCCGGGTGTGGCGAGGCTGACCGTCGTGTC
Organism: uncultured Ilumatobacteraceae bacterium; assembly: GCA_964565705.1. Lineage (GTDB taxonomy): Bacteria > Actinomycetota > Acidimicrobiia > Acidimicrobiales > Ilumatobacteraceae > CAZMGD01. The sequence goes on along the minus strand of CAZMGD010000054.1, from coordinate 12,109 downwards.
CGACGTGGCGAGCACCGTGCCGTCGTCGTCGAGGAACTCGGCGTCCACGTCGACGTACTCGAAGCTGGTGGTCGAGGTGTTCTCGTAGACGACGCCCCAGTCGTACCCACCGTATCCGTCGTCGGCGAACCAGGTGTCGCGCACGATGATCTCACCGGAGGGGCCGACCGTGGTGTCAGGGGTGTCGGTGCGCTCGGTGGTGTCCGGGTAGGAGGGCAGCACGACCGTGACGCCGGGTTCGGTCGTCGCGCCCGGATCGTCGGTGGCGGGTGGGATCGTGCGGACGTCGTCGGATCCGGGCCGGGTCGCTTCGTACGTCGAAGCTCCGTCGCTGCCGCAGGCCGCAGCCGCGAGGGTGAGCACGGTGGCTGCGACGACCGTCAGAAAGGTCCTGGGCATGTGTTCCTCTCCCTGCCAGTTGGGTCGATCTCGCCCGACGACGAACCGTCTGGCAACGTTACACAGAGGTGCTGCCGGCGTCCTGGTGACGCGGCGAGAGGAGATGTCGTGACGTTGCCCACGCGAGTGCTCGGTCAGGACGGCCCGTCCGTCGGTGCGATCGGTCTGGGGTGCATGAGCTTCGGCCCGGCATACGGCGGCCTCGAGGGCGCCGATCCGACGCAGGTCGTGCTGCGCGCGCTCGACCTCGGTGTGACGCTGCTCGACACCGCCGACGTGTACGGCGACAGCGAGGTCGCGGTCGGTGCGGCGATCGCCGGCCGGCGCGACGAGGTCGTCGTGGCCACGAAGTTCGGGATCATCGCCGCGCCGGCACCCGGTCGAGCCTCGGTGGTGGACGGCACGCCCGCCTACGTCCGCTCGTCCGTCGAGCGGTCGCTCCAGCGCCTCGCCACGGACCACATCGACGTCTACTACCAGCACCGGGCCGACCCGGCGGTGCCGATCGAGGAGACCGTCGGCGCGATGGCCGAGCTCGTGGCCGAGGGCAAGGTGTTGCACCTCGGCCTGTCGGAGGCATCCGTCGACACGATCCGTCGCGCCGCCGCGGTGCACCCGATCGCCGCCCTGCAGAGCGAATGGTCGCTCTGGAGCCGCGACATCGAGGACGAGATCGTGCCGACGTGCCGAGAGCTCGGCATCGCACTCGTCCCGTTCAGCCCCCTCGGGCGCGGGTTCCTCACCGGCGCGATCAACTCGCACGACGACTTGAAGGACCAGGACATGCGGCGGTTCCATCCGCGCTTCCGCGACGGTGCGTTCGATGCGAACCTGGCGACGGTGCAGGTCGTGCGCGACATCGCCGCGTCACATGGTGCGACACCCGGACAGGTCGCGCTCGCCTGGCTGCTGGCACAGGGTCCCGACGTCGTGCCCATCCCCGGCACCAAGCGCGTCAGCTACCTGGAGGACAACGCCGGCGGTGCCGCCGTGCAGCTGGCTGCCGGCGACCTGGCCCGACTCGACGAGCTCACCGCGGTCGGGCCCCGTTCGGCGGATCCGACCTGGATCAACCGGTCGACGCCACCGTTGCGCCGGTGAACCTCAGTCGGTGAACGCCTCGGCCATGCGGTCGAACCACGCGCTCTCCTCGACGAGACGCTGGCTGCGCCAGCCGTCGGGCGTGCGCACCAGTTCGTGGTTGTACCAACCGCCGCACCAGAAGTTCTTGCCGTTGCCCATCTGCATCGGGTTGTAGAACATCGCCCGGACCTTGGCGGTGTCGCCCTCGAGCTCGACGCCGACGTTGGCGACGAGGTGCTGCGTCATCGGGAAGGCTGCCATCGTGGTCTCCATCCAGGCGACGACCTCGTCGAGGCTGCCCTTCACGCCGCCCGCCGACTCGTAGTCGATGAACGCGTCGGGCGTGAACACGCTGCGGTACAGCGTCCAGTCCTTGTTGTCCACCGACGTCGCGTACGTCGTGAGCAGGTCGTTGATCTCGATGCGGTCGGCCAGGGTCTGCAGGTCCATGGCCGGTGACCATAGTCACAGCGTCGCTCGCTCGCCGGTGCCGGACGGCGGCGTGACACGCCAGCGGTACCCTCGACCGCATGGACGCTGCCGCGTTGATCGCGAGCGATGCGCGCGTCGAGCGGGTGCAGCTCGACGCGGGCTCGTGGGTCGACGTGGTGCGCGACTTCGTGCCCGACGCGGACCGCGTCCACGACGAGCTGCTCGCCGGCGCCCGGTGGCAGCAGAGCCGCGTGTACCGCTACGAGCGCTACGTCGACGAGCCCCGGCTCGGCGGTTGGCTGCCCCGCGAACGCCCGCATCCAGTGCTCGTCGCCGCCCGGACTTGGCTGAACGAACGGTACGGCGTCGAGCTCGACGGCGGTGCGCTCGCCCGGTACCGCGACGCCGACGACAGCGTCGGCTTCCACCGCGATCGCGAGCTGCGCTGGCTGGACGACACGGTGATCGGCGTGCTGACGCTCGGTGCCACGAGGCCGTGGCTGATGAAGCCGATGGGGCCCGGGCCGGCGCTGCGCGACAACGACGACCTGACCGGCACGATCGACGTCATGCCGGCCAGCGGCGACCTGATCGTCATGGGCGGGCGCTGCCAGTCGGCGTGGCTGCACGCCGTGCCGAAGGTCGCCGGCGCGTGCGGCAGCCGGATCTCGGTGCAGTGGCGCTGGACGTCGCGGCGGGGTCGGCCCGACACCAACCCCGGGTTCTACGAGGCGCGGCGCTTCAGTCGGTAGCTCGGCGTCGCTTCGGATCGACGCGAGGCGGCTCGCCCGGCATCTTCGGGTACACGGGCGGCCACGGGGCATCGGGCAACCCCCGCTCCTCGTCGGCTCGCACCATCTCCAGCAGCGGCTCCAGCGAGTGCGGCTCGTCGTCGATCGTCGCCCACGGGTCGCCGCGCTCGGCGACGATCGCCGGCACCGTGGCGATCGTGCGCTCCAGCGGGTTGACGGTCTCCAGCTCCTCCCACCCGAACGGGCACGACACCGTGGCGAGGTCGAAGGCGCGGACCGACCAGGGTGCGAACACGGTCTTGTGGGGCGCGTTCTGGTTGAAGTCGATGAAGATCCGCTCGCCGCGCTCCACCTTCCACCACTGAGCGGTGATCAGGTCCGGGCGGCGCCGTTCGAGCTCGCGAGCGACCGCGACCGCCGCCGAGCGCACGGCGTACGCGTCCCACTGTGGCAAGAGGCGCACGTAGACGTGCAGGCCCCGCGAGCCGCTGGTCTTGATGTAGGGGCCGATGCCGAGCTCGTCGAACAGGCGCTTGACCTCGGCGGCCGCCTCGACCGCCATCGGAAACGTCGTACCCGGCTGCGGGTCGAGGTCGATGCGCAGCTCGTCGACGTGGTCGGGATCGCTGGCCCGCACCGGCCAGGAGTGGAAGCCGATGCAGCCGAGGTTGACGGCCCACAGGAGGTGGGCCAGGTCGGCGATGACGAGTGCGCGCGACTGCGTGCCGTTCGGTGTCGACATGACCTGGGTGTGCAGCCAGCCGGGCGCGCTGTCGGGGATCCGCTTCTGGAAGAACGAGTTGCCCCGGGCGCCGTCGGGGAATCGTTGCATCAGCACCGGTCGGTCGCCCATCTGGCGCATCACCGGTCGTTCCATCGCCACGTAGAACCGGGCGAGGTCGGCCTTGGTCTCGTCGCGGGCAGGGAAGAACACCTTGCTGGGGCTGCTGATCGCGACCTCGCGTCCGGCGACCTCCAGCAGGAGCGGAGCTTCCTTCAGTGCCACGGCTCGACCGTACGACCGCGAGACTCCGGTGATGAAGCTCGGCATCGGCCTCGACCTCTACCGCGACGCACAGGTCCGCGTCCCCGTCGACCTCGTGCGCCACCTGGAGGGGATCGGCTACCACTCGGTGTGGACTGCGGAGGCCTACGGCACCGACGCGCTCTCGCCCCTCGCCTACCTCGCCGCGGTGACCGACCGGATCAAGCTGGCGACCGGCGTCACCCAGATCGCCGCCCGCTCGCCGGCGGCGACGGCGATGCACGCGGCGACGATCGACGCGCTCGCCGGTGGCGACCGGGTGATCATCGGCCTCGGCGTGTCGGGCCCGCAGATCGTCGAGGGTTGGTACGGCGAGGCCTGGGGCAACCCGAACCACAAGTTGCGCGAGTACGTGGCGATCATGCGCAAGGTGTTCCGGCGCGAGCCGCTGACCAACGACGGCAACGAGTACCCGTTGCCGTACAACGGCCCGCGGGCGCTCGGCCAGGGGAAGCCGCTGCGCTCGATCCTGCACCCGAACCCGAACATCCCGATCTGGTTGGCTGCCGGCGGGCCGCTGAACACCGCGCTCGCTGCCGAGGTCGCCGATGGGCTGCTGCCGATGGGCTGGGGTGCCGACGGGGCCGAGGTGTACGGCGCCAGCCTCGCCAAGGGGTTCGAGCGCCGCGGGGCGCCGAAGCCCGACTTCGAGATCTTCGGCGGCGTGCAGGTACTGATCACCGACGACATCGCCGGCGCGATCGCCTCGATGAAGCCGCTGACCGCGATGTACGTCGGTGGCATGGGCAGCGCGACGCACAACTACCACCGTGAGGCGATGGCCCGCCGCGGGTTCCCCGAGGCCGCGGCGCGCATCCACGAGCTGTGGCTGGCGGGCCGCAAGGAGGAGGCGGTGGCCGCGGTGCCCGACGAGTACCACGACGACGGTGCCCTCATCGGTTCGGTGGACCGGATCCGCTCGCGGTGGGAGCCGTGGACGACGCGCGGCTTCACCGGCTTGATCGTGCGCGCCGAGCGGCCCGAGGAGTTCGAGCTGGCCGCCGACCTCGCCGGCACGCGCGACGTCCAAGTCTGAACGAACATCGCTGTCTGAACGACCTGGATCCTCACAGCCCCCGGTGATGCTCACCGACGGCGGGTCAGACCGGCATCGTCTTTCAGACGCGGACAGCTACGAGCCGGCCGCGTTGATCCGCTTCATCGTGCCGAGGGGGTCGGCGCGGAAGGCGGCGACGGACGCCTGATGGCCGGCCAGCGCCTGCAGCTCGGAGCCGGCGCGGATCGCGGCCCGAGCCCCGAGGATGTCGTTCTGGCGGTGCACGCCGCGCTTGTTGATCTGGGTCAGGTCGGGGGCGATCGCGGCGATCCGCTTGGCGATCCGCAGCACCTCGGCCTCGAGATCGGCGGCCGGGAACGACCGGTTGGCCCACCCGATCGCGACGGCCTCGGCGCCGGTGATGTCATCGCCGGTCAGCATCAGCTCCATCGCCCGGCGCATGCCCAACAGGGCGGTGTGGTACGGCCAGTCGGGCGGGCTCGCCGCCTTGACGACCGGATAGCCGATGCGAGCGTCGTCGGCGACGTAGACGAGGTCGCAGGCCTGGGCCAGCTCGGTCGCCCCGGCGATCGCGTAGCCGTGCACCTGGGCGATCACCGGCTTGGCGAGGTCCCAGATCGAGAACCAGCCCTCGGTGACGTGGCGCGACCACGATCCGTCGCCGGGTGACGTGTAGTACGGCGGGTCCTCCATCAGCCCGCCTCCGCCGAGGTCGTAGCCCGACGAGAAGTTCTCGCCCGCGCCGCGCAGGATCGTGACCCGCACCTCGTCGTCGACGTCGTGGGCCTGCAGGGCGGCGAACAGCTCCGCGCGCAGCGGCGTCGAGATCGCGTTGCGCTTCTCCGGCCGGTTGAGGCTGATCCGGCGCACGAGCTCGGCCGGCGCGTCGACGGTGATGAAGGAGTAGTCGGTCACGGGTCGTTCCTAGTTCACGCGGCGGACGCCGCCGGCAGTGCTCGTGCGTGCAGGCCCGGGGGCGGCGCCCGCAGGGCCGACGAGGGCTCGCTGCGCTCGCGGCACTGGTCGGCTCGACTGGTCAGTGTACGCGGCGCCCGGTGTCGCCCCAGTAGCGGGTGCGCAGCGTCGGCTTGTCGGTCTTGCCGACGGGGGTGAGGGGTAAGGCGTCGACCACGTCGACCGACTTCGGCGCGTAGACCGGGCCTTTGCGGTCGCGCACCAGTGCGATCAGTTCGTCGGCATCGACGGTCTCGCCCGGCCGGGCGACGACGACCGCCTTGACCGCCTCGCCCCACTTCTCGTCGGGCACGCCGATCACCGCCGCCGCGGCGACCGTGGGATGCGAGGTCAGGACGTCTTCGATCTCGCGGGGGAAGACGTTGAAGCCGCCCGACACGATCATGTCCTTCGTCCGGTCGACGATGTACCAGAAGCCGTCGGCGTCCTCGCGGGCGACGTCGCCGGTGTGCAGCCAGCCGCCGGCGAACGCCTCGGTGGTCTCCTCGGGCTTGTTCCAGTAGCCCTTCATCACGATCGGGCCGCGAGCACAGATCTCGCCCGCCTCGCCGGGCGCGACCGGGTTGCAGTCGGCGTCGAGGAGCGCGACCTCCGCCCATGGGACGGGCTTGCCGCAGGAGGCGAGGCGATCGAGGTGGTCCGGGTCGTGGTCCTCCTTCTTCAGGACGGTCAGCGTCATCGGGGCCTCGCTCTGGCCGTAGAACTGGTACAGCACGGGCCCGAAGTGGCGCAGCGCCTGCGCCAGCCGGCTCGGCGACGCCGGCGAGGCGCCGTAGTACAGCGACTGGAGGCTGGACGTGTCGCGGGTCGTCAGATCGGGGTGGTCGAGGATCGCGTAGAGCATCGCCGGCACGATCATCGTGCTCGTGACCCGGAACGTCTCGATCGCCTCCAGCCACGATGCCGGTGTGAACGTCGGCAGCACCACGAACGAGCCGCCGCGCAGCAGCACCGGGATCCAGAACGCGCCGCCGGCGTGGCTGAGCGGCGTGCAGATCAGGTGCACCAGCGGGTCGGGCCACTGCCACTCGGCCATCTGGATCTGGGTCATCGACAGGCCACCGCGGTACGTGCTCATCACGCCCTTCGGGCGGCCGGTCGAGCCGCCGGTGTAGGTCAGCGAACCGACGTCTTCGGGGTCGACGCGAGGCGGCACGAGGCGCTGTGGCCCGTACCCGGCTGCCGCAGCGGTGAGGTCGACGACGCCGGGTACGTCGCTCGGCCCGAGCGAGAGGAGACGCAGGTTGGGGAGGCGCTCGCGCAGCGCCGCCGCCCTGGCTCCGTACTTCTCGGCGTCGAAGATCAGCGCGCCGATCGCCGCGTCCTCCAGCACGTAGTGATGGTCGTCGAGCGCGCCGAGCGGGTGCATCGCCGTTCCGCGCAGGCCGACCATCGAGTTGGCACCGAGCGTGTAGAGCACCTCGGGCCGGTTGGCCGACAGCAGCGAGATCGTGTCGCCCTGGCCGAACCCCAGCCCGGCGAGCGCTTGCGCGTAACGGCTGATCGCGTCGCGCATCTGGCTGTAGGAGACCGTGCTGATCGTCCCGTCGGCGTCGCGCAGGTGCATCACCGGGTGCTCGCCGCCGCGGTTCAGCACCGCCGCGACCAGGTCGGCCATCAGGATCGGATGGTGGAGATCGGCATGGTCTGCGGCGGTGGACATCGCGGGGCATCTTGCTAGACCTGGTCAAGTTGTTTCGATCTGGAGAGTGCTCTCGATGGCGCGTGTGCTGAACCTTGCTGACCTGTTCGAAGTCGTGGCCGAGGAGGTGCCCGATCGCCTCGCGCTCGTGTCGGGCGGCACTCGCCGGACGTTCGGTGAGCTGGACCGCCGGGCCAACCGGCTGGCTCGTCACCTGCAGTCGGTCGGGGTCGGCAAGGACGGCAAGGTCGCCATCTACTCGTGGAACCGGGTCGAGTGGGTCGAGGCGCTGCTCGCTGCGTACAAGGTGCGGGCGGCGGAGATCAACATCAACTACCGCTACGTCGCCGAGGAGTTGGCCTACGTGCTCGCCGACAGCGACAGCGAGGTCGTCGTGGTCGAGCGGGGTTTCCTGCCGACGCTCGCCGCGATCCGCGACCGGCTGCCGGTGCTGCGGCAGGTCATCGTGCTGGAGGACGGCACCCCGGTCGACGACGGCGTGTACCCCGGCGCCGTGCGCTACGAGGAGGTGCTCGCCGCCGAGAGCGACGCGCCGCTCGACATCCAGCGCGACCCCGGCGACCTCTACATGCTCTACACCGGCGGCACGACCGGCATGCCGAAGGGCGTGATGTGGCGCCATGCAGATCTGTTCGAGGCCGCGCTGATGTCGATGTCGTTCATGGGCGGGCCGGTCACCGACCCCGAGCAGCTGCGATCGCGGCTGCTGCCCGAGAGCGTCAACCTGACGACGATGATCGTCGCCCCGATCATGCACGGCGCCGCGCAGTGGGGCATGTACATCGGCATGTACATGGGTGGTGCGGCGGTGCTGTACGGCGCGCACGGGTTCGACCCGATGGAGGTCTGGCGGGAGATCGCCGCCGAGCGCTGCAGCCGGGTGATGGTGGTCGGCGATGCGATCGCCCGCCCTCTGATCGAAGCCCTCGATCGTCCCGACTTCGACCTCGACGTGTCGTGCCTGACGTCGATCGGCTCGGGTGGTGCGCTGTTCTCCGAGGTGGTCAAGGAGCAGTACCGCCAGAGGTTCCCGGGGATCATGATCTCCGACAGCGTCGGGAGCTCCGAGACCGGCGCCAGCGCGTCGCCGGCCGGTGCGGGCCAGAACTTCCGCCTGTCGGCCAACATGGCGGTGCTCGACGACGACATGCGCCCGGTCGAGCCCGGCTCGGGTGCCGTTGGCCGCCTGGCCCGCAAGGGCGCGATCCCGCTCGGGTACTACAAGGACCAGGCCAAGACGGACGCCACGTTCGTGCCCGATCCTGACGGTGTGCGCTGGGTCATCCCCGGCGACTTCGCCACGGTGGAGGCGGACGGCACGATCACCTTGCTCGGGCGCGGCTCGGCGTGCATCAACACCGGCGGCGAGAAGGTGTACCCCGACGAGGTCGAGGCCGCGCTCAAGCGCCACCCCGCGGTCGCCGACGTGGTCGTCGTCGGAGTCCCCGACGAGCGCTTCGGTCAGCGCGTCGCCGCGGTCGTGCAGGCCCGCGAGGGCACGAACCCGACCGTGGAAGAGCTGAGTGCACACGCCCGTGCGTTCATCGCCGGCTACAAGGTGCCGCGCGACCTGCGCCTCGTGCCCCAGATCGGCCGCACCGCGAGCGGCAAGGCCGACTACGCCTGGGCGCGGGCCGTGTTCGTGGCGGCCGGCGCCGACAGCGCTCGTTCGTAGCGGCCCGGGGGGCGCAGAAGTCGTTGTGGGTCGCAGCTCGCGGCAATGCTCGGTCGTGATGAGCACCGTGGAGCCGCTGCGCGGCAAGAAGATCGTCGTGACCGGAGTGACGGGTCAGATCGCGTTCCCGATGGCCGAGTTCCTGGCCAAGGACAACGACGTGTGGGGCGTCGCCCGGTTCACCGCCGAGGGCTCGTTGGCCCGGGTGGAGGCCGCCGGCATCCGCCCGGTCGTGTCCGATCTCGGCGATGCCGACTTCAGCGGCATCCCGACCGATGCCGACCACCTGGCCCACCTCGCCGCGTACATGGTGCCGCAGTCGATGGACTACGACGAGGCGATCCGCCAGAACGCGGAGGCCACCGGCCTGCTGCTCCATCACTGCCGTGACTACGCGTCGGCGCTGGTGATGTCCACCCAGTCGGTGTACAAGCCGGTCGAGGATCCGTTGCACGTGTTCAAGACCACGGACGCGCTCGGCGACGTCAACGCGTTCACACCGCCGTACTCCGTGTCGAAGATCGGCCAGGAGGCGGTCGCTCGCACCATGGCCCGCATCCTCGACCTGCCGGTGATCATCGCGCGCATGAACGCGTCCTACGGCCCGAACGGCGGCCTCCCGACGCAGCACCTCCAGGCTGTCGCCGAGGGCCGGCCGATCACGACCCGATGGGATCCGTGCACCTACCAGCCGATCCATCAGGACGACATCAACGCTCAGTTGGCAGGGCTGCTCGCCGCGGCGTCGGTGCCGGCGACGATCGTCAACTGGGCCGGCGACGAGCAGGTCAGCGTGCAGGAGTGGGCCGCCTACATGAGCGAGCTGCTCGGGAAGCCGGCGACGGTGAACGTCGTCGTCACGCCCGGCACCCTGCGTGGCTCGTATGCCGACGTCGAGTCGCGCGTCGCCGCCGCCGGACCGTGCACGGTCACGTGGCGCGAGGGCTTGAAGCGGGTGGCCGAGGAGTTGTACCCCTGAGCCCACTACCGTCGGGCGGGTGACCGACGCCGATCGCAGCGCCGCCGACGCTGTCTACGACTTCATGCAGCTGCTCGGCCAGAGCGGTCGCAGCGCAGGTCAGCGCGAGCGGTTGCGGCGGGCGCTCGACGTGCCGGTCACCGCTGCCGGTCTGCAGGCGCTGCGGATGGTGCTGCGTCACGACGGCTCCACGATCGGCGAGCTCGGCCGGCGGCTCGACGTCGACCAATCGACGATCAGCCGCCAGGTGCGCCCGCTGGAGGATCACGGGCTGCTGCTGCGCGAGCCCGACCCCGACGACGGTCGGATCAGCCGCTTGACGGTGTCCGACCAGGGCAAGGCGGTGCTGGCGCGGGTCGAGGCGATCGCCCGCAACGACTTCGAAGCCGCGCTGGCGAGCTGGTCGGACGACGATCGGCGGCACCTCGCCGCGCTCGTCGACCGGCTGCGCCACGACCTGCTCGAGCTGCGGACCGACGACACCGGCTGGAGCATCCCCGGCCTCGACCCCGCACGCCGGTAGCCCCCCGACGCGACCCAGCGAACTCGGGAGTGTTTTGGCTGCCCTGGCAGCCAAAACACTCCCGAGAACCTGTCAGTGACCGCGGTGGATCCACTCCTCGAGGTGGGGGGCCTCGGCGCCGATCGTGGTGGAGTCGCCGTGGCCGGTGTGCACGATCGTCTCCGGCGGCAGCGCGAGCAGCTGCTCGCGGATCGAGTCGATGATCGTCGGGAAGTCGCTGAAGCTGCGTCCGGTCGCACCGGGACCGCCGCAAAAGAGCGTGTCACCGCTGAACAGCACGCCGGCGGCTTCGGCGTGGAAGCAGCAGCAGCCGGGGGAGTGGCCCGGCGTGTGGAACACCCCCAGCTCGACGCCACCGGCGGTCAGCACGTCGCCGGCAGCCAGCGTCCGATCGGGTTTCGTGCCCGGGTAGACGACCTCCCACAGCATCTGGTCGGCGGGGTGGAGGAAGATCGGCGCGTCGACCAGATCCTGCAGGGCGAGCGCGGCGTTGATGTGGTCGTTGTGCCCGTGGGTCAGGGCGATCGCTTTCACCCGCCGCCCGTTCACCGCGCTGTCGATCCGGTCGGCGTCGTGGGCGGCGTCGACGATCAGCACCTGGCGGTCGTCACCGACCAGCCAGATGTTGTTCGTGACCTCCCACTCGCCGCCGTCGAGGGCGAAGATCCCGTCCGTCGTGACGAGTTCGATGCTCACAGGACCACGACCGAGCGGAGCACTTCGCCCTTCTCCATCTTGTGGAACGCGTCCTCGACCTGATCCAGCGAGATCGTCTCCGACACGAAGCGGTCGAGGTCGAGGCGGCCCTGCAGGTAGAGCTCGATCAGCATCGGGAAGTCGCGGCTCGGCAGGCAGTCGCCGTACCAGCTCGGCTTGAGCGCGCCGCCGCGGCCGAAGAACTCGATCATCGGGATCGACGGGAACGTCATGTCGGGCGTCGGCACGCCGACCTGCACGACCGTGCCGGCCAGGTCGCGGGAGAAGAACGCCTGCTCGAGCACCCGTGGGTTGCCGACCGCTTCGATCACGACGTCGGCGCCGAACCCGCCGGTCGCCGCCTTCACTGCCTCGACCGGATCGCCGGCGCCGGCGTTGACGGTGTGCGTCGCGCCGCACTCCCTGGCCCACGCCAGCTTGGTGTCGTCGAGGTCGACGGCGACGATCGTGCGCGCCCCGGCGAGCCTGGCGCCCATGATCGCCGCGTCGCCCACGCCGCCACAGCCGAACACGGCGACGGTGTCGCCGCGCTGCACGTTGCCGGTCAGCATCGCCGCGCCGATCCCGGCCATCACGCCGCAACCGAGCAGGCCGGCGGTCGCTGGGGGAGCGGCCGGGTTCACCGGCGTGCACTGGCCGGCGGCGACAAGGGTCTTCTCGGCGAACGCGCCGATGCCGAGTGCCGGCGACAGTACGGTGCCGTCGGTCAGGGTCATCTTCTGCGTCGCGTTGAACGTGCTGAAGCAGTACTGCGGCTTGCCCTTCAGGCAGCTGCGGCAGGTGCCGCACACGGCCCGCCAGTTGAGGACCACGAAGTCGCCGGGCTCCACGTTGGTGACGTCGGGCCC
>CAZMGD010000053.1:0-27929 GCA_964565705.1 uncultured Ilumatobacteraceae bacterium | reverse complement strand
AGCTCGCCGTGATGGGCCCGCAGGGCGCGGTCGAGATCGTCTACCGCCGCGAGCTGCAGCAGGCCGCCGACCCGATCGCCCGCCGCGCCGAGCTGGTGGCCGACTACACCGAGCGCTTCGCCAACCCGTACGCGGCCGCCGAGCGAGGCATCATCGACGACGTCATCGATCCCGCGGAGACCCGGATCAAGATCATCGCCGGCCTCGAGATGTTGCGCACCAAGCGCGAGGAACTACCGCGCCGCAAGCACGGCAACATGCCACTCTGAGTGGCTCGCTCCGCTCGCGTCGAGGTGTCAGAAGCCCGGGCTTGCTGATCTGGCTCACCGCGGCGAGGTTTCTGACACCGCGGGGATGGGGGCCGGGCCGGTTGCCCCATCGGCGGCGGGCTGCGATACGTTGAGCGCCGTGGCAGCCGCCGAGATCAGTCCTGCGCCGACGGACGATGAGGCGGCGGCGATCGTCGCCGCTGTCGAAGCACTGTGGCCACGACCCGTCGTGATGGCCGACGACGCGGTCCGCCGGGCCGGACCATGGCGCTTCAGCGGACGGTGGTGGAGTCGGCCGGTCGCCGCCCGCCGCGACCGTCCCTGGTACTGAGCGGACGTACGCCATGGAGCTGACCGGATCGAGCGGACCGGTCCCCGATCGCATCGAGATCACCACGGTCGCTGATGACCTGATCGAGGTGCACACCGAGCGGGGCCACTTGCGCTTCGACGGGCTGAGCGCGGACTCGGACTACCGGGTGTTCGGCGTCGACGTCCACACGCTCGCCACGCCGCCCGGGGAACGGCTCACGACGTTCGCCACCACCAACGACGTGCACTTCGGCGAGCGCGAGTGCGGCCGGATCGGTGATTCGGCCGAGGGCCCGATCCTGCGCCCCAACCCCGGCGAAGAGCCGTACCCGGTCGTGATGAACCGTGGCGCGGTCGCCGAGATCCGCGCGATTGAACCGGCCGCGGTACTCGTGAAGGGCGACCTCACCAACGACGGCGAGCCCGAGGAGTTCGCCGCGTTCGAGGCCTGCTACCGCGGCGCGTTCGGGGATCGCCTCCACGTCGTGCGCGGCAACCACGACGCGTACCGCGGCCAGCACGACTACGAGGGAGCCCACCTGGTGGAGCTCCCGGGCGTGCGGGTGGCGATGCTCGACACCGCGATCCACTACAGCGAACAGGGCACGATCTCAGCCGAGCAGCTCGAGTGGCTCGACACCGTCGCCGCCGAGGCCGACGGGCCGCTGATGGTGATGGGGCACCACCACCAGTGGATCGGGGAGAGCGAAGGGTCGGGGGTCCGCGGCGACAACTACTTCGGATTGCGTCCCGAGGCCAGCGACGCGCTCGCCGAGCTCATCGGGAGGCGCCGTGCGGTGATCGCCTACACCTCCGGCCACACCCACCGCCACCGGGTGCGCCGGACCACCGACGGCGTGCCGAGCATCGAGGTCGGTTGCGTCAAGGACTTCCCCGGCACCTGGGCCGAGTACCGGGTCTACGAGGGTGGCGTGATGCAGGTCGTGCACCGCATCTCCGCGCCCGGCGCGCTCGAGTGGAGCGAGAAGTGCCGCCATCTCTACAGCGACTTCGGTCTGGACTACTCGTCCTACGCGATGGGTGAGCTGAGCGATCGGTGCTTCACGATCGCGCTGCGATGACGCGACCGTCGGCACGGGCCGACGCCGTGCCCGCGTTCCGCGCGATGGCGATGGCTCGACTGGCGAGCGAGCTCGAGGTCCAGGGTCGTCACGTCCTGCACCTCGAGGTCGGCCAACCGGCGACGCCCGCACCCGCAGGAGCACGCGACGCGGCCGCTCGGGCCGTGCTGCACCCGCAGACGTTGGGCTACACGAACGCGCCCGGCCTCCCGGCGCTGCGCGCTCGGATCGCTCGCCACTACCACGACTGGTACGGCGTGGAGGTCGACCGCGCCAGCGTGCTGGTCGTCGCAGGTGCATCGGCGGGCTTCACACTCGCGTACCTGGCGTGCTTCGACGCCGGGGACCGCGTCGGAGTGCTCGAACCCGGCTACCCGCCGTACCGCAACGCGCTGCACGCGCTCGGCGTCCAGCCGGTGCCGATCCCCGTCGACGAATCCACCAGGTGGGCGCCGACGCCGACGGTGCTCGACGACGTGCAAGCTCAGGCCGGACGGCTGGACGGGCTGATCCTCGCGTCTCCCTCCAACCCGACGGGGACCGTGCTCGACGACGATGCCCTCGCTGCCCTCTGCACCTACTGCGCTGCCGAGGGCATCCTGTTGGTCTCCGACGAGATCTACCACGGTCTGACGTTCGAGGGTCCGGCGTCGACAGCGTTGCGGTTCACCCGGGAGGCCGTCGTCGTGAACAGCTTCTCGAAGTACTTCTCGATGACCGGGTGGCGGCTCGGTTGGATGGTCGTGCCCGACGGGCTGCTCGATGCGGTCGAACGCCTCCAGCAGAACCTCTACATCTGCGCGCCGGCAGTCAGCCAGGTCGCCGGCCTTGCCGCGTTCGACTGCCAGGACGAGCTCGACCGCCACGTGCAGCGCTACGCCGACAACCGTCGCACGTTGCTCGCCGGGCTCGAGCGGGCGGGCATCACCCGCACCGCAGACGCCGACGGAGCGTTCTACGTCTACGCGGACGTGTCGGAGATCGCCACCGCACACGGTTGCGTCGGTTCGATGGAACTGGCCGAGCACTGGTTGCACGAGTTGGGCGTCGCCACGACACCGGGTGCGGACTTCGACCTGGCGCGTGGCGATGCCTGGCTGCGGCTGTGCTTCGCCGGCGGCACGGACGAGGTCGGCGAGGCGGCGGACCTGATCGCGTCGTGGGCCAACGCGTGAACGGTCCGACGCTCGGGCCGCTCGCCGGGTTGCGCGTCGTCGACGTGTCGACCGTGATCGCCGGCCCCAACTGTGCCCGCCACCTCGGTGACTTCGGGGCCGACGTCATCAAGGTGGAGCGTCCGGGCGGCGACAGCCTGCGCGAGATGGCGTGGCGCGACCCGCGCGACGGCAGCGGGCTCTGGTGGCAGATGTGCAACCGCAACAAGCGCGCGATCTGCCTCGACCTGAAGGACCCCGACGACCTCGACGTCCTGCGCCGGCTGCTGCGCGAGGCCGACGTGCTGGTCGAGAACTTTCGACCCGGCGCGCTCGAACGGCTCGGCCTGGTTCCCGACGACCTGATCGCTGCCAACCCGACGTTGGTCGTCACGCGGGTCAGCGGGTTCGGGCAGGACGGGCCGTACCGGTCGCGGGCCGGGTTCGCCACGATCGCCGAATCGATGTCCGGGTTCGCCGCGCTGAACGGCGAACCCGATGGCGCGCCGACCCTGCCGCCGATCGCGCTCACCGACGAGCTGACTGGGCTCGCGGCCGCCTTCGCGACGATGGTCGCGCTCCACAGCGGCGTGGGTCAGGTCGTCGACGTCAACCTGCTGGAGTCGATCCTGTCGATCATGTCGCCGCTGGTGTCGCTGTTCGGCGTCACCGGGGAGCAGCAGCCACGGCTGGGTTCGGGCCTGCCCTACTCGGTGCCTCGGGGCACCTACCGGTGCGCGGACGGCCGCTGGGTGGGCATCTCGGCGAGCAGCAACTCGGTCGCCTTGCGCGTGGCCGACCTGCTCGGCCTCGGCGGCGACGAGCGCTTCGCCACGTTCGACGCCAGGGTGCGCCACCGCGAAGAGATGGAGTCGCGCATGGCCGCGTGGTGCGCGATCCGCACGCGCGAGGAGGTGATCGCGGCGATGGAGGCCGCTGACGCAGCGGCCGGACCGGTGTACGACATGGCCGACGTCGCCGCCGATCCACACCTGACCGAACGCGGCGCGATCATCGAGCTCGACGGCACGCCGATGCAGGACGTCATTGCCCGACTGTCGAAGACGCCGGGGGCCTTGCGCTGGAAGGGCCGCACCCTCGACGCCGACGGCGAGGCGATCCGACGCGATGGTTGGGGCTGACTGGCCGCTACTGGGCGCCGGCGTCCGCGGCGCCGTCATCCTTGTCGCCCTTCACCTTCTCGACGAGATCCTTGATGCTGTCGCCGGCCTTGCCCGCCAGCTCGACCGTCTTGTCCTTCGCCTTGTCGAAAAGGTCGTTCACGGGGCGAGTGTGCGGGCGGTCCGCTGACGGCGGGATCAGGTCAACAGCAGCGCCTCGATCCGGCGGGCACTGATCGTCAGCCCGATCGCGGCGAGGCCACCGAGGACCGCGATGTGGCCGAACATCCCGATCGTGAAGTGGCCGAGGCTGGCGGCCCGCACGAGTGCCACGCCGTGGTACAGCGGGCTGAACTGGACGATCCAGCCCCAGTCGCCGTAGCTGGACAGTGGGTAGAAGGTCGCCGAGAAGAGGAACATCGGCATGATGACCGTCGGTACCAGATCGAAGTCGCTCCACGACCGGAGATAGGTCGTCGCGGCCATCCCGACCGATGCGAACGCGAACCCGATGAGGATGCAGAACGGCACGGTCAGGACCACCCAGGGGCTCTCGGCCATCCCGAGTGCGACGATCGTGACCAAGAAGCCGGTGGAGTACAGCACGCCCCGCACGACGGCGAAGCCGATCTCGCCGAGCGCCACGTCGCCAGCGGTCAGCGGCGTCGCCAGCACCGCGTCGTACGTGCGGGCGTGACGCAGCTTGTAGAACACGTTCATCGTCGAGTCGTACACGGCGCCGTTCATCGCCGACGCCGCCATGAGCGCCGGCGCGACGAACGTCGCGTAGTCATAGGTGTTGCCCGCGTAGGAGACGTCACCGACGAGCGCCCCGAAGCCGACGCGGATCGACAGCAGGTAGAAGAGCGGCTCGAAGAAGCCGCTGAGCAGGATCATCGGCGTGCGGCGGTAGACCATCACGGCCCGTTCCATCAGCCGTTGCGGTCGGCGCGCGGAACGCCAGATCGGCGGCACGACCCGCAGCAGCGGCGGTCGGATCGCATCCGTCATGACAAGAGCCTGCGGCGGAAGAGGCGGTAGCAGACGATGGTGCCGGCCACCACATAGGCGAGCAGCACGCTGAGGTGAACGAGCGCATCGGCGGCGCCGAGCGTGTGCAGGGTGAACCCGCGGCACAGCTCCACGCCGTGGTACAGCGGTGTCGCGTATGCCACCGCCCGCAGCCACCCGGGCAACTGCGACACCGGGAAGAACACGCCGCCGAACAGGAACAGCGGTGTGATCACGAACCGCGTGAGCACGGCGAACGCACCCGCGCTGCCGGCCGGCTGCGCCGCCGAGAACGCTCCGATGGGCGTGGCGAAGGCGAGCCCGCACAGCACCGCCGCCGGGATCGCCGGCACCAACCCCCAGCTGCGGGCGTCGGGGAACAGCAACATCGCCGCCGACACGGCGAGCGCCATCAGCGTCAGGCGGATGACCCACCAGTAGATCTGCCCGGCGACGATGGCGCCGACCGACAGTGGTGCGGTGATCATCCGCTCGTAGCCGCGCGTCCACGTGAAGTTGTCGAGCACGGGCCAGGTGGCCTCGCCCGAGGCGGTCATCATCGCCGTCGCCACCAGCAGCCCTGGGGCGATGAAGGCCACGTACGACGCGCCGTCCAGCATCGTTGCCTCGCTGCCGTTCGCGCTGACGAGCGCTCCGACGCCGAGGCCCATCCCGGCGAGGAACAGGAGCGGCTGGAGGAACCCGGTCAGGATGCTGCCCCGCCAGACGTGACGGAACCAGAGCCAGTGACCCTCGACGACACGGAACGACGCAGGGGTGGACACTCAGTCCTCGAGCGATCGTCCGGTGAGGTGCAAGAACACGTCCTCGAGCGAGCTGCGTCGCACCAGTGCGCTCTCCGGGACGACACCGCGGGCGTGCACCGCGGACAGCGCAGCATCGCCGTCGTCGTCGTACACGAGCACCCGGTCGGGCAGCACCTCCAGGCGCTCGCCGATCCCGGCAACGTGCGCGGACCGTTCGGTGTTGGTGCCGGCGGCGAACCGCAGCTCCAGCACCTCCCGCGTCGAGTACTTGTCGATCAGTTGCCGAGGTGACCCCTCGGCCACGATCTGGCCGTGATCCATCACGACCAGGCGGTCGCAGAGCTGCTCGGCCTCGTCCATGTAGTGCGTCGTCAGCACGAGGGTGACGCCCTGCTGCTTCAGCTGGTACAGCCGCTCCCAGAGGATGTGGCGCGCCTGCGGGTCGAGGCCGGTCGTCGGTTCGTCGAGCAGGATCAGCTGTGGCTGGTTGATCAACGAGCGGGCGATCGTCAGCCGGCGCTTCATGCCACCGCTCAACGGTTCGACCTTGCTCGTGGCCCGATCGGCGAGCTGCACGAACTCCAACAGCTCGGCGGCCCGCCGCTTGCACTCGGCGCGAGGGATGTCGAAGTAGCGCCCGTAGATCCAGAGGTTCTCCTCGACGGTCAGCTCGCCGTCGAGGTTGTCGAGCTGGGGCACGACGCCCATGCGTGCCCGGATCGCCGGGCCCTCGCGGGCCGGATCGAGACCGAAGATCGAGAGGGTGCCGCCCGAGATCGGCGACGTCGTGCCGATCATCCGCATCGTCGAGCTCTTGCCTGCGCCGTTGGGCCCGAGGAAGCCGAACGCCTCGCCCGACAGGACCTCGACGTCGATCCCATCGACCGCGGTGAAGTCGCCGTACACCTTGCGCAACTGCTCCGCGTGGATCAACGCTCGCTCCGGCATGGGGTTCGCACGCTACCGGCCTGCTCACCCACCAAGCACGCCGGACCACGGAGCGTCATGGATGCTCTCGGTAGGGTCACCGACCGTGCCCGACGTCGTCATCCGCGACCTGCTCCCCACCGACTTGACGACGATCGAGGCGATCAACAACGCCAACGTGCCGGCGGTCGGCGCGGCTGACGCCGCGTTGCTCGCCCGGCTGCTCGATCAGTCCGTCGTGTCGCTCGCAGCCACCCTCGACGACGAGCTCGTCGGGTTCTGTCTCGTGCTCGGTCCCGGGGCCGACTACGGCAGCGTCAACTACCGGTGGTTCGCCGAGCGTTACGACGACTTCGTGTACCTCGATCGCGTGGCGGTCGACGAGTCCGCCCGCAACCGAGGCGTCGGCGCCGGGCTGTACGCCGAGGTCGAACGACGTGCGAACGCCGCGTGGTTCCTGCTCGAGGTGAACCTGCGCCCGCGCAACGACGGCTCGCTGCGGTTCCACCACCGGCTCGGCTTCACCGAGGTCGGCCAGCAGGAGACCGACTACGGCGTGCTCGTCAGCCTCCTCGCCAAACCCCTCCCCTGAGCGCTGGGATCAGCGGCGGTCGGGGAGGAAGCGGAAGGTGTCGCGGACGTCGGCCACCGTCGCCGCGTCGACGTCGGCGAGCAGGATACTCTCGCCGCCAGCGGCGGTGGCGAGCAGCTCGCCGAGCGGGCTGACGATGCGGCTGTCGCCGACGTACTCGTTGCCCGGCGCCGAGCCGACGCGGTTGCAGCCGACGACGTAGGCCTGGTTCTCGATCGCTCGGGCCTGCAGCAGCGTCTGCCAGTGCAGCCGCCGCGGCGCCGGCCAGTTGGCCGGCACCAGGTACACGTCGGTGTCGCCCGCCAGCCGCCAGAACTCGTCGGCGAAGCGCAGGTCGTAGCAGACGAACAGGCTGAGCCGCAGCCCCTCCACCGTGACGGTCACGAGCTGGTCCCCGGCGGAGAATCGCTCGTGCTCACGTCCGTACGTGAACGGGTGGATCTTGCGGTATCGGTGCACCGTCGCGTCTGGACCGGCCAGGACGAACGAGTTGAAGGGCCGTCTCGGGTCGCCGCCGTCGGGCACCTCCGGGCAGGTGCCCCCGATCCAGATCCCGTGCTGCTCGGCCTGGTCCTGCAGGAACTGGCTGGACGGCCCACCCTCGGGTTCGGCGACGGATGCGCTCATCGAGAACCCGGTCGAGAACGTCTCGGTCAGCAGCGCGAGGCCGGCACCCGATGCTGCGGCACCGGCGATCAGCGGCGCGAGGTGCTCGAAGTTCGCGTCGCGGTCCTCCCACGTGATGTCGTGCTGGATCGCGGCGATGCGCACGTCAGAGACCCTTCAATCGTGAGGCGGCCTCGTGGATGATCTCGATCCGCTTGCAGAACGCGAAGCGCACCAGATGCCTGCCGCGGGCCACGTGTGCGGCGTCGTAGAACACGACGTTGGGGATCGCGACCACACCGCAACGATGCGGCAGGCCGCGACAGAACGCGTAGCCGTCACCGTCGGGCTGCACGGGCCGGATGTCGACGGTGACGAAGTACGTACCATCCGGGCGGAAGACGGTGAACCCAGCCTCGGTGAGGCCCGCCATCAGCGCGTCGCGTTTGATCTCGAGATCTGCTGCGATCCCGGAGAAGTAGTCGTCGCCGAGACGCAGTCCGACTGCGATCGCCGGCTGGAACGGCCCACCGTTCACGTAGGTCAGGAACTGCTTCGCCGTGCGCACCGCGGCCACGAGCTCTCGCGGGCCGCAGACCCACCCGATCTTCCAGCCGGTGGTGTTGAACGTCTTGCCTCCGCTGGAGATCACGAGCGTCCGCTCGCGCAACCCCGGGATCGTCGCCAGCGGGCGGTGACGGGCGCCACCGAACACGAGGTGCTCGTACACCTCGTCGCAGATCACGATCAGGTCGTTGGCGACGGCGAGGTCGGCGATCAGCGACAGCTCGCCATCGTCGAAGACCTTCCCGGTCGGGTTGTGCGGCGAGTTGAGCAGCAACAGCTTGGTCTTGGCCGTGATCGCCGCCTGCAGCTCACTCGGATCGAAGTGGTAGGTGTCGCCGGTCGGGCGCAGCGTGACCGGTCGCGCGGTCGCCCCGGCCAGCGCGATCGACGCCTGGTAGCTGTCGTACATCGGCTCGAAGACCACGACCTCGTCGCCTGTGTCGAGCAGGGCGAGCAGCGCCCCAGCCAGCGCTTCGGTGGCACCGGCGGTGACCAACACCTCGTCCACCGGGTCGTACTCCAGGCCCCAGAAGCGCAGCTGGTGCTCGGCCACCGCCTCGCGCAACACGGCCATGCCGGGACCGGGCGGATACTGGTTCAGCCCACCGTCGATGGCCGCCTTCGCCGCGTCCAGCACGACCTGGGGCCCGTCATAGTCGGGGAAGCCCTGGCCGAGATTGACGGCCCCGGTCTCGGCGGCGAGGGCGCTCATCTCGGCGAAGATCGTGGTGCCGAAGCCCTGGAGCTTGGCGGTGAGGTGGGGCAGGCGACCAGACACGCCCGCGATGGTACGACCCGGCAGCACCGGCCGCAGCGGTGTCGTACCGTGCAGGGCGATGCACGACGAGACGCCTCCTCCACCGACGTGGGACGTCGACGTCGTACTGTCCAGCGGGGTCACCGCTCGCGTGCGCCAGATCGAGCCGAGCGACGCCGATCGACTTCAAGCGTTCCATCAGGCGTTGTCGCCGCAGAGCCGCCAGCGCCGCTACTTCACGCCGATGCCCCGCCTCAGCGACACGATGCTCGATCGCTTCGTGCAGGTCGACCACGTGGACCGCGAGGCACTGGTCGTCGAGGCCGGCGACCTGATCGTCGGCCTCGGGCAGTACGAGCGGCTCAGCACCCATCCCACCGACGCCGAAGTGGCGTTCGCCGTCGCCGACGAGTACCAGGGGCACGGCATCGGCACGTTGCTGCTGGAGCACCTCGCCTCGCTCGCTCGCCGCAACGACATCGAGCGGTTCGTCGCCGAGACGCTCGGCACCAACAGCGCGATGCTCAAGGTGTTCACCCGGGCGGGCTACTCGGTGCACCGCCGCTTCAACGACGGCGTGTACGAGATCGACTTCCCGATCGCACCGACCACGGAGTCCGAGCGGCTCCGGGCCGACCGCGAGCACCGAGCCACCGTGGCGTCCATCTCCCGCCTACTGCGCCCCGCTTCCGTCGCCGCCGACGATCCCAGGCGCGTCGGCGACGGGTTCACCGGCACGCGCCGTACCACCGACACGATCGAACCGAGCACCGACGTGGTGGTGTTGGAACTGCCGCCCGACGAGATCGCCGACACCGGTTGGCGATGGGCCGATGCCGCCGCCGGGACGTTCGTCGTGATGTCCGGCGGCACCGGCGACATCCAGACGGGCGGACCGCTCATGGTGCGCAGCCTCGTGCGCACGGCCCGCCGTTACGGCATGCGGGTGCTCGGTCCGGACGCCTACGGGGTGGTCAACACCGATCCTGCGGTCGGGCTCAGCATCCTCCGCCAGCCCCATGTCACGCTGCCGGGCCGGGTCGGCGTCTTCACCGACGGGCCCACCGCGGCGCCTGCGGTGCTCGACGGCCTCGCCGCCCGCGGCATCGGGATCAGCACGTTCGTCGGCGCGGGCGACAAGGCCGACATCTCCGCCAACGACCTCCTCGAGTACTGGGAGCAGGATCCGGCGACCGACGTGATCCTGCTCACCGTCGGCAGCTTCGGGAACCCGGTGCGGTTCGCCGCGCTGGCCCGGCGGATCTCGCAGCGCAAGCCGATCGTGATCGTGACCCCGGCGTCACCGATGGTCGACGCACTCTGTCGCCGCACCGGGGTGCTGCGGGCGGACTCCTTGGACGACCTGCTCGACCAGGGCGCGCTGCTGACCTACCAGCGACGCTGGGCAGCTGATCCGCCACCAGAGCTCGCAGCACCCGAGGACGTCGATCTCGACGCGGTCCGGGTGCTCGCCGACCAGGCGTTGGAGTCCGATCACGACGGCCGACCACTCGACTCGGCCGAGCTCCAACGACTGCTCACGGCCGCCGGCCTGGGCGCTGTGCAGCAGCCCGATGGATGGACCCGCGTGATCAGCGCCCGCGCCCATCGCGACCCGCTGTTCGGGCCGGTCGTCTCGGTCACGACGGAACCCGGTACCGCTGCCCGTGTGGCACTGACGCCACTGACGTCGCCCGACCTCCACGCCCTCACGTTCGGCCACTCGTCGGTGCGCGATCACGTGCTGCGGCTGAGCACGCTGGTCGACGCCGCGCAGGAGCTCGCCGAGGTCGAGGTCCAACTCACCGACGAGGACGTCGCCCGGCTGAGCGCTGCGCAGGCCGCTGTCGCCCCGCCCACCGGCCTCATCACACCCGCCCGCCGCCTGAACTGACCCCTGCCCCAAGGTTCTCGGTCGGATTCTGGTCGCTGGAGCGACCAGAATCCGACCGAGAAGTGAGGGGGGGTCAGTAGGCGACGGTGCCGGGGGGACTCGGATCGTCGCCGGCGATGACGGCGAGGAGGGCGTCGCGCAGGCCGCTGGCGCCGAACCGGAACGTGGCCGGGCTGATCCAGCCGTCGCCCATCGCGTCGCGGGCGAGCTGCAGGTAGGTGCTGGCCGCGTCGAGGTCACGGATGCCGCCAGACGGCTTGATCCCGACCCGGTGGCCCGTGGTGCGGATCACGTCGAGCATCGTGCGCGCCGCTTCGGGTGTCGCGGACACCGGGGTCTTGCCGGTGGAGGTCTTGATGAAGTCGGCGCCGGACTCGATCGCCAGGCGGGAGGCGAGCGCGATCGTCGGCACGTCGGGGAGCTCGCCGGTCTCGAGGATCACCTTGAGGAGATGGCGCGGTCGCTCGATCAGGGCTGACACGCCGGCGACGAGGCGGCGCGGCGTGTCGAGGTCGCCAGCGATCACCGCACGGTACGGCAACACGACGTCGATCTCGTCGGCGCCGTCGGCGAGCGCGGCGACCGTCTCGTCGACGGCGGCGGCGATGTCGGCACCACCGTGGGGGAAGTTGACGACGGTGGCGATCCGCACGGCGCTGTCGACGAGCGCCGCGACCGCCTGGGCGACGAAGCGCGGCCACACGCAGACCGCGGCGACTCGCGACTCGGCCGCTCTGGTGCAGAGGGCGTCGATGTCCGCGGCGGTGCCGTCGTCGGACAGGTCGGTGAGATCGAGGAGTCGCAAGGCCAGGCGGGCCTCGGTCACGCGGTCGTCGCTCATCGCCCGCGCCCCAGGTGCTCCGGTCCGAACGATGCAGGCAGCAGCTCGTCCATCGTGAACGTGCGCTGCACACCGGCCGCACTGGCGGCGTGGATCACCGTGGCGGGCGTCGCGAACTCGCGGATGCGCTGGCGGCAGTTGCCGCACGGTGTGCCGAGCAGCTCGCCCTCGCACACCGTCAGGATCGCGGCGATCTCGCGTTCTCCGGCGGACACCATCGCCGAGATCGCCCCGGCCTCGGCACACACGCCGGAGGGATAGGCCGCGTTCTCGACGTTGCACGCCGCGAAGAGGGTCCCGCGGGTCGTGACGATCGCGGCACCGACGTGGAAGTCGGAGTACGGCACGTAGGCGTTCGCTTGCACCGCCACCGCTGCACGGAACATCTCGCCGATGTCGGGCTGAGCCATACCCCGCAAGCTACTGGCGTGAAACTTGACACATGCCACAGCGGTGACCGGTTCACAGTCGGGTATCGATCCGGCAGGATGGTTTTCCACCGGAAGCACTTCGGTTATTCAAAGCCTGAGAAACGGAGGACCCCATGTCCGCCTACACCTTGCCCGACCTGCCCTACGACTACGCCGCCCTGGAGCCGCACTACTCGGCCAAGATCGTCGAGCTGCACCACGACAAGCACCACGCCGCGTACGTGAAGGGCGCCAACGACACGCTGGAGAAGCTGGCCAACGCTCGGGAGTCGGGTGACTTCGGCACGATCAACCAGCTGGAGAAGAACCTCGCGTTCCACGTCAGCGGGCACATCCTGCACAGCCTGTTCTGGACCAACCTCAGCCCGGACGGCGGCGGAAAGCCCGAGGGCGACCTCGCGGCAGCGATCGACGACGGGTTCGGCTCGTTCGACGCGTTCAAGTCGCAGCTGACGCAGGCATCGACCACGGTGCAGGGCTCGGGCTGGGGCGCTCTCGCGTGGGAGCCGCTCGGTGGCCGCCTCGTCGTCGAGCAGATCTACGACCACCAGGGCAACGTCGGGGTCGGCTCGATCCCCCTCTTCGTGATCGACGCGTGGGAGCACGCGTTCTACCTGCAGTACCTGAACGACAAGGGCGCCTTCGTCGACGCCGTGTGGGAGATCGCCAACTGGGTCGACGTCGCTCAGCGCTTCGGTGCTGCCCGCGAGGTTCGCATCAAGTAGGCGCGGGCGTGCCGAGGAGGGGGATCCCGAGCACGAACGTGGCCCCGCCACCGGGTGTGTGGTGGGCGGTGACCGTGCCCCCGTGGGCCTCGATGATCGCCGCCGTGATCGACAGCCCGAGGCCCGATCCACCCCGCTCGCGGGTTCGGGCCTTGTCGGCGCGGTAGAACCGCTCGAACACCTTCTCCAGCTGGTCGGGGGAGAGCCCTTGGCCGTGGTCGATCACCGTCACCTCGGCCCGGGCCGGTCCCGCCTCGGACCCGTCCAGCGGTGGGCGCACCATCCGCACCCCGATCTCGATGGGCGAGCCCTCGGGCGTGTGCAGTCTGGCGTTGGTGATGACGTTGGCCACAGCCTGCGTGAGCCGGTCTCGATCGCCGATGACGGTGCACGGCTCGGCGGTCACCACGATCGTGCGCGCCGGATCGACGACGCGAGCGTCCGACGCAAGGCCAACGACCACAGTTCGCAGGTCGACCGGCTGGTGGTCGAGCGGCAGCTCGGCGTCGGCCCGGGCGAGCAGCAGGAGGTCGTCGACCAGGTTGCCCATCCGCCGGGCCTCGTGCTCGATGCGATCCATGCTGCGATCGACCTGCTCGGGGTTGTTGCCTCCTCGCCGGTACAGCTCGGCGTACCCGCGGATCGAGGTCAGTGGCGTACGCAGCTCGTGCGATGCGTCGGCGGCAAAGCGGCGCAGCCTGGCCTCGGTGGCCTGTTGCTCGGAGAAGCTGGTCTCCAGCCGGCCGAGCATGCCGTTGATCGTCTCGCCCAACTTGCCGATCTCGGTGCGCGCCGACGGATGCTCGACGCGTCGGCCGAGGTCGGCGGCGTCGGTGATCGACGCCGCTGAGCGCTCCATCCGCCGCAACGGTCGGAGGCCGAGCCCCGTGACCAACCACGCCACGAACGTCAACACCACGAGCGCGATGCCACTCGTCAGCCAGACGATGCGCGCCACGCTGCTGGTCGTCGCGTCGACCTCGCTCATCGGCAGGGCGACGACCAGTACGCCAGAGCGCGCGTCCGCCGTGCCGAACGGCGAAGCGATGTCGACCCGGTACAGCGCGACGCGCCACTCCGACGGGTTCTCGCCGGCCAGGGAGCCCACCGTGTGCGGCGTGCCGTCGGCGACGATGTCGTCGGCAACGTCAGGTGCGCTGCGGTCGTCGTTCTGGGCGTCGAGGAACTTGCCGGCGATCACCTCGCCGTCGCCCTCGCGCAGCTCGACGTAGGCCGCGCTCGACAGCGCCGAGCGAGTGCCGCCTGGCCCGCCCTGGCCGCGGACGTCGAACGCGTTCTGGGCGAGGGCACGCGTGTCGCGCAGGTCGCCGTCGAGGCGATCGACCAGCGAGTCGCGCACGAGGCGCGGCACCAAGACGGACAGCACCACGAGGCAGGCGGTGAACGTCAGTGCCGTGAGCAGCGTGAGGCGGCTGCGCAGCGACATCAGCTCGTGCTCGGCGCCGGCCGTATCGAGTAGCCGACGCCGCGCACCGTGTGGATCAACGGCGCGCGGCCCTGGTCGACCTTGCGCCGGAGGTAGGAGATGTAGGTCTCGACGATGTTGCCGTCACCACCGAAGTCGTACTCCCACACGTGGTCGAGGATCTGCGCCTTGGACAGCACGCGACGCGGGTTGCGCATGAGGAAGCGCAGCAGCTTGAACTCGGTGGGCGTGAGGTCGATCGGGTCGTTCCCCCGATGCACCTCGTGGCTCTCCTCGTCCAGGGACAGATCGTCGACCACGAGCCGGCCGGGCGAGACCGCACCCTGCGTACGGCGCAGCACGGCGCGGATGCGCGCCACGAGCTCGTCGAGGCTGAACGGCTTGGTGAGGTAGTCGTCGCCGCCGAGCGTCAGACCGCGAACTCGATCTTCGACCGCGTCGCGCGCGGTGAGGAACACGACCGGGATGCGATGCCCGCGTTCGAGCAGCCGCTGCTGCACGCCGAAGCCGTCGAGGTCGGGCAACATCACGTCGAGCACGACGAGGTCGGGACGGAATCGCTCGAGCTCCGAGAGTGCACTGCGCCCGTCGGCTGCCGTCGAGACCTCGAACCCTTCGTACTTCAGCACCGTCTGGACCAGCTCGCGGATCGACGGTTCGTCGTCGACCACCAGCACGCGGGTCGTGGTTTCCTCGCTCGCCATGTGACCAGTCAACCAGTCCAGCCTGGACGCGCTCTGGACGCTTCCTGAGAGCCAACTGTGGATCTCGTGAGCGACCGTCAGCCGCCGCGAGCGATGATCTCCTGGGCGACCGTGGCGACGTGGACCCCATCGAGGTCGAACACGTGGCCGATCGTGAGGCCGCGCCCACCGACGAAGCTGTGGCAGCTGAAGTCGTGGAGGTGCCACCGGTCTGCGCGCAGGGGGCGATGGAACCACACCGTGTGGTCCAGCGACGCCGTGAACAGCTCCAACGTGTTGGTGCCCACCTTCGGGCCCCAGTCCGGGTGGGCCCGCAGCGCTGCTTCGAGCGGCAGGTCATCGCTCAGGTAGGCGAACGCCGTGCGCTGCGACAGCGTCCCGGCCGGACCGAGATCTTCGACGACGCGCAGCCAGCCGGTCGAGCGACCGGCACCCACCGCCGGCGGTGCGAGACGCGCCTGCGGGATCATCCGCCGGTCGAACAGCCGGCTCCAGCTGTCGGGCTCTAGCTCGTCGGGCTGGGGAACGTCGGGGGCGGCCATGGTCTGGACGTCGGCGCCCGACTCCTCCCGCTGGAACGACGCCTCCAGGTTGAGGATCGCGCCGACCGCCTGGCGAGCGACCACGCGCCGGGTCACGAAGCTGCGGCCGTTGCGGATCCGGTCGACCTCCTGGCGCACGGGCTCGGAGGAGTCGCCGCGGCGGATGAAGTAGGCGCGCAGCGAGTGCACCGCGAACTCGTCGTCGACCGTGCGCGCCGCCGCGCTCAGCGCCTGGGCGACGATGTGCCCGCCGTACAGGCCGCCCCACGGGTACTCGAGCCCGTTGCCGACGAACGTGTCCGGGCCGTGCGCTTCCAGCTGCAACAACTCGCGCAGG
Organism: uncultured Ilumatobacteraceae bacterium; assembly: GCA_964565705.1. GTDB lineage: Bacteria > Actinomycetota > Acidimicrobiia > Acidimicrobiales > Ilumatobacteraceae > CAZMGD01. The sequence goes on along the minus strand of CAZMGD010000053.1, from coordinate 11,843 downwards.
CTGCCCGTGTGCTCAGCGGTCACGCGGCCCATCATGCCCGCGGCAGCACCACGAGGCCGATGACGGCGAGGTGGAAGCCAGCGCCGACGACCGTGCAGAGGTGGAACACCTCGTGGAAGCCGAACACGCGCGGCCACGGATCGGGGCGCTTGGTGGCGTAGACGACGGCGCCGAGCGTGTACGCCACACCGCCGGCACCCAGCATCCAGAACCCCGCCGTGCCCAACGATCCGTGCAGCTGCGGTACGGCGGCGAGCGCGGCCCAGCCGACGACCGCGTACATCGCGGTGAACATCCATCGCGGCAGGGTCACCGGCGTCCACTGCAACGACACGCCGACGGCGGTGCCGACCCAGACGATGGTGAGCACAGCGATGCGCGGCCCACCGTCGAGCGCGAGCACGGCGACGGGTGTGTAGGTGCCCGCGATCGCCGCGTAGATCGTCGAATGGTCGATGCGGCCGACGAGGTCGCGGGCCGGCGCCGACCATCGGACCCGGTGGTACAGGGCGCTGACACCGAACATCGCGCAGAGTCCGGACAGGTAGACGATGAGCGTCGTTCGGGCGAGCACGCCCGGGGCGAGGCCGACGAGCACACCGCACAGCGACGCGGCGACGACGAAGGCGACGACATGCGACCATCCGCGCAGCATCGGGCGCGGTGGTTGGAGAACGATCGTCGGGGAAGCAGAGGCCATGTCGTCGCCAGCCTAGGAGCCGAACGCGTGGCCGAGGTCCGGCGCGGTCAGCAGCGCGACGAACGGCACACCCGCGGCGCCGAGCATCTCACCGCAGGTACCACCGCGATCGACGATCGCGATCCCGAGCACCGGTTCGGCGCCGAACGCGCGCACGGCCTCGACGGCCTCGAGCATCGAGGTGCCCCGGGTGACGGTGTCCTCGGTGATGACCACGCGGTCGCCGGGACGCAGCGCGCCTGCGACGCGCCCGGTCACCCCGTGATCCTTCGCGTCCTTGCGGACGCTGAAGCTGCGCAGCCGCACGCCGCGCGTGGCCGCCACCGCGGCGACACCGAACGCGACCGGATCGGCACCCATCGTCAAGCCACCGATCGCGGACACGCCGGCCGGGAGTAGGGCGAGGGCGACGTCGGCCACGAGCACAATGCCGTCCGGGTCGCACGCGGTCTGCTTGGTGTCGAGGAACCACGAACTCGCACGGCCCGACTTGAGCACGAAGTCGCCGCGCTTGAGCGAGTGTTCCAGGACGTGACGGCGCAGCGCGCGGCGGTCGTCATCGAGCTGTGGCAGATCGGCCTCGTCGATGACGTCCATGAACCTGCATTCTGTCCGATCACGACTTCACGCGCACCGCGAACCTCGTCGATCGCCGAAATGAAAACTATGCTGGGCGACATGGCTGCCAAGCGAGGACCGAAGAGCCCGATGACCGATGAGCACAAAGCCGCGCTCGCGGTCGGTCGTTCCGAGGGAAAGGCCGTGCGTGATTACCTCGATGCACTCCGCACGAACAAGCCGAAACGGGGTCGCAAGCGCACCGCTGAATCCATCGGTCGTCGGCTCGAGGTCATCGAGCAGGAGCTCGATGAGGCAGATCCGGTCCGCGAGTTGAAGCTGATCCAGGAACGTATCGATCTGACCGAGGAGCTCGCCACGTTCGAGACGTCGGTCGACACATCGGAGCTGGAGGCGGCATTCGTCAAGGTCGCCAAGAGCTACAGCGAGCGCAACGCGATCTCCTACAACGCATGGCGCCAGATCGGCGTCGAGCCGGCCGTGCTGCGCAAGGCGGGCATCTCCCGCTGACGATCGCTAGAGCGCGTCGAGCGCCTCGAAGACGGTGCCGATGTTGGCCAACGACCGACGCAGGTCGAACGCACGGTCCAGCTCGTCATCGGTGAGCGAGACCCGTCCGTCGGCCTCGATCAGTTCCCGGAACGGCCGCTCCTCGTCCCACGCCTGCATCGCGTTGTCCTGCACGATGCGGTAGGCATCGTCTCGTGTCGCACCGGCTTGGACGAGCGCCAGCAGCACCGGTTGACTGAAGACCAAGCCGTAGCTCGCGTCGAGGTTCTGCTGCATTCGGTCGGCGAACACCTGCAATCCACTGAGCAGCGTGATGCCTCGGCGGAGCACGTAGTAGGCGAGCAACGACGAATCCGGCAGGATCACCCGCTCGACAGAGCTGTGGGAGATATCCCGCTCGTGCCAGAGCGCGACATCTTGCATTCCGGCCTGGAGGTTGCTCCGCAGCACCCTCGACAACCCGGTGATCGTCTCGGCGGCGATCGGGTTGCGCTTGTGCGGCATCGCCGACGAGCCCTTCTGACCTGGGCGGAAGCCCTCCTGCACCTCGCGCACCTCGGTGCGCTGGAGATGGCGCAACTCGACGGCGATCAACTCCAGCGTGTTGCCGATCGCGGCGCAGGCCCAGAGGTATTCGGCGTGACGGTCGCGGGCGATCACCTGGGTGGCCGGCACGGGCACGAGGTCGAGGCGGTCGGCCACGAAGCGCTCGACCGAAGGATCGATGTTCGAGTACGTGCCGACGGCTCCCGAGAGCTTGCACACGGCGACGGTCGCTCGCGCCGCCCGCAGCCGGTCGCGGTCCCGCCCGGCCTGGAGCGCCCAGAGCGCGACCTTGGCACCGAACGTGGTGGGCTCGGCGTGCACACCGTGGGTACGCCCGATCATGACCGTGTCCCGATGGCGCAGGGCGAGCTCCTTCAACGTCGCGATCAGGTCGTCGAGGGCCCCGAGCAAGAGATCGGCGGCGTCGCGCAGCATCCAGCACCATGCGGTGTCGACCACGTCGCTGGACGTGAGGCCGTAGTGGATCCAGGCGCCGGCGGGCGGTCCGATGGCGGCCTGGACCACGTCGACGAACGCGGCGACGTCGTGGTTGGTCGTGCGCTCGCGCTCCTCGACGGCGGCGACGAACGCGTCGTCGACGACAGGGGCGCGGTCGCGGCAGGTCGCGGCATCCTGGCTCGGCACCACACCGAGCGCGGCGTGGGCCTCGGTGGCAAGCAGCTCGACCTCGAGGTACCGACCCATCCGCGCCGTGTCGCTGAACACAGCGAGCATCTCCGGCAGCGAGTACCGGGGGATCACCGTGCGGTCCAGTGCAGGTAGTCGTCGCGCTCAGCCCCGACGCCGATCACGTTGATCGGTACGCCGACCTCCCGCTCGACCAGCGCCAGCAGCGCCCGCGCCGGGTCGGGGAGGTCGGACGGTTCGCGGACCCCGCTCAGGTCGGCACCCCAGCCGGGCAGCTCCTCGTACACGGGCGTGACCCGGGCCAGCACCTCGGCGCGGTCCGGGTAGTGCCGTACCGGCGCACCGTCGAGCTCGTAGCCCGTGCACACCTTGACGGACTCGAAGCCGTCGAGCACGTCGAGCTTGGTCAGCGCGATCTCGGTCAGCGAGTTGAGGCGCGCCGCCTGGCGCAGCATCACGCAATCCAGCCAGCCGGCACGCCGGCGACGCCCCGTGACGGTGCCGTACTCGTGGCCGACGTCGATCAGCCGATCGCCGTCGGCGTCGAGCAGCTCGGTCGGGAACGGGCCGGCACCGACCCGGGTCGTGTAGGCCTTCGTGATGCCGACCACCCGGTCGATGTCGCGCGGTCCGAACCCGCTGCCTGCGCAGGCCCCGCCCGCGGTCGGGTTCGAGCTCGTGACGTAGGGATAGGTGCCGTGGTCGAGGTCGAGGAACGTCGCCTGCGCGCCCTCCAGCAGCACGTGGTGGCCTGCCGAGGCGGCGTCGTGGAGCAGGCTGACCGTGTCGGCGAGGTACGGCGCGAGGCGTGCCGCGTAGGTGTCGAAGCGGGCCACGATCTCGTCGACGTCGAGCGGCTCGCCGCCGAGCTGCACGAGCGACTCGTTCTCGACGAGCGCCCGGGCGCGGACCGCTGTCGCGAACGAGGCGCGGTCGGCGACGTCGCCGGCGCGCACGCCGATGCGTCGTGCCTTGTCGGCGTAGGCGGGCCCGATGCCCTTCAGTGTCGTGCCGATCTTGTCGTCGCCGCGCAGCGCCTCGGCCAGCGCGTCGTGTGCCTGGTGCCACGGGAAGATCAGGTGGGCCAGCGTGGAGACCTGCAGCCGCTCGCAGGTCACGCCGCGGGCCTCGAGCCGGTCGATCTCGTCGAACAGCGTCGGCAGATCCACCACGACACCGTTGGCGATCACCGGCACGACGTGGTCGTAGAGCACGCCGGAGGGGATCAGCTGCAGTGCGTACCGCTCGCCGCCGACGACGACGGTGTGGCCGGCGTTGTGGCCGCCCTGGTAGCGCACGACGTAGCCGTGCTCCTTGGACAGGAGGTCGATGACCTTGGCCTTGCCCTCGTCACCCCACTGGGTGCCGACAACGACGGTGACGGGCATGCGACACGCTCCTCCGAAGGTGGTGGCCCACGGTCCGAGCTCGGCCGGGGGAACGTGGGCAGATCGTATCCACGCCGCACGTCCCCGGCCCCATGCCATCCGGGTTGGTATCGTCATACCATGACCAAGACGATGTCCATCCGGCTCGATGACGACGTCGCTGCGCTCGTCGCTGAGCGCGCGGCGCGCAAGGGCATCTCCATCAACCAGGAGATCAACGACGCACTGGCGCGCGACGCCGCGAACGACGTCGAGGCCACGCGCGAGCGTGCGATCGCGAACATGCAGCGCTACGACACCGTGATGCGTCGCCTCGGATGATCCGCCATGTTCCGTCGATCGACTCGGTGATCGCGATCAACGCTGCCGTGACCAGGCTCGACGATCGCATCGTGCAGCAATCCGTGCGAGTGGGATTGCTCGACTCAGCCCTTCAGGCGCCGTTCGCTGGGTTCGGCGACGTCGACCTCTACCGTGCGGACCACCAGCGACTCGGGGTGCTGTGCGCCCGGATCGTCCTCAACCATCCGTTCATCGATGGCAACAAGCGAACGGGGTTCCTGGTCATGCTCGAGACAGCTCACTTGAACGGCGTGCACCTCGACTTCCCGGATCAGGACGAGGTCTCCGACTGGATCGAGGCCGTGGCGGCCGCACAGATGGACGAAGCGTCGTTCTGCGATCACATCCAGGCACGCCTGCCCTGACGTCCGGGCGCGCGGATACCGTCCGGATCATGCGTTTCGGGATCAAGACCGCTCCGATGAACACGACGTGGGAGGGGATGCTCGACGTCTGGCGCGAGGCCGACCGTGCCGACGTGTTCGAGAGCGCGTGGAACTTCGACCACTTCGAGCCGATCTTCTCCGACCGGTCCGGCCCGTGCCTCGAGGGCTGGTCGACGTTGGCCGCTCTGGCGGCGGTCACCTCCCGGATCCGGATCGGCTGCCAGGTGACCGGCATGCCGTACCGGCACCCGTCGGTGCTCGCGAACATGGCTGCCACCGTCGACATCATCTCGGGTGGTCGCTTGATCCTCGGCCTCGGCGCCGGATGGAACCAGGACGAGGCCGACGCGCTCGGCATCCGGCTGCCGCCGCTGAAGGAGCGCTTCGACCAGTTCGACGAGGCGATCGAGGTGATCGTGTCGCTGCTGACCCAGGAGCGCTCGACGTTCAGCGGGCAGCACTTCAGCTTGCAGGAGGCCTGGTGCGAGCCGAAGCCGCTGCAACGACCCCACCCGCCGATCGCCATCGGGGGCAACGGCGAGCGCCGCACGCTGCGCACCGTCGCCCGCTGGGCCCAGCACTGGAACTCGATCTCGCAGGATCCGGCGGAGTGGCTCCGCAAGCGCGACGTGCTGCACGCCCACTGCAGCGACATCGGACGCGATCCGAGCGAGATCGAGACGTCCGTGCTCCTGCGCCTGGACGGCGAGGCCGATCCGGCCACGCTCGCGCCCGCAGTCGAGACGTGGCAGACGGCCGGCGTCGACATCTGCATCGTGTACCTGTCACCCCCGCACACCGCCGCCGCTGTCACCCGCATCGCCGAGCTGCTGACGCCGTACGCATGAGCGCGCCCTCCGTCGAGCGCGCGACACCCGGGGTCCACGAACCCCGCGACACCCCCTGTCTACGGTCGCCCCATGGGAACGAAGAATCGCCAACGTCGAGCGGACAAGGGGCGCGAGCGGGCGCGCGCCGAGGCCCGTCGCCGGGCGGCCACCACCGGGCGGCCACGAACGCCCGGTGCGTCGAGCACCCGAACGCTGCCGCGCGAGCTCGTCCGCGAGCACCTGCTCATCGCCGCTGAGGGGGCTTACAGCGGCGCCACGACCCTCCTCCACGGAGCGCTCGAGGTGCTGGCCACGCAGGATCCCGCACACGTCGAGCGCGAAGCGGAGGGCGAGCTGCTGCGCCGGGTCGGCGCGGCATGGGCAAACGGGTGGCAGCCGGCGGAGATCGTGCGTCAGGCCCGCCGGCGCGACGCCGCCGCGGCTCGTCTGCTCGAGGTCGCAGTCGCTGCCGACCACGTGCATCGGGCCAGCGACACGCTGCACCCGCTGTGGGCCCGCCAGCTCGCCGACCTCGACCTGGCGCCGGTGGCGTGCACGACCGGGTGGCTGCGACCTCGTTGCGACGCCGAGGGTCTCGACGCTCGCGCCCGAACGAGGCTGGCGATCGAGGCCCTGTGCGCCGTGTGCTTCCTCGGCCCGATCCAGCAACTCATCCCACCGCCCGGCGCAGGCGCGCGCGACGCGGTAGCGGCGGCGTGTGGAGCACCCGACGACCCGATGCTGGGGAGGGTTCGGGCGCTGCTGGCCCAAGCCGAATCGACCACCTTCGAGGCCGAAGCCGAGTTGTTCACCGCGAAGGCCCAGGAGCTGATGGCCCGGCATGCGATCGACGCTGCGATCGTCTGGGGGACCACCGAGCGCGGCGAGCGCCCGGGTGCGATCCGCCTTCCCATCGACGACCCGTACGCCGACGCGAAGGCAGCTCTGCTGAACGCTGTCGCGAGGGCGTCGCGATGCTCGTGCGTCCTTCATGAAACGTACGGGCTGTGCACCGTCGTCGGCTTCACTCCCGATCTCGCCGCCACCGAGCTGCTGTTCACCTCGCTGCTCGTGCAGTCGGCAGCCGCGTTGCACGTCGAGGGCGCCACCGCCCCGCCAGGCGCGCGGGTTCGCAGCCGTGGGTTTCGATCGTCGTTCCTGATGGCATACGCGGCCCGGGTCGGCGAGCGGCTCCGGGCGATCCACGACCGGGTCGAGGCCGATGCGATCGACGACGTCGGCACTTCGTTGCTGCCGGTCCTCGCCGACCGCCAGTCAGCCGTCGACGACGCCGTGCGCGAGATGTTCAGTGAACTCCGCCAGCGCCACCGCCGGACGTCGACCGATCGTCTCGGCTGGGCACGCGGTCACGAGGCCGCCGAACGCGCCGAGTTGAACCTCGACCGAATCGGCCCCGCGACAACGCGGCCGCGCGGAGCCCTCGACCCACCCACCTGACGGCACACTGTCAGGGTCGCCTGACATCGGGAGAACCCGAACCGGAGCAGCCCGAGTCACCCCGTGGGCGCCAGGTCGGCGGTGGCGACCTCCGTCTGCAACGTCGCCACCCGTTCACGGAGATCGGACTCGACGTCGGCCGCCTCCTGCTCGCGACCGACCGCCTCGCCGGCGTCGGCGAGCATCTGCATCGCCTCGTCGAAACGTGTTGTCGCCGTTCAGCGTCACGAAGACCGGCCGCCGGTCGTGCGCAGCAGCTCGTATCGCTCGTCGTAGAACTCATCGCCGAGCAGGCCGACGGTGATGATCAGATCTGGTTCGAGCTCGACGATCGTCTCGATGCTCGGCTCACCGAACTCGCCGATGTCGGTGAACCCCGCCGTGTCGATGTCTGCCATCTCGGGCGAGTTGACGAAGGAGCCACCCAGGGTCGGCGGATGCGGGTGCCGTCGATTCGATGGTGGTCGCCGGCTCGGATGAGTCGTCGGATCGGCACGCGGCCAACGCCACCGGAGCTGCGGCAGGGTGGGGCTAGCACCACCGCGAGGACGCCAGGACACCGGATGGGCCGCACACGCCTGCATTCGTACGGTCGACGAGTACGCATTCGACGACTCGGAGATCACCGATGCAGACCGCAACCGCCACCTTCCCGATGCCCGCGCCGGGCATCCCAGCGCCTCCCCGCCCGCCGGCCTTCGCCGCCAGGGCGATCGATGCCGTCAAGGTGTACGGCTCGGGCGGCACGGCCGTCCACGCGCTCGACGGGGTGACCGTCGGCATCCCGACCGCGCGCTTCACCGCGATCATGGGCCCGTCCGGCTCGGGCAAGTCCACGCTGATGCACTGCCTGGCCGGGCTCGACTGGCTGACGTCCGGGCACGTGTTCGTCGGCGACGTCGATCTCGGCTCGCTGAACGACCGCCAGCTGACCCGTCTGCGCCGCGAACGGATCGGCTTCGTGTTCCAGGCCTTCAACCTGCTGCCGACGCTGACGGCGAAGGAGAACATCACGCTGCCCACCGACCTGGCCGGCAGGAAGATCGACCGCGCCTGGCTCCAGCACGTCGTCGAGACCGTCGGGCTCGCGAACCGCCTGAAGCACCGCCCGTCCGAGCTGTCGGGAGGCCAGCAGCAGCGCGTCGCCGTGGCGCGGGCCCTCGCCAGCCGGCCGCAGCTGATCTTCGCCGACGAGCCGACCGGCAACCTCGACAGCCGCACCGGGGCCGAGATCCTCGGCTTCATGCGCTCCGCGGTCGACGACCTCGGCCAGACGATCGCGATGGTGACCCACGACCCGGTGGCCGCGAGCTACGCGCACAGCGTCGTGTTCCTCGCCGACGGCCGCATCGTCGACCACCTGCCCGACCCGACCCCAGCCACGGTGTTGGAGCGGATGAAGGCGTTCGGGGGCTGATCCACCATGTTGCAGCTCACGTTGAAGAACCTCGGCGCGTACAAGCGCCGTGTCCTGTCCACCGGCCTCGCCGTGATCCTCGGCGTCGCCTTCCTGGCCGCCACGCTGGCGCTCGGCGACACGATGCGCGCCGGCTTCACCACCGACATCGTGCAAGGTGTCGGCGACACCGCGGTGACCGTCCGCAGCGACACCCGCCTCGGTGGCGGCGACTACGTCGAGCAGACCGGCGTGCTCGACGCGTCGATGGTCCAGCAGCTCGCCGTGATCGACGGCGTCGCCGAGGCCCAGCCCGGGGTCGAGGGCGTCGCTCAGCTCGTCGGCAGCGACGGCTCGGCGATCGGCGGCAACGGCCCTCCGACCGTCGGCACGAACTGGATCCCGACCGGTCCGCTCAACGCCTACCGGATCGACGAGGGTCGCGCACCCTCGGAACGTGGCGAGGTCGCGATCGACGCCAGTGCCGCCGACAAGGGCGACCTCCACGTCGGCGACCGCACGATCGTGCGCACCCCGCAACCGACGCCCGTGACGGTCGTCGGCATTGCCAAGTTCGGCGCGCGTGACACCCTCGGCGGGGCCACGGTCACGTTCTTCACGACCGACCAGGCGTCTGAGCTGCTGCTGGGTCAGCCGGGCAAGATCTCGACCGTCTCGCTCGCCGCCGACCCCGGTGTCAGCGAGGACGAGCTCGCTGCCCGCGTCGCCACGACCCTGCCCGCCGGCACCGAAGCCGTGACCGGCGCCCAGCTCGTCGCCGAGTTCCAGGACGACATCGACGAAGGGTTCTTGAACTTCTTCGAGACGCTGCTGCTCGCGTTCGCCGCGATCGCCCTTCTGGTCGCCACGTTCAGCATCTACAACACGTTCTCGATCGTCGTCGCCCAACGAACGCGCGAGTCGGCGCTGCTGCGCGCGCTCGGTGCCTCCCGGCGCCAGGTGCTGCGATCGGTCGGCATCGAGGCGTTGGTGATCGGCACCATCGCGTCGGTGCTCGGCCTCGCCGCTGGATACGGACTGGCGAGCGGGATGACGGCGCTGCTCGGCGCCGGCGACCTCGACCTGCCCGTCGGGCTGATCCTCGACGCCGGCACGATCGTGACGGCGATGGTCGTCGGCATCGGTGTCACCCTGGTCGCCAGCATCGCTCCGGCGATCAAGGCGTCGCGAGTCGCACCGTTGGCCGCGCTGCGCGACGTCGCCGTCGACCGCAGCGGCACCTCGGTGTGGCGAGCCCTCGTCGGCGCCGTCGCCGCTGCCAGTGGCGTAGCGCTGATGCTGTCCGGCGCGAGCGGCGAGTCGATGGGAAAGGTGGGCCTCGGCACGCTGGTGACCCTCATCGGCGCCGTGCTGCTCGGCCCGGTCGTCGCTCGCCCGGCGGCGGCAATCATCGGCGCTCCGGTCGCCGCCCTGCGCGGCCGGGCCGGCGTGCTGGCCCGACGCAACTCGATGCGCAACCCGCGCCGCACGTCCGGCACCGCGTCGGCGCTGATGATCGGCGTCGCCGTGGTGGCCGCGTTCACCGTGCTCGCCGCGTCGGTGAAGGCGTCGATCGGCCGCACCGCCGACCGCTCGGTGACCGCTGACCTCGTGATCGCCCAGACCAACTTCAGCGCCCCCGGCCTCGACCCGGCGATGGTGCCGGCGCTGCGTCAGCTCCCCGAGCTCGACCAGGTCGCCGCCGGTGGCGATGGCGTGTTCCAGATCGACGGGGAGACCGTCTACCCGGTGGTCATCGACACGTCGAACCTCGGCGCGGTGGCTGACATGGAGGTCGAGCAGGGCGACCTCGCCACGCTGCGCGCCGACGGCCTCGCCGTCCAGGCGGACTACGCCGAGGAGCACGGCTGGACGATCGGTTCGCCGGTCGAGGTCGGGTGGGCCGACGGCACGGCGTCGACGCTGACCGTCGACGTGATCTACGGCCTGAGGAACCTCTTCGGCGACCTGATCATCACGCCCGAGGCGTACAACCCGCACGCCACGCAGCCGATGGACGTCGTCGTGCTGATGACGACGGCGGCCGGCGTGTCGGTCGACGCGGCCCAGGCCGCCGTGCAGCAGGTCGCCGAGCGGTTCTACGCACCCGACGTGCAGACCCGCGGCGAGTACCTCGACGCCGTCAACCGCCAGATCGACCAGTCGCTCGCCTTCGTCTACGGGTTGTTGGCCATCGCGATCCTCATCGCCGTGATGGGCATCGCCAACACGATCTCGCTCTCGGTCCACGAGCGCACCCGCGAGCTCGGGTTGCTGCGGGCGATCGGGCAGTCCCGCCGCCGGATCCGCACGATGGTGCGGTGGGAGGCCGTCATCGTTGCCGTGTTCGGCACGCTCGGCGGCATCGGCCTCGGCACCTTCGCCGGCTGGGCGGTCGTGCGGGCCATCGGCCAGGACGAGGGCTTCGACACCTTCTCGCTCCCGACGACCCGCCTCGCCGTCGTCGTGGCGCTCGGCGCCCTCGCCGGCATCCTCGCCGCGCGCCGCCCCGCCAAGCGCGCCGCCAAGCTCGACGTGCTGGAGGCCATCGCCACCGACTGACCCGAGGTGTCAGAACGCCCCGTGCTGTGAACCAGGCCTGACACGAGACCTTTCTGACACCGCGCCCGGGCTCCCATGTGGTGCCGGGACGAGGTGTCAGAAGGATCCGGGCTGTGAAGCACGTGACGGCGCCACCGGTTCTGACACCGGTGGCGCCGTCCGCGCTCAGGCGTTGGTGATCGTCAGAGTGCCGTCGGCGGCGTCGACGTTCACGGTGTCGTCGTCGCCGACCTGACCGCCGAGGATCAGGCTGGCCACCGGGTCGGCGATCGCCCGCTGGATGACCCGCTTCAGCGGGCGGGCGCCGAACGCCGGGTCGTAGCCCTCGCGGGCCAGCCAGGCGAGCGCCGCCGGCGTGACCTCGAGCGTGATCCGGCGGTCGGCCATCCGCTGGCGCAGGCGGTCGACCTGGATGTCGACGATGTGCTCCAGATCGGCCTCGGTCAGCGCGCGGAAGCGGATGATGTCGTCGACGCGGTTGATGAACTCCGGCTTGAA
>CAZMGD010000052.1:23206-28283 GCA_964565705.1 uncultured Ilumatobacteraceae bacterium | reverse complement strand
AGAGCAGGTGCAGCACGGCGTGCTCGACGCCGCCGACGTACAGGTCGACGCCGCCCGATCCGCCGGGCGTGCGCGGGCCCATCCAGTAGCGCTCGACGTCCTCACCGACGAAGCGCTCGTCGTTGGTCGGGTCCAGGTAGCGCATCTCGTACCAGCAGCTGCCGGCCCATTGGGGCATGACGTTCAGCTCGCGCCGGTACCGCTTCGGTCCGTCGCCGAGGTCGAGGGTGACCGTCGCCCACTCGGTGGCGCGCGACAGCGGGGTCTGCGGCTCGGTGACGTTGTCGTCGGGGTCGAGCGCTTGCGGCTTGAAGTCGACGAGGTCGGGCAGCGTGACCGGCAGCATCGACTCGGGCAGGGCGATCGGCTGACCGTCGTCGCCGTAGACGATCGGGAACGGCTCGCCCCAGTAGCGCTGGCGGCTGAAGAGCCAGTCGCGCAGCTTGTAGGTCACCGCGGCCTGGCCCGCGCCGCGCGCCGCCAGCCATGAGTTCACCGCTTCGATCGCCTCGGACTTGGACGCGATCCCGTCCAGCGACAGCGAGTCGTTGGACGAGTTGACGTACGGCGCGTCGCCACCGAACGCCTCGGACCAGGCGTCGGTGTCCAGCGCTGCCTCGGCGACGAGACCGTGCTCGGTCAGCCACTCGTCCGTCGGGCGCTGGATCGCCGGGATGTCGAGCCCGAACTTGCGGGCGAACTCGAAGTCGCGCTGGTCGCCGCAGGGCACCGCCATGATCGCCCCGGTGCCGTAGCCCATCAGGACGTAGTCGGCGATCCACACCGGGATCTGCCGGCCGTTGACCGGGTTCGTTGCAAACGCACCGGTCGGTACGCCGGTCTTGGGACGGTTCTCGTCCTGGCGGTCGACGTCCTTCACCGCTGCGGCCTCGCGCCGGTACTCGGCGACCGCCTCGGCCTGCTCGGGTGTCGTCAGCCGATCGACCAGCGGGTGCTCGGGGGCGAGCACCATGAACGTCGCGCCGAACAGGGTGTCCGGGCGGGTCGTGAACACGGTGATCGGGCCGGCCGGGCTCTGGAAGTGCACGGTGGCGCCGGTGCTGCGGCCGATCCAGTTGCGCTGCATCAACCGGACCTTCTCCGGCCAGTCGACCCGGTCGAGGTCGTCGATCAGGCGCTGCGCGTAGGCGGTGATGCGCATCTTCCACTGGCGCATGTTGCGGCGGAACACCGGAAAGTTCCCGATGTCGCTGCGTCCTTGGGCGGTGACCTCCTCGTTGGCGAGGATCGTGCCGAGTCCGGGGCACCAGTTCACCGGCGCCTCGCTGACGTACGCGAGGCGATGGCTGGCGAGCACCTTGCTCTGCTCGGTGGACGTCAGGTCGGCCCATCGCCGGCCGTCGGGCGTCGGGCGCGAGCCGTCCTGGAACTCGCCGATCAGGGTGTCGATGTGGCGGGCCTGCCCGATGCGCTCGTCGAACCAGGCGTTGAAGATCACCGTGAAGATCCACTGCGTCCACCGGTAGTACGACTCGTCGGTCGTGGCGATCGAGCGACGGTCGTCGTGGGCCAGGCCGAGTGCCCGCAGCTGGCGGCGGTACACGGTGATGTTGGCGTCGGTGTTCTCCCGCGGGTGCACGCCGGTCGCGATCGCGTGCTGCTCGGCCGGCAGGCCGAACGCGTCGAAGCCCATCGCGTGCAGCACGTTGTGGCCGGTCATCCGCTTGAACCGGCCGAACACGTCGGTGCCGATGAAGCCCAGCGGGTGGCCGACGTGCAGGCCGGCACCGCTCGGGTACGGGAACATGTCGAGGATGAACAGGCGGTCCCTGCCCGCCACCTTCTCCGGCTCGCCGAGAGGGCCCGCCGGGTTCGGCGTGTGGAACGTGCCGTCGGCCTCCCACCGGTCCTGCCAGCGGCGCTCGATCTCGTTGGCGAGCGCCGCCGTGTACCGGAACGGGGGCACCTCGCTGGGGGGACTGGTCTCTGCCGACATAACCGGTCCAGGCTACGTCCGACTCCCGCTGTCAGAACGGGTGGGATCCTCACCAGCGGCGGTGAGTCGCGCGGTTCTGACACCTCGCCGGTATCGGCCTGGGGGACGGGTGGGCCGTTAACCTCAGGAGGTCCCTTCGCGGGAGGAACCCGGACCATGTCGCAGACCGCTGCCCTGCCACCGACGATCATCGAACGCCTGGAGCATGCCGCCACCCGGTCGACGGGGGTGCGGTTCGTCGGCCATTCGACGGCGCCCGCTGAGGGCGACGGGTTCGTGCCGTGGGGCGAGCTGCACGAGGACGCGCGGGCGGTGGCGGCGGCGCTGCAGCAGCGGGGCATCATCCCCGGCGACCACGTCGCGATCCTCGGGCCGACGAGCCGATCGCTGATCACGATCATCCAGGGCTGCTGGCTGGCGGGTGCGGCGAGCATGGTCCTCCCGCTGCCGATGCGGATGGGCTCGCTCGAAGCGTTCGTCGAGTCCACGCGCGGCCGCATCCGCCACGGCGACGCGAAGTTGGTGCTGATCGACGACCAGCTCGCCGACTTCTACACCGCCGCGCCGGGCGATCCGCCGATCGAGCCGATGGCCGCGGTGATGCCCGGGCCCGGCAACCCGACGAGCGCCGACTACGCGCGCCCGGGCCTCGACATCGAGCGCCTCGTCATCCTCCAGTACACGAGCGGCAGCACCAGCGAACCCAAAGGCGTGATGATCCCCGACCGGGTGCTGACCGCGAACCTCGACGCGATCGCGGCGACCGCCCGGCTCGACGCCGACGTCGACGTGCTCGTCAGCTGGTTGCCGCTGTACCACGACATGGGGTTGGTCGGGATCCTGGGCACGGCGATGACGTCGGGCTCGCAGCTCGTGCTCGCCGCCCCGCAGGACTTCCTCGCCCGTCCCGGCAACTGGATGCAGTGGATCTCGGACTCCGGCGGCACGGCCACGGCCGGACCGAACTTCGCCTGGGTGCTCGCCACCCGCGCTCTCGGCCGGATGAAGGATCTCGACCTGTCCACGCTGAGCGTCGCTCTGTCCGGTGCCGAGCCGGTCGACCCGGTGGCCGTCGAGGCGTTCGTCCAGGCGGCCGCACCGTTCGGCTTCGATCCAGGCGCGGTGTTCCCCGCGTTCGGCATGGCCGAGGTCGCGATCGCCGGTTCGTTCCCGCCGCGGGGTCGGGGCATGATCTGCGACGTCGTCGACCGCGAGCTGCTGGAGCGCGACCGCGTCGCCAAGCAGGTGGCCGACACCCATCCCTTCGACGAGGAGGTCGCGATCCGCCGCCTGCCGCTGCTCGGCAAGCCGGTGCCCGGCCTGGAGATGCAGGTGGTCCACCCCGACACGTTCGAGCCGCTGCCCGAGCGCCACGTCGGTGAGCTGCTGATCCGTGGCACCTCGGTCACCCCGGGCTACTACAAGCGTGAGGATGCAACCACCGCCTTGTTCCACGACGGCTGGCTGTGCACCGGCGACCTCGCCTATCTGGTGGACGGCGAGCTCGTGCTCTGCGGCCGGATCAAGGACGTGATCATCGTCGGCGGCCGCAACGTGTTCCCGGAGGACATCGAGCGCGCGGTCGGGGTGATCGAGGGCGTGCGGACCGGCAACGTGATCGCGTTCGGCGTCGAGGGCTACAAGGGCAAGGAGAGCGTCGTCGTCGTCGCCGAGGTGCGCGCCGTCGATCGTGAGCTCGACGAGATCCGCGCCGACATCCACCACCGTGCCCTCCAGGTCTGCGGCCTGCCCCCGCGCGACGTGATCCTGGTCAAACCCGGCACCTTGCCGAAGACGTCCTCCGGCAAGCTCCAGCGCGCCCTGTGCCGCGAGCAGTACCTCACCGAGTTCCTCGACCTCGCCTGAGCGGTTTGGGTCCTGAACAGCGACCGAACGGTCGCTGTCCAGACGCGAAAAGCGTTCGGGAACGTCAGACGGCGGCGGGCGAGCGGCGGGTCAGGTCGGCTTCGAGGCGGGCGAGTCCGGCGGCGGCCTCGAGGGACTGCCAGTCGAACGGGATGCCCTTGCGACCGGCGGTGACCCGTCCGTCGGCGGCGGTCGTCGTGGCGCGATCGGCGGCGATCGTGATGGACATGGGCACCTCCCGGAGGAACCGGCCGGCGTCGTTGCCGGGCACGAGCGTGGCACGGTACCGACCCCGCTGACCTGCGGCTACTCGCTGATCCGTCAGTCAGGACCGACTCGCGAGTCAGCCCTGGTCGCGGAGGAACCGCTCCAGTTCGGCGGCGAGCTCGTCACCCGACGGGAGGTTGTCGGGATCCACGGCGCCGAGACCGACCTGACCCTCGGCGGCGACCGCCTCGTCGTAGGCCCGCTCCAGCTGCCCGAGCATCGCCTGGTGCTCGTCGTTGCCCGCCACGAGGGCGTCGAGGCGGCCGCGCTGGAGCACCGCCTCGCGGCGCAGCTGCTCGGCGCCGATGTCGATGCCGGTGATCTCGCGCAAGCCGTCGAGCAGCGCCGCCGACGCACCCGGATAGGCCATCGTCGCCACGTAGTGCGGCACCTGCGCCCACAGTGTCAGGGCCGGGATGCCGCGGTCGGTCAGCTCGTGTTCGAGCAGCGACACGATGCCGGCGGGCACGTCGACGGAGTTCTTGGAGACCGGCAGCGTCGCCAGCAGTTCGGGGTCGGGCGTCGTCGCGCTGAGCCGCGTCGGCCGGCTGTGCGGCACGCCGATGGGGTAGGCGCCGAGGCCGATCGCCTTCGTGACGCCGAGCTCACCAGCCAGGCCACCGACCGCGGCGGCGAACGCCTGCCACGCGCTGTCCGGCTCGACACCGCTGAGCACGAGCACGTCGCGACCACCTTCGGTCAGACCGGCCTTCAGTTCGATCGACGGCCAGGCCAGCCGGCTGTTCAGGCCGTCGCGGACCTCCATCGTCGGGCGTCGGGCCCGGTAGTCCACGAACGTGTCGGTGTCGAAGCTGACGACCGTGCTGACCTTGCACTCCTCCTCGATCGCGGCCGCGGCCGCTGCCGCTGCCCCGGAGGCGTCGATCCAGCCGGTCAGCATGACGACGAGCAACGGCTCGTCGAGCACCGGCAGTTCGCCACCGACGATCTCATAGCGCTCGCTGCGCTCGCTCATCGGGTGCTCGC
>CAZMGD010000052.1:0-23106 GCA_964565705.1 uncultured Ilumatobacteraceae bacterium | reverse complement strand
TCCGCTGCGCGCCGATGACCGGCTCGTCGCTGCGCTCCTCGCAACCGTGACGATGGTTCGCTCGCTGCGCTCGCTCATCGGGTGCTCGCTCCGCTGCGCGCCGATGACCGGCTCGTCGCTGCGCTCCTCGCAACCGTGACGATGATGCGCTCGCTCACGCCGGTGCCTCGAGCAGCATCAGGGCCTGGGCGGCGGCGTCGTCGACCTGGCGGCGGAAGGGCTCGACGTCGGCGGGGTCGACGTCGCCGAGCGCGCCGGCCAAGTAGCGGGTGTACACACCCTCGATGATGCACGCCAGCTTCCAGAAAGCAAACGCGGTGTAGTAGTCGAGCCGCGAGATGTCGCGCCCGCTGATCTCGGCGTAGCGGGCGGCGAGGTCGGCGCGATCCCAGAACCCGTCGACGGCGGTGGGCGTGTCGCGCCAGGCATTGGCGGCATCGCCGGGCCCGGTCCAGTAGACCATCAGCAGCCCGAGGTCGGCGAGCGGATCGCCGAGGGTGCAGATCTCCCAGTCGAGGACGGCGATGATCTTGCCGCTGGCGTCGACCATGCAGTTGTCGAGCCGGTAGTCGCCGTGCACGATCCGGGCCGGGCCCTGCTCGGGGATACGGTCGGCGAGCATGTCGTGTGCCCGCTCCAGATCGGGCACCCGATGGGTGTGCTGGGCGTCGTACTGCCCGTACCAGCGCCGCAACTGGCGTGCGATGTACCGCTCGTGGCGGCCCAGGTCGTCGAGGCCGACGCTGGCGGGTTCGATCGCATGCAGTGCGGCGAGCGTCTCCACCAGGCTCGCGGACGCGGAGTCGCGCGCCGTCACCGTCAGCGCGCTGCCGGCGATCTCCGAGGTGCGCACGACGATCCCATCGACGAACGACATCACGTAGAACGGGGCGCCCGTGACCTCGACGTCCACACACATGCCGACCGCTGGCGCGACGGGCACGGCTGTACCGGTGAGCGCCGAGATGATCCGGTGCTCGCGCCCGACGTCGTGGGCGCTGGCCAGCAGGTGGCCGAGCGGTGGGCGACGCAGCACGAACCGCCGGCCATCGGAACCGGTGACGCGATACGTCAAGTTGGAGTGCCCGCCGGCGATCTGGTGGAACTCGAACGGCCCCACCGCGCCCTCGACGTTCGACCCGAGCCATGCGGTCACACACTCGATGTCGATCCCGGGCACCTCGACGCGACTCATGGTCCGATGACCGTATCGAACCGGTCACCGACCTCGACCACTGCGCTATCAAGGCCTACATGGCTATGATGGGGACAGAAGGATCGATGTCCGATTGGGGTGGCTCATGGCCATGACGTCGCAGTACGAGATCGCCAAGCAAGCCGGTTCGGCGGGTGCGCTGATCACCGGAGTGGACCTCCGTGAGGCCGACGACGAGCTCATCGCCCAGCTGCGTGCCGAGCTGCTGGAGCACCTGGTGATCTGCATCCGCGGCCAAGAGGCGATGACTCCCGACGACCAGGTGGCGTTCGCGTCGCGGTGGGGGCGGATCGTGCCCCACCCCTACGTCGAGCCGATCGAGGGCCATCCGGAGATGATCCGGATCTACGACCCCAACCCCCTGACCGAGACCTGGCACACCGACTTCAGCTACGAGAAGCAGCCGCCGGCGATCAGCTTCCTGCTGGCCCGGGTGATCCCCGCCTATGGGGGCGACACGATGTTCTCCAGCAGCTACCGGGCGTTGGAAGGCCTCAGCGAGGGGATGCGGGTCGCCCTTCGCGGCATCTCGGCGCTGCACCAAGGCACCGAGCTCGCACGGTCCAAGGGCCTGTCGCTCGACGAGATCCGCGCCGTGCATCCCGTGGTCGGCGTGCACCCCGAGACCGGGCGCGAGCTGCTCAACGTGAACGGCGCGTACGTGAGGCACTTCGACGGCTGGACGCCCGAGGAGAGCCGGCCGCTGCTCGAGTTCCTCTACGCCCAGTTCGGGCGCCCGGAGTACACGTACCGGCACCGTTGGCAGGTGGGCGACCTCCTGATCTGGGACAATCGCGCGGTGCAGCACCGTGCGGTCGGCGACACCGGCGGGCAGGCGCGCGACCTGCACCGGGCCACCGTCGCCGTCTGACATGCGCGTCGAGATCACGGCGGACGACCTCGCCCCGAACGCGCTGCGCCGCTGGGCACACCACACACCCGACCAGGTGCTGCTCGAGCACGTCGACGGCCGCCGGCTGACCTACGCCGAGGTGGTGCAGCGCTGCGACCGCTGGGCGGC
Organism: uncultured Ilumatobacteraceae bacterium; assembly: GCA_964565705.1. GTDB lineage: Bacteria > Actinomycetota > Acidimicrobiia > Acidimicrobiales > Ilumatobacteraceae > CAZMGD01. Next base: position 20,869 of record CAZMGD010000052.1, on the reverse strand, counting down.
CGGCTTCGCCGGGGTGGGCATGGAGCCCGGCACACCCGTCGGCGTGTTCGTCGACGACTCGCTCGACGGGGCGCTGGTCTGGCTGGCGGTAACCGCCGCCGGCATGGTGGCGGTGCCGCTGAACACCGCCCACATCGGCAAGATGCTGCACCACGTCCTGACCACGGCCGACGTGCGTGCGGTCGTCGCCTCACCTGGCTTGACCGGCCGCTTCGACGGCGTCTGCGCCGGCACCCCGGTGGAGCGCATCATCGTGCTCGGCGACGCATGGTCCGAACCCACCGTCGATGGCGTGGTGTCGGCGTCGGCCGCCGACCTCCTGGCCGCCGGCGCCCTGGTCGAGTCCGTGCGGCCCGAGCTGCACGACACGGCGATGTTCCTGCTCACGTCCGGTACGACGGGCCCCTCGAAGGCGGTGGTCATCCCGTGGGCGGCGTCGCACTCGCACTGGTCGTGGGTGCCCGCCGACATGCTCGGCCCGGGCGACGCGCTGTACGCACCGGTGTCCATGTTCCACAACTCCGGCATCGGGGCGCTGCAGTTCGTCGTCTGGCGCGGCGGCAGGATCGTGATGCGCGAGAAGTTCAGCGCGACCGCGTTCTGGGGTGACATCCGTCGCACGGGTGCGGTGGCGGCCGGCGTCGTCGGCCCGATGACCGCCGTGCTCTGGGCCCAACCCGAGCGACCCGACGACGCCGACAACCCGCTGCGCGGCCTCGCCCTCGGGCCGATGATCGAACCGATGGAGGGGTTCGAGCGCCGCTTCGGCACGCGGGTGTGCACCGCCTACGGGATGACCGAGGTGCCGAGCATGGTGTTCACGGGCTGGGACCACGGACCGTGGGAGACGTGCGGCACGGTCGACGATGGCTGGCCGTGGCCCGAGGTCGCCCTCGTCGACGAGCACGATCGGCCGGTGCCCGTCGGGCACGTCGGCGAGCTCGTCGTGCGCACACGTGCTCCGTGGGCCCTGAACGCCGGCTACCACGGTGATCCGGCTGCCACCGCGGACGCATGGCGCAACGGCTGGTTCCACACCGGCGACGCGTTCCGCTGCGACGAGGACGGCAACTACTTCTTCGTCGACCGGATGAAGGACTCGATCCGCCGGCGCGGCGAGAACATCTCCTCGTTCGAGGTGGAGGCGGCGGTGCTGGATCATCCGTTGGTGGCCGAGTGCGCGGCGTTCGGCGTGCCCGACGGGTTCGGCGGCGACGAGGTGATGATCGCCATCGTGCCCGGACCCGGCGGCGCCCCACCTCCCGCCGAGCTGTTCGACTTCCTCGGCCGGACGATGCCCGCCTACTCGGTGCCGCGCTACGTCGACGTCGTGGACACGATCCCGCGCAACTCGACGTCGCTGCGGGTCCAGAAGTTCGTGCTGCGCGAGCGCGGCGTCGGTCCGACCACGTGGGATCGCACGGCCCCCGAGACCTGGTGATCCGGCCCGATCAGTTCTCGGTCGGCTTCTGGTCGCCAGAGCGACCAGAAGCCGACCGAGAAGTCAGCGGAGGCGGTCGAGGCTGGCCCGGGCGACGTCGGCACGGTGGTCGCGGGGGGAACCGAACACCGGCTCGGCGGCCTTGACCCGCCGGTACCAGCGCTGCCAAGGATGCGCCTCGAGGATGCCGATGCCGCCGGCGAGGCGCAGGGCGTCGACCGTCACCTGCCGCCCGAGCGTGACCGCCACCGCTTTGGCCCGGATCGACGCGATCCCGACGGCGTCGGTGGGCTCGTCGCGGTCGACGCGGGCCGCGGCGTCGAGCACGGCATCCCAGCATGTCGTGACGGCGATCGCCATGTCGGCGATCCGGTGGCGAACCACCTGGAGGTCGGCGAGCACCCCGCCGCGCATCGGCCGCTCGGCCACCCGCTCCACCGTCGCGTCGAAGGCCGCTGCGGCCGCGCCGACGCAGTCGGCGGCGAGGAGCACCGTCGCCAGCGCGCGTGCACGCCGCACGTCGGCGGGCTTCGCGGCACCGCGCCAACCTGGTGGCAGCTCGACGTGGCAGGCGTCGGGGTCGAACAACGTCGGCTGGGGGATCAGTCGGGCGTCGGAGAGGGGGATCCCGGCGACGACGCCGTCGTCGCCGGCCACCAGCAGGAGCGTGGCCCGTCCCGCTCGGGCGACGTGGTCGCACCGGTCGTCACGCACGTCGAACGACACCGCCACGACGCCGTCGCCGACCCAGCCGAGCAACGACGCCCACGTCTCGACGAGGTGGGCCCGGTCGGGCGCTGCGCGCCCGGCGGCTGCGGTGACGTGGCAGGCCTCGGTGAACGTCGCTGTCGTCGGGGGGGTGCCGCCTGCAGCGAAGGCATCGGCTGCCTGCGCGGCGAGCGTCACCTCGCGGTCGGAGGGCCCGAGGCGGGCCGCGCGCTGCCGATCCGCCGGTCGGCTCGCGTCCCGCAGCACGCTCGCCGCGATCGCGTCGCGGTGCACCTCGTTGGCGCCGGCGCCGATCGTGGCGTGCACCCGCTCCAGGTACTCCCACGCCAGCCGCCCGCCCACCGGCAGGTCGGGATCCTGGAAGAGCGGCGCCCAGACCAGGCCATCCGCGCCGGCGATCTCGGTCGCCGACTGGGCGATCTGCTGCAGCAGCTCGGTACAGACCACCTTCGCCATCGCCGGCGCGGCGACGAGGTCGACGCCCTCCAGCTGCGACCACAGCGCGCGCCGCGCGGTCAGGTCGGCACTCGACCAGGCGATCTCCAGCCGGCCGATCTCGTCGAGGACCAGCGGATCGTCGGCGAGCAGCACGCCATCCCGAGACGAACGGCACACGTGCTCGGCGAGCAGGTCGAGCACATGGCGGGCGAAGCCCAGCCAGAACATGCCCGAGCGCTCGGCGGCGAGCGCCGCACCCATCTGCCGCCATCCCTCGCCGGCGACGCCGAGCAGCGCGTCAACGGGCACGCGGACGTCGTGGAGCTCGATCTCGTCGAGCGTCCACCCGTTCATCGTCCGCTGCCGCCGCACCTCGACCCCCGGGGCGCGCATGTCCACGAGGAACATCGACATCGCCGCCCGCGGCGCCGCATCGGGATCGGTGCGAGCGATCGTGACGCACCAGTCCGACTTGTGGGCTCCGGTCACGAGCGACTTGACCCCCGACAGCGCCCAGCCGTCGCCCTCGCGCACGGCGGTCGTCGACAGCAGGGTCAGGTCGCTGCCGGCGCCGGGCTCGGTGTACGCGCAGCAGGCCTCGACCCGCCCCGCCTCCATGTCGGCCAGCACCCGGCGGTGCAGGTCGTTCGTGGCAAATCGCTGCACCGCCGTGCCGGCGAGCGTCATCGCCGTGTCGATCACCGGGGCGTCTGCGCGAGCGGCCTCGAAGTTGAACACCGCCTGCTGCTCCACCGGCAGCGACAACCAGCCGCGCGCGCCGGCGTCCGCGTGGATGCGCCGCTCGACGTCCTCGCCCACGCCGGTGAGGTCGAGGGGGTCGGACACCTCGACGTCCTGCCCGGACAACCAGGCGACGACCTCGGCGCGGAACGCCTCGGCCCCGGGGGAGAAGCGGTGGTCAGCCGCCACTGGCTTCGACCCCCATCATGGTCATTTTGGTAAGCATAGATATGGCCAACGACAAGGTCTACATCCACGAGTTCATCGACATCATCGGTCACAACCGGGCGCACTACATGCACCACATGACCGCGAACTGGTCGCCGATCGCCCAGCGCGAGCGGCACCAGCTCTGCTACGGCGTGTGGGGTACCGTGGGCAGCACGCGCCGCTGGCCGGAGGTCGTCAACCTCTGGGAGGAAGACGGCTTCCCCGGCCTCGCCTCCTCGTTCCGCCACGAGTTCAACCACGCGTCGCTGCAGGATCCGGCGCTGGCCGCCTGGTGGGCGAAGGCCGCGCAGTTCCGCCGCTCGGGCATCGACCGCATCCTCGTGCCCGCCCCGTGGACCGAAACGATCGAGGAGCTCTGCGCGAAGGACCTGCGCGCCGAGACCTACGCCCACGAGGTGATCAAGGTGCCGGGCGGCACGGCGTGGGACTTCCTGGAGCGCGTGCGTGAGTCCGCCGCCCCCGTCCACGGGCGGTTCGGCCAGACGTTGATCGGCGCCTGGGCCACGGCGATGTGCAACGACACCGAGGTGCTGCTGCTGTGGGCGATCCCGTCGTGGGACCAGTGGGGTGAGTTCGAAGCCGCGCAGCGCACCGACGCCGGCATCCTCGGTTGGCGAAAGGAGGCGACCGACCACTCCTCGGACTGGCAGCGCTTCCTGCTCGTCGACTCGCCGCTGTCCCCGCTGCGCACCGGCCGCCAGCCACAGGAGAGCGACCGCGACAGCCACCGGCTGCCGGACTGACCGCGCGATGGCCGACCCCACCACCGCCCACCACGAACCGATCGACGCCACCCGGGTGCGCCAGGTCATCGCCGAGGTGCTGACCGCGCTCGGCGTGCCGGCCGGCGACGCGGCCGGCGTGGCCGAAGTGCTCGTCGAGGCCGACCTCACCGGCGTCGACTCCCATGGCGTGCACCTCCTGCTCATGTACGCGACCCGCTTGCGGGTGGGGCAGATCGTTCCGGATGCAACTATCGACGTGCTCGACGACTCGGGTTCGACGGTCTGGCTCGACGCCCATCTGGGTGTCGGACAGATCGCCGGCCTGCGTGCCACCGACCTCCTGGTCGAGCGGGCCCGCGCCCACGGGATCGCCTCGGTGAGCGTGCGCGAGGCGACGCACCTCGGCGCGATCGGCGTCTACACGCGCCGTGTCGCCGAAGAGGGGATCGTGTGCCTGTGCGTGCAGAACGGCCCGACCGTCGTACCGCCCTACGGCGGGGTGACGCCGATGTTCTCGACCAACCCGATCTCGTACGCGATCCCGACCGGGAGGCATCCGACGATCGTCTACGACATCGCCACGACCGCTGTCGCCGGCAACCGGCTGCTGCTCGCGAAGCGACGCGGCGACGAGACGATCCCCGAGGGCTGGGCGTGCGACGAGCAGGGCCGGCCCACGACCGACACCCAGGCCGCGTCGGTGTGGAACCTGCAGTGGTTCGGCGGGCACAAGGGATACGGCCTCGGCCTGCTCGTCGAGATCCTGGCCGGGGTGCTCGCCGGCAGCTCCTACGGGCGCACCGAGCACACGGCGTCTGACGTGCACGGTCGCCAGCGGGTGGCCAAGGGGTTCACGTTCATCGGGCTCGATCCGGATCGCTTCGTCGGACTGGACGAGCTGCGCCGCCGCACCGACGAGCTGATCGACGACATCTGCGGATCCGACCGCGCCGAAGGGGTCGAGCGGATCGTCGTACCCGGCATGTTCGAGGCCGAGCGCCGCGCCCAGCGCCTGCGCGACGGCATCCCGCTGTCCACCCACCTGATCGACGAGATCGACGCGGTCGCGGCCTCGCTCGGCACGACCACGCTCCGCTGAGGTCATCATGGCTATGATGGCTGAGATGAGGGGTAGCGATCTGCTGGTCGCCCAGTTGAAGGCCGAAGGCGTCGACGTCGTGTTCGGCATCCCGGGCATCCACCTGATGCACGTGCTCGACGCGCTGCACGGTGAGCCGTCGATCCGGTTCATCACGACTCGCCATGAGCAGGCGACCACCTACATGGCCGACGGGTATTCGCGTGTGACGGGGCGTCCGGGCGTGGCGATGGTCGTGCCCGGCCCCGGTGTCTACAACGCGGCCTCCGGTCTGGCGACGGCGTGGGCGTGCTCGTCGCCGGTGTTGCTGATCGCCGGCCAGGTCGAGCAGCACGGGGTCGGCAAAGGGCTCGGGCTGACCCACGAGATCCACGACCAGCTCGACGTCGTCCGCCCGATCACGAAGTCGGCCGAGCGTGTCGAGCACGCCGACGACCTCGCCGCCGCCGTGCGACGTGCGTTCGCCGTGATGACCGACGGGCGGCAGCGCCCGACCGAGATCGAGGTCTCGCCGGAGCTGTTCGCCGCGGTCGCCGACGGCGCCACCGTCGCACCCGTGGCAGCGACGCTGCACGAGCCGGATCTGGATCTGATCGAACAGGCCGCCGCCGTGCTGGCCGGCGCGTCGACGCCGCTGATCGTCGGCGGTGGCGGGGTGGTGCTCGCCGACGCGACCGACGAGCTCACCTCGGTCGCCGAGCTGCTCCAGGCCGCGGTCGTCAACACCCGGGAGGGCAAGGGTTGCATCGACGAGCGCAACCCGCTGTTCGTCGGCACGGCGTGGGTGAACCGCCGGGTGCGCCCGACGATCGAGGCCGCCGACGTCGTGCTCGCCGTCGGAACCCGGTGCCAGGGGCTGAACCTGCGCCCCGACCAGACGCTCGTGCACCTCGACGTCGACCCGGCGGAGTTCGGCAAGCACGGCAAGCCCGCGGTCGCGGTCGCCGGCGATGCCCGCCGGGGCCTGTCCCTGCTGACCGAGGCGCTGCAGCAGCGCGGCGTCCAGCGGGCGTCGCGCGCCGAGGAGCTGCAGGCGGTCAAGGCGGCGATCGACGCCGACCTCGCCGCGGTCGGCCCGCAGTCGGCGATGGTCGCCGCCCTGCGTGCCGCGATCCCCGAGGAGGGCGTGCTCGTCACGGGCACGACGACGGTCGGCTACATGTGCCACCTCTCGTACCCGGTGTACCGGCCGCGCACGTACATCACGTCGTCGTACATGGGCACGCTCGGCTACTGCTTCCCGACGGCCCTCGGCGCCAAGGTGGCGCGCCCGGACCTGCCGGTCGTGTCGATCAACGGCGACGGCGGCTTCCTGTTCTGCGCCACCGAACTGGCCACCGCGGTGCAGTACGGCATCAACGTCGTCACCGTCGTGTTCAACGACAACGCCTACGGCAACACGAACCGCGACCAGGTCGAGAACTTCGGCGGGCGGGTGATCGGCACCGAGCTGCACAACCCGGACTTCGTCCGCTTCGCCGAGTCGTTCGGCGCGGTCGGCGTCAAGGTCGAGACACCGGACGCGCTGCAGGGAGCGATCGCCGAGGGGATCGCCGACGACCGCCCGGTCGTGATCGAGATGCCGATGGGGCGGCTGCCGTCGCCGTTCTGACGGAGGGGAACCAGATGATCGACATCGCGCAGCACCGCCGCCTGGCCGACGAACTGCTGGGGGACGCGCGCCTCGTCGTCGGCGACAGCCGCTCGTCCACGGGCAGCGGCGGCGTGTTCCAACACGTCAACCCGACGACCGGCCTGCACCAGGCGGACGTCCCGCTGGCCGGCGCGGCCGAGATCGCCGACGCCGTTGCCGCCGCCCGTGCCGCGTTCGCGGTGTGGGCGAAGTGGCGGCCCGATGAGCGGCGCGACGCGCTGCTGCGGCTGTCGCAGCTGGTGCTGCGCGACGCGTCGACGATCGGCAGCGTGCTCAGCCTCGAGGCCGGTGTGCCGTCAGCGGTCGCCGCCGGCCTGCCCCGGCGCGGCGCGGACTACCTCGCCTACTACGCGGGTTACGCCGACAAGCTCGAAGGGTCGGTCATCCCGATCTTCCCGGAGAGCGCGTTCGACTACACCCGCCTCGAACCGCTCGGCGTGATCGGGATCATCTCGACGTGGAACGGCGGCATCTCCTCCGTGTGCCGCAAGGCCGGCGCGGCGCTCGCCGTCGGCAACACGGTGGTCGTCAAGCCGATGGAGCTGGCCCCGTTCTCGGTGATCCACTTCGCCGAGCTCGCCCTGGAGGCCGGCATCCCGCCGGGTGTCGTCAACGTCGTGCCCGGCGACGCAGCCGCCGGCCGGGCCCTGTGCGAGCACTCCGGCGTCGACAAGCTGTCCTTCACCGGTGGCATCGAGACCGCGCGCAAGATCCTCGAGACCGCGGCGAAGAACATCACGCCGGTCGTGCTCGAGCTCGGCGGGAAGTCCGGCAACATCGTGTTCCCCGACGCCGACCTCGCCGTCGCCGGCCAGTTCTCCGGGCAGGTGTGCATGGGCAACGCCGGCCAGGGATGCGTGTTCCCGACCCGGCTGATCGTCCACGAGTCGGTGCACGACCAGATCCTCGCCAAGGTCGTCGCGGTCGCCGGCGGGCTGCCGGTCGGCGACGTGCTCGCGCCGACGACGGTGGTCGGCCCGATCATCAACGAGGCGCACCGCGACCGCGTGCTCGGCATGATCGAGCAAGCCCGCGCCGATGGCTCCGGCGAGATCGTGCTCGGCGGCGGCGCCGTCGAGGGCGACGGGTTCTTCGTCCAGCCGACCGTGATCGACGGCGTCGACAGCCAGGCCTACATCGCCCAGGAGGAGGTGTTCGGCCCGGTCCTTTCCGTGATGACGTTCGCCGACGAGGAGGAGGCGATCGCGCTGGCCAACGACACGCGCTACGGACTCGCCGGCTACGTGCACACCAACGACCTGCGCCGGGCCCATCGCGTCGCTGCCGCTCTCGACGCCGGGTACGTGTCGCTCAACAGCTTCGCCGCCCTGCCGGCGCCGGCCCCGTTCGGCGGGTTCGGGCGCAGCGGCATCGGCAAGGAGGGCGGGCGCGAGGGCCTGCTCGAGTTCGTCCGGACCAAGAACGTCTACCTGGGGATGTGATCGAACATGGCTGAAGGCGACCGCTACGGCTTCACCTACATCAAGACCGAGCTGGACGACGGCGTCCTGTGGGTCACGCTCGACCGGCCGGAGCGGCGCAACGCGATCTCGCCGGAGATGCACGAGGAGCTGACCCCGCTGTTCCGCCGCATCGCCGACGATCGTGAGGCGCGCATCGTCGTGCTGACCGGCGCTGGCGACAAGGCGTTCTGTGTCGGTGCCGACTTCGGCGGGATGCAGGACAACCTCGACGAGGGCTACGAGGACGGCATGCCCGATCTGATGATCGGCTCGACCGCGCTGGTGCGGGCGCAGCTCGCCGTGCCGCAGCCGATCATCGCCGCGATCAACGGCGACGCGATCGGGCTCGGGGCGACGATGGCGCTGTTCTGCGACATCACCTACATGGCCGCCGAGGCCCGGCTCGCCGACCCGCACGTCAACGCCGGGCTCGTCGCCGGTGACGGCGGGGCGATCCTGTGGCCGCTGCTGATGGGGCTCAACCGGGGCAAGGAGTTCCTGCTGACCGGCGACATCATGGACGCCGCCGAGGCCGATCGGCTCGGGCTGGTCAACCACGTGCTGCCCCGCGCCGAGCTGCTGGCGGCGGCGGGGGCGATGGCCCGGCGGCTGGCCAGCGGCCCGCAGGTCGCGATCCAGTTCAACAAGCGCCTGGCCAACGCCGAGCTGATCGACCGGGTGAACCGGGTGATCGACGCCTCGCTGGCGATGGAGGCGATCACGTTCTCGACCGCCGACCACCAAGAAGCGGTGCGTTCGTTCATCGAGAAGCGAGCCCCGAAGTTCCGATGACCGGCATCTGCGCGGGGCGCACCTGCATCGTGACCGGGGCCGGTCGGGGTATCGGCCGCGAGCACGCGCTCGCGCTGGCCGCGCAGGGAGCCTGCGTCGTGGTCAACGACGTCGGCGCCGCGGTCGACGGGTCGGCGAGCGACGCCACGCCCGCCGACGAGGTGGTCGCCGAGATCGTGGCCGTCGGTGGCGCGGCCGTCGCGAACCGTGACGACATCTCGACCTGGGACGGTGCCGAGCGGTTGGTCGCCTCCGCCGTCGAGGTCTTCGGCGGACTCGACGTCGTGGTCAACAACGCCGGCATCCTGCGCGACCGGCGGATCGTGCACATGACCGAGGCCGACTGGGACTCGGTGATGGCGGTGCACCTCAAGGGCACGTTCTGCGTGACCCGCCACGCCGCGGCCCACTGGAAGTCGGTGGTCGACCAGGGCGGCACCAACGACGCCCGGGTGATCAACACGACGTCGTCGTCGGGGTTGTTCGGCAACCAGGGGCAGGCCAACTACGGCGCGGCGAAGGCGGGGATCGCCTCGTTCACGAGCATCGGCGCGATGGAGCTCGCCCGCTACGGGGTGACGGTCAACGCGATCTCGCCCGGCGCGCTGACCCGGATGACCGACAACCTGCCGCTCAGCGACGAGCTGAAGGCGCAGTGGTCGCCGGCGATGGTCTCGCCCGCCGTGTGCTGGCTGGCTTCCACCCTGTCCGCCGGCGTGACCGGCCAGATCATCGAGTCCTCCGGCCTCGCCCTCGGCGTGTTCGAGGGCTGGCACCGCGGCCCCCGCCAGGATCCCGTCGCCCGCCCGGAGGACGTCGACGCCGCGATCCGTCCGCTGCTCGCCGCCGCCCGCCCCCCGCAGACGTTCACATGACCAGCCAGCCCGACCCCGGTGCATGGGCGCGGTCCGCGCGCCCGGACCTGTCAGCGCGCGCCCAAGCCGCCGTCTTCGGCGCGCTCCGCATGCCCTGGCGCGCGGCCCGCGCCCATTCCGCCCGTGCGGGGAGGTCAGTAGCGTGAGCGAGGTGACGGTGCCGCTGGAGCTCCCGCTGCGGGTCGGCGACGGGGCGCGCAGCGGTCGGGCGCGGCCGATGCGGATGGCGGAGATCGTCGCCAGCGCGCTGCGCAGCGAGATCCTGCGTGGCCAGATCACCGTGTTGCCGCGGCTCGAAGATCTCGCCGACCGCTTCAACGCCGGGCCGACCGCGGTGCGCGAGGCGATGCGGATCCTGGAGACCGAAGGCCTGATCACGATGCGCCGAGGCAACGTCGGCGGGGCCGACGTGCACCGCCCGACGGCCGACCGCGTGGCGTACATGGTCGGGCTGGTGCTGGAGTCCGACGCGACCGACCTGAGCGACGTCGGCGCCGCGCTGCGGCAGCTGGAGCCGCTGTGCGCCTCGATGTGCGCCGCCCGCCCGGATCGGATGGACACCGTCGTGCCGGTGCTGCGCCGGATCGTCGCCGAGCAGGCCGACGCGCTCGAGGACTTCCGTCGAACCCGCGAGCTCACCGATGACTTCCACCAAGCGATCGTCGAGGGCTGCGGCAATGCGACGATGGTGCTGACGGTCGGCGCGCTGGCCCGGGTGTGGGCGGCGCACGCCAAGGTGGTGTACGACACCGCCCGCGTCGAGACCGAACCGCCGAGCGCGGCGATCATGAAGGCGTCGCTGCGCGAGCACGAGACGCTGCTGGTGGCGATCGAGAAGAACGATCCGAAGGTGGCCGCGCTGGCGTTGCGTCACCTCCAGGCCACGCACGCGTACATGGCGTCGGTCGAGGGCAAGCTGCCCGTCACCGCGTCGGCGATGGGGAACGGCTGATGGATCTCGACCTGACCGAGGACGAGGCGGCGGTGGCCGAGCTGTTCGGCTCGTTCTTCGCCCGCGAGTCCGCGCCGGCGGTCGTGCGGGTGGCGGAGCACCTCGGATTCGACGCCAAGCTCTGGGCGCAGCTGCACGAGATGGGCGCCACGTCGATGTGCCTCGGCGCCGAGGTCGGTGGCGGCGGTGGTTCGCTGTTCGACGCCGTGCTCGTCGCCGAACAAGTCGGCCGCACGCTGGCCCCCGTGCCGTTCGTGGAACACGTCGCCGCGACGAGGTTCCTCGAGCGGGTCGGCGCTGACGTGACCGAGATCGTCGAATCGGGCGACAGCGTCACGCTCGCCCTGCATCCCGCCGGCGACGACGTCGCTCGGCTGGTGCCGTTCGGCGCGGTCGCCGAGCACGTCGTCGCCCGCCGCATCGACGCCGGCGCGCCGGTCGGCTCGCGGGCGGGCGGAGCAGGTGACCCCGACGCGGTCGTGATCGACCGACGCGACGCCGCCGAGCCGGGCACGGATGACCGGGCGGGCGCCGGACGCGCTGATCTGGTGCTCGTCACCGGTGGGGCGCCGGGCGTCGCCATCTCGAACGGCGCGGGCCTGGCGATCGCCGACCGTCCACTCGCCGGGGCGATCGCGCTCGGCGCGGACGCCGCGTCGTACGAGCGGGCGCTGGACGAGTGGCGCCTGCTCACCGCATCCGCGCTCGTCGGCCTGGCAGCACGGGCCCTCGAGCTCGGTGTCGCCTACGTGTCCGAGCGCCGGCAGTTCGGCGTGCCGATCGGCACGTTCCAGGCGATCCAGCACGGCCTCGCCGACCTCCCCGGACCGCTCAGCGGCATCCGCCTGCTCGTCGCCCGCACCGCCTGGCGAGCGGTGCACCAGCCGGACGCATTCGCCGTCGGTGCGGCGATGTCGTTCCACGCCGCCACCGAGCTCGCCCGCAACGTCACCGGCCGCGTCCTGCACTACCACGGTGGCTACGGCGTGATGGAGGAGTACGACATCCAGCTGTACCACCGCCGCGCCCGCGGCTGGCCGGCGCAGATGGGCGATCCCGCGGCCGAGCTCTCCCGCGTCGCCGACCAGCTGTACGGCCGGGGAGCGGCCTGATGGACTTCACCCGTGACCGGGCCACGGTCGAGTTCCAGCGCGAGGTCCGCGCCGTCCTCGACGAGCACCTCACGCCCGAGCTCCACCAGCGGGTGCACGACAGCGGCACCCATCACGACTGGGCGTTGCACCGGTCGATCGCCGAGCGTGGGTGGCTGGCCGCCGCCCTCCCAGCGGAGCTCGGCGGGCAGGGCCGCAGCGCCGATCAGCTGGCCGCGCTGTTCCGCGAGCTGGAGCTGTCGGGCGCACCGTACGACGGCGTGGCCAACGCGATGATGGTCTCGTTCGTGCTCGGTCACGTCGGCTCCGCGTTCCAGCGCGAGGCGGTGATGGCGCCGATCCTGGCCGGTGAGGCGATCCCGTGCCTCGGGTACAGCGAGCCCGAAGCCGGCTCGGACGTGGCCGCGGCGGCCACCCGGGCGGTCCGCGACGGCGACGACTGGGTGATCACCGGCCAGAAGATGTTCACGAGCCTCGCCGAGGAGGCGTCGTGGGCGTTCCTGCTGACCCGCACCAACCCCGACGTCGCCAAGCACCGCGGTCTGACGTTCTTCCTCGTGCCGATGGACGACGTCGAGGTGCAGCCCGTGCGCACGCTCAGTGGCAAGCGCACCAACATCACGTTCTACGACGAGGTGCGCATCGACGACCGCTTCCGGGTCGGCGACGTGGACGGCGGCTGGTCGGTCATGCTGGTCGCGCTCGCCTTCGAGCGGGGCGTGGCCGGTGGGGTCAGCGACATCACCGCGCTGTACGACGCCGCGGTCGAGCACTTCGGCCCTCGCCTCGGCGACGACGCGACGGTGCGCGAGCGGCTGGCACGGATCGCCATCGACAAGGAGATCGCCGACCTCCTCGGCGACCGTGCGGCGTGGGCGGCCCTGCGCGGCGTGCCGAAGCAGGAGGGGTCCGAGGCCAAGCTGTTCGGCACCGAGGCCTACGGACGAGCAGCCGCAGCGATCACCGACAGCCTCGGCCCGCTCGGGATCCTCACCGCCGACGCACCCGGCGCGCCGGCCGGTGGAGCGCTCGAGCACGCCCTGCGGTACGCCCCGATCCTCACCACGGCGGGCGGCACGAGCGAGATCCAGAAGAACCTGATCGCCGAGCGCACGCTCGGCCTTCCCCGACGACGTTGACCCGTCCCAGTTCAGGAGGTTGACCCATGACCGACCACGAGCACATCGAGCGGATCCCCTGGATCGTCGATCTCGACGCCCACCTCGTCGAGCCACCCGACGTCTGGTCGTCGCGGCTGCCGGCGAAGTACCGGGAGATCGGCCCGCACGTGAAGTACCTGCCGGCGGGCACGCCCAAGCTCGACGGGTCGATGTACATCGAGGAGCCCGGCACGGACGGTCCGCCTGTGGCGTGGTGGTTCTACGAGGACAAGCCGTACTCCGTGAAGCGCCTGATCGCGGCCGCCGGCTACCCGGCGGAGGAGGTCACGCTGACGTCGATCAACTTCGACGACATGCGCCCCGGCTGCTGGCGGCCGAAGGAGCGATTGGCGGACATGGACCTCAACCACGTCGAGGCCCAGATGTCGTTCCCCAACTATCCGCGCTTCTGCGGGCAGATCTTCCTGTGGGGCAAGGACAAGGAGCTGGCCAAGCTCAGCGTCGAGGCGTTCAACGACTTCGTCGTCGACGAGTGGTGCGCCGAGGGTGAGGGGCGGCTCATCCCGCTGTGCCTCGTGCCGCTGTGGGACGCCGAGCTGGCCGCCGCGGAGGTGCGGCGCAACGCCGCCCGCGGTGTGCGCGCGGTCGCGTTCAGCGAGCTGCCGCCGTACCTCGGCCTGCCGAGCATCTACTCCGGCTACTGGGACCCGTTCTTCCGGGCGTGCGAGGAGACCGCCACGGTCGTGTGCATGCACATCGGCTCGGGCACGAAGACGCCGCAGACCTCGCCGGACGCACCCGAGGCCGTGCAGGCGGTGATCATCTTCGGCAACAGCGTCGGCGCCGTCGCCGACTACCTGTTCTCCGGTGTGTTCGCTCGCTTCCCTGCGCTGCGGGTGATGTTCGCCGAGGCCCAGATCGGCTGGATCCCCTACGTGCTCGAGCGCTGTGACGACGTGTGGGAGACGCATCGCGGCTGGAGCCACTCGCAGCAGTTCATCCAGGAACCGCCGTCGACGTACTACTACCGCAACGTCGTCAGCTGCTTCTTCAAGGATCCGATCGGCATCGCGTTGCTCGACCGGGTCGGCGAGGACAACGTCGTGTTCGAGACCGACTACCCGCACCAGGACGGCACCTGGCCCAACTCGCGCCAGGCCGCGGCCGAGCAGTTCGGGCACCTCGACCAGCGCCTGATCGACAAGATCGCCCGCGGCAACGCGATCGACCTCCTCGGTCTGAGCCTGCCCAGCCCGGTCGGCGTGTGAGCACCGGGCTCGCGTTGGGGCCGCCGGTATCTTGATCCGCATGGCCGCGATCGACGTCACCGACGCCAACTTCGAATCCGATGTGATCCAGCGCTCGTTCCAGCACCCCGTGGTGGTGGATCTGTGGGCGCCGTGGTGCGGACCGTGCAGAACCCTCGGGCCGATCATCGAGGACTCGATCGACGCCACGGGCGGCCAGGTGGAGCTCGTCAAGGTCAACGTCGACGAGAACCCGCAGATCTCCCAGGCCTTCCGGGTGCAGAGCATCCCGGCCGTCTACGCGCTCAAGGACGGCCAGGTGGTCGACGGCTTCGTCGGCGCCTACCCGAAGGAGGAGGTCGACAGGTTCGTGTCCGGCCTGCTGCCGAGCGAGGAGGAGCAGGCGATGGCCGCCCTGATCGCTGCCGGTGACGAGGAGAGCCTCACCAAGGCGCTCGAGATCGAACCCGGCAACGAGCAGGCGATCGTCGCTCTCGCCCAGATCTACGTGGACGGCCGCCGCTCGCAGGAGGCCCTCGCGCTGCTGGAGCGGATCCCCGAGACGGAGATCACCCGCAAGATCGCGGCGGCAGCCCGGCTCGCCGAGCAACCCGACGACGACCACGACGCGACGCTGACCGGCCTCCTCGACCAGGTCCGCGAGGACGACGACGCCCGCCAGCGATACGTCGACATCCTCGAGCTGATGGGCCCAGACGACCCCCGCACCGCCAAGTACCGCAAAGCCCTGACCAACCGGCTGTACTAGGTGGCTCGCTGCGCTCGCTGACGGCGCCTGAGCGCGCCGGTGGGAGCGAATGAGCTCTCACTCGGACAACTTGATCGGAGGTCGCTTGCTCCGACCGCCCGGGTAGGATCCCGACAGCTTCCCCCGATGCGTGGCGCGCTCGCGCGCCTGACGGGATGGAGGCTCCACATGGGGGAGTTGATGCGGCCGCAGCCGCGTCGATCGGTGGGCGAACACGCCGTCGCCGTGGTCCGCTGGGTGGGTGTCGGCCGGATCGTCGGCTCGGCGCTCGCCGTGCTCGGCGTCGCCGCAGGGGCGTTCTGGCTGCTGCGGTCGTCCGAACCGCAGGCGGCACAAGGCGCGGCGACGACGGTGGTCGAGGCGTCGCCGCCGACGGTGCCGCCGATGGCCGAGGCCCCGATCACCGAGGTGCCGCCGACCACCGCAGCGTCGCACGTCGTCGTGCACGTCGCCGGCGCGGTCGCCGTACCCGGCGTCTACGAGCTCGCCGCCGGTGCCCGGGTGGCCGACGGGATCGCGGCCGCGGGTGGCGCGGGCGCCGATGCCGTGCTGGACGCCGTGAACCTGGCGGCGCCGCTCCTCGACGGCCAGCAGGTGTACGTGCCGCACGCCGGCGAGGCGACCGGTCCGGCCCCCGCCGCAGGGCCGGCGACCGCAGCCTCCGCTGCGCCGATCGACCTGAATGCGGCGACCGAGGAAGAGCTCGAGTCGCTGCCTGGCATCGGTCCGGTCACCGCGGCCGCGATCGTCCGTCACCGCGAGGAGGCCGGCCCCTACGCCACGGTCGAGGCGCTGCTCGACGTGCCGGGGATCGGACCGGCCCGGTTGGCGTCGCTCGACGGGCTGATCCGGGTGTGAACGGGAGCTCAGAACGAGCCGAGGCCGACCATCGTCCCGGCGATGATCAAGGCCGCGGAGGCGCCGATCCAGACGCCGATGGCGAGCGGGAAGTACTCGCGGCGCCACTCCGCCCATCCGGCGACCGGCAGCCGGCTGGCGCGCCGGCCGGCCACCCAGCCGATGACGAGCCAGAGCACGACGCTGGTGACGGCGGCGATGAGGTACCGGGTCGAACCTCCCTCGGCCGGCACCCCGAGCAGCGGCAGCACGGGCGCGCCGAACACGAGGAGCACGAACCCCGTCAGGCCGCGGACCGCGCTGCTGCTGTTCCACAGCAGGAGCGCGCCGGCGGCAGCGAGGATGCCGGGTGGTACCAGCCCGGCGAGCGCGCCCCAGGTGCGTACTCGCCGGCGGTGGCTCGTCAGCCCGTCCGGTACCCGCAACGGGGGGTTTGAGACCATTGCGACGATGGTACGGCCTCGGCCGCTCGACTCCCCGGCATCCCCGGTGTGATCGGCGTCGCCCGCTGACCGACGGCCAGACGGCCGGCATCGCCGCCGCCGCCGTCGCCGGGGCGCTGTGCCCAGTGCCACTCGCGATCGGGCCGTTCGCGCTGCTCGCCTGCTGGTCGGCCCTCCGTCACCGCTGGTGGTGGTGGATGCTCGCTGCGTGCACGTCTTGCTGCGTTGCCGCCGGCCTGTCCGCCGCCGCGTGGCGGGCGTTCGACGATGTGCCGACCGGGCCGTGGACCGGTCGGGCCGTGGTGATCGGCGATCCCCGTCCCGTGAACTCGTTCGACGGCGATGATGTGCGCGCCGAGATCGTGCTGCAGATCGACGGTGCCCGCTACGTCGCGTGGCTCGACGGGCAGCTCGCTGCCGACGCGCTCGGGCTGCGCGGCGGTCAAGGGGTCTGGCTCGACGGCGGGCGGATGTACCCGGCGTGGGGCACGGCGCGCCGGCTCGCGGTTCGCCACATCGTCGGGGAGGTTCGCGTGCACGATCTCCAGTGGTCCGACGACGGAACACCACTGGTCCGGGCCGTGAACCGCGTGCGGATCCTGTTCGAGCACGGCACCGAGCACCTGCCCGAACCGGAACGTGAACTGGCGCGCGCCGTGCTGTACGGCGACGACCGCTTCCTCCCGGACGCCGATGTCGACGCGATGCGTGCGGCGGGTCTCGCCCACCTGAGCGCGGTCAGCGGGCAGCAGGTGGCACTTGTCCTGGTGGTCCTCCATCCGCTGCGCCGGCGGCTGCGTCCCTGGGCGCAGTGGACACTGTCGCTCCTGGTGATCGGATGGTTCGCCGCGGTCACCCGCTTCGAACCGTCCGTTCTCCGGGCGTCGTGGATGGCGGCGCTCGCCGTCACCGCCTACACGACGGGCAGCGACCGTCGGCCGATCCGGCTGCTGTCGATCGCCGTGATGCTGATGGTCCTGATCGACCCGATGGTCGTGCACGCGCCGGGCTGGTGGATGTCGATCACCGCGACCGCCGGTCTCGTCCTGTTCGCGCCCCGCCTGGAGGCACTGCTGCGCGGACCACCGTGGTTGCGGCGCCCGCTGGCGGTGACCCTCGGCGCCCAACTCGCGGTCGCGCCGGTGGTGTGGACGGTGTTCGGGATGCCGCCACTCGTCGGCATACCCGCCAACCTCCTCGCCGTGCCCGCCGCGGCGTTCGTGACCGTCGTCGGGCTGCCCCTCGCACTCGTCAGCGGCGCCCTGCCGGGCCCGTGGGCGGCGGTCTGGCTACCCGTGCGCCTGGCCGCGTCGTGGATCCTCGCTGTCGCCAGGGCGGGGCAACGGTTGGAGCCTCCGCGACCGTGGCCGGCGGTTGGGTGGACAGCGATCGGACTCGTGCTGCTCGTCCGAGCCGCGGCGATCATCGGCCGCTACGTGTCGGCCCGCACCTCGGCCGTGGCTCAGCGCGAGCTGAGCGCCTCCAGCAACGCGAGACGCAGCACGGGGTCGGTGCGGTAGGAGTCGTAGAGGTTGATCCGGTCCACGACGTCACCGAATCGTGCGTGCAGTTGGGGCGCCACCTGGTCGGGCTCGGCGACGACGGCGATCGTGGCGAGCACCTCGTCGTCGATCAGCTCGCCCATCGCCGCCCACTCGCCGCGCTTGGACAGCGCGTTCAGCTCCCGGCCGAGCGCGCTCCAGCCGTGCAGCTCCAGCACCGGCCAGTAGGCGGGCGTCGACCCGTAGAACGCGATCTGTCGCCGGGTTCCGGTCGCGGCCGCGGCCATCGCCCGCTCGTCGGTGCCGGTGACGACGAAGTTGGGCCCGACGATCTCGAATCCGTCCATCGTCTTGCCGGCCGTGGCCCGGCCCCGCTCCAGCGCCGGGACGATCACCTCGCGCAGGTAGCGCTGCGTCGTCAGTGGATGGCAGAGGAAGCCGTCGGCGACCTCGCCGGCGACCTCGCTCATCAGCTCGCCGACGCCGGCGACGAAGATCCTGGGCGGCCCGAACCCCTCCACCTCGGCAGCCGGCGGGGTGAAGAACGGCGTCATCAACGTGTGCGTGTAGAACTCGCCGCGGTAGGCGAGGCGGCCACCGGTCAGCCACGCATCCCAGATCGCCCGGGTGGCGAGCACCAGGTCGCGCATTCGCGCCGCAGGGTGGCTCCACGGCATCGAGAACCGCTTGGTGATGTGGGGCTTGATCTGGCTGCCGAGGCCGAGGATGAGCCGCCCCTTCGAGAACGCCTGGAGGTCCCAGCCGATGTTGGCGAGCAGCATCGGGTTGCGGGCGAAGGCGACGGCGATGGCCGTGCCGAGCTCGATCCGCTCGGTGTGCTCGGCGGCGAGCACCAGTGGCAGGAACGGGTCGTGCTGACCTTCCAGCGTCCAGAGCCCGTCGTAGCCGGCGGCCTCGGCGGCGGCGGCGTCGGTGCCGGCGGTTGCCATGCCGCCGAGGAGTGACGTGTCGACCTTCATCGCCGCCGATCCTTGCCGTGCCGGCCCCCGGCGGGCGAACCCCACCTGACCCGGCGCGCACCCGTGTGCCAACCTGGCGCCCGCATGGGTGTGTTCCTGGTGACCGGCGAGGACGAGACGCTGCTGGCCGACGCCGTCAACGGGCTCGTCCACGAACTGGTCGGCGACGGTGACCGCTCGCTGATGGTCGACGACATCGGGGCCGAGTCCGATGTGAACGTCGTCATCGATGCGGCGCAGACGCCGCCGTTCCTCACCGACTCGCGGGTGGTCATCGCCCGTGACGTGGGCCGCTTCACCGCTGACGACGTCAAGCCGCTCGTCGGCTACCTGGCCGACCCCCTCGACTCCACCCACCTCGTGCTCGTGGGTGGCGGCGGACGCCTGGCCAAGTCGCTCGGCGACGCGGTGAGGTCGGCCGGCGGCTCGGTGCGAGCAACGGGCGCACCGACCTCCAAGCGCGACCGCGGCCAGTGGATCGACGAGCACGTGGCGGCCGCCGGGGTCCGTCTCGACCAGGGCGCGGCCAACCTCGTCGCCGGCTGGCTGGGGGAGGACGCCGGCCGGCTGAGTGGCGTGCTGGCAACGCTGGCCAGCACGTACGGGGAGGGCAGGCGGCTGTCGGCCGAGGAGGTGTCGCCGTTCCTCGGCGAGGCCGGGTCGGTGCCGCCGTGGGATCTGACCGATGCGATCGATGCCGGCGACGTGCGCGCCGCGCTGGTGGTGCTCCAGCGGATGACGGGCAGTGGCGATCGCCACCCGTTGCAGCTGATGGCGATCCTGCACACGCACTACACGCGGCTGCTGCGGCTCGACGGCTCCGGCGCCCGGAGCGAGGGCGCCGTCGGCGAACTGCTCGGGATCAAGGGGTTCCAGGCGGGCAAGGTGCTGCGCCAGTACGAGCGCCTCGGCAGCACGGGCGTCCAGCGGGCGATCGAGCTGCTGGCCGCCGCCGACCTCGACCTCCGCGGCGCCAAGGACTGGCCCGAGTCGCTCGTCATGGAGATCCTCGTCGCCCGCCTGGCCAGGCTGTCACCCAGCGGGCCCCGCCGCCGCTGAAACGGCGAAGGCCCGGCGCTGATGCGCCGGGCCTCCGACTGAGATCTGGTGCGTTCAGGCGCTGGCAGCGACCGCGTTGGCCTTCTTCATCATGCGGCTCTTGGTGCGGGCTGCCTTGTTCGGGTGGATGACACCCTTGGTCGCGGCCTTGTCGATGCGCTTCTGCGCGGCGCGGGCGGCGTCTGGGCCCTGCTCGGTGTCGGCAATCTTGACCGCGTTCTTGACGCGGGTCTTCAGCTCGCTGCGCGTCGCCTTGTTGCGCTCGGCGCGCTTGGCGTTGGTGATGTTGCGCTTCTTCTGGCTCTTGATGTTGGCCACGGCTGGCTCGACCTCTTGACTTCGCTGCGACACGGCAGATGAACGGCCCGGAGAGGCTAACAGCGGTCCGATCCGGTCCCCAACGTGCCCGGTAGCCTCCATGTTTCCCATGGATCTGGCCCGCATCCGCAACTTCTCGATCATCGCCCACATCGACCACGGCAAGTCGACGCTGTCCGATCGCATCCTCGAGATCACGGGTGCGGTCGACGCTCGCGACATGCGCCAGCAGTACCTCGACTCGATGGACCTCGAGCGGGAGCGGGGCATCACCATCAAGGCGCAGAACGTGCGGGTGCAGTGGAAGGACTTCACGTTCC
>CAZMGD010000051.1:0-28343 GCA_964565705.1 uncultured Ilumatobacteraceae bacterium | reverse complement strand
GGCGAGGACCTGATCAACAGCCAGGGTGCCGGCGACCAGGGCATGATGTTCGGCTACGCCTGCGACGAGACCGACAGCCTGCTGCCCGTGCCGATCTTCCTGGCCCACCGCCTCGCCGAGCGCCTCACCGAGGTCCGCAAGGCCGGCGTGGTGCCGTACCTGCGCCCCGACGGCAAGACCCAGGTCACGTTCGACTACGAAGACGGCAAGGCCGTCCGCCTGGCATCGGTGCTGATCAGCACCCAGCACCAGGAGGGCATCGACCGTGACACCGTGATCCGCCCGGACCTGATCGAGCAGGTCATCCGACCGACGATCCCGGCCGAGTTCGCCGACGACGACTACAGCGTGTACATCAACCCGACCGGCACGTTCGTGCTCGGTGGCCCGCACGCCGACACCGGCCTCACCGGCCGCAAGATCATCGTCGACACGTACGGCGGCATGGGTCGCCACGGTGGCGGTGCGTTCAGCGGCAAGGATCCGAGCAAGGTCGACCGTTCCGCCGCCTATGCCGCGCGGTGGGTCGCCAAGCACGTGGTCGCCGCTGGCGCGGCGACGCGCTGCGAGGTGCAGGTGGCCTACGCGATCGGCATGGCTCAGCCCGTCAGCATCCTCGTCGAGACGTTCGGTACCCACACCGTGGCCGAGACCGCGATCGAGCAGGCCGTGCGCGATACGTTCGACCTCCGCCCGGCAGCGATCGTGCGCGACCTCGACCTCAAGCGCCCGATCTACCAGGCGACGGCCGCCTACGGGCACTTCGGCCGCACCAACCCGGACTTCACCTGGGAGCAGCTGAGCAAGCTCGACGACTTCAAGGCCGCGCTGTCCTGACCGCTCGTCGGTCGGCGTGCTGACCGCCCGCGTCGTGCCCGACCTGTCGGGCCTCGACAAGATCTTCGACTACGCCGTCCCAGAGGGGCTCGACGTCCGCCTCGGCGACCTCGTGCGCATCCCTCTCGCCGGCCGCCGCGTCGGCGGATGGGTCGTGCGGGTGTCGGCCGTCGGCGACGATCTGCCGGTCGAGGATCTCAAGCCGATCGCCAAGGTCACCGGCCGTGGGCCCGACCGGGCGATGCTCGGCATGGTCCGCTGGGCCTCCGACCGCTGGGGTGCCGGCCGCGTGCGGCCGTTCCTCGTCGCCGCATCGCCCCCGGTGGCGGTGCGGGGGGTCCCGTCGCCGCGCCGTTCGGGCACGCCGGTGCCGTCGCCGGTCCACACGGTGGCTGCCTCCGTGCTCGATCGTGGCGGTGGGGTGCTGCGAACCACGCCATCGGAGGATCCGTTGGCGATCGTGCTCGCCGCCTGCCGGCTCGGCCCGGTGCTGGTCGTGTGCCCGGCCGTGGACGAAGCCAAGGTGCTCGCCGCCCGGCTGCGCCGCGGTGGGCGAACCGTCGCTGTCGTGCCGGGGGAGTGGGCCGCTGCGGCCGGCGGGATGGACGTCGTGATCGGCGCTCGCGGCGCGGCGTGGGCGCCCTGCGCCGGGCTGGCCTCGTGCGTCGTGCTCGACGAGCACGACGAGGCATTGCAGGAGGAGCGCACCCCGACGTGGCACGCCCGCGACGTCCTTGCCGAACGGGCCCGCCGGGCGGGCGTGCCGCTGTTGCTGGTGTCGCCGTGCCCATCGGTCACCGCGATCGTCGAACACGGTGAGGCGGCCACGCCACCCGTGGCCGACGAACGAGCCGGCTGGCCGGTCGTGGAGATCGTCGACCGCAGCGAGGACGTGCATCGCTCGATCGTGACCGGCGCGCTGGTGCGCCACCTCCACGACCACGATCGGACGGTGGTGTGCATCAGCAACACGACCGGCCGGGCCCGGCTGCTGGCCTGCCGGGCGTGCCGCACGATCCAGCGCTGCGAGGTGTGCGAGGCAGCGGTCGGCCAGGCCGACGACGGCACGTTCGTCTGCGCCCGGTGCGGCACGACCCGCCCCGCTGTGTGCCAGCAGTGCGGAGCGACGGCGTTCGCCAACCTCCGTCCGGGCGTGACCCGGCTGCGCGAGGAGCTCGAATCCGCCGCCAACCGCCCGGTCGTCGCCGTGACCGGCACGACCAGCGAGCTGCCGCTCGCCGGCGTGTACGTCGGGACGGAGGCGGTCCTGCACCGCGTGCACCGTGCCGACACCGTCGCGTTCTTGGACATCGACGTCGAGCTGCTCGCGCCGCGCTATCGCGCGGTGGAGCAGGCGATGACGCTGCTGGTCCGTGCGGCTCGGTTGCTCGGGCCTCGCTCCGACGGCGGACGTCTCCTGGTCCAGACCCATCTGCCACGCCACGAGGTCCTCCAGGCCGCGCTGCTCGCCGATCCGGCCCGCATCTTGGAGCCCGAGTGGCAGCGCAGACAGCTCCTGCGGTTCCCCCCAGCCGCCGCCCTCGCCCGGATCACCGGCCCCGGCGCTCCCGAATACGCCGCGACCCTCAGTTCTCGGTCGGATTCTGGTCACCAGAGCGACCAGAACCCGACCGAGAACGTGGAGGTGTCTGGGTCCGAGGGCGTCGGATACCTCGTCCGCGGTGCCGACTGGACGATGCTCGGGCGGGCGCTCGCCGACGCACCGCGCCCCACCAAGCAGCGGGTCCGGATCGAGGTCGATCCGCCGCGCCTCTAGCGCGATCGGCGGGTGACGCGGAGGATGCGGTAGCCCTTGCGGGACGCGAGGCGGTCGGTGGGGAAGCCCTGGGCGGTGAGCCAGGCGGCCAGGGAGTCGGAGCCGAGGTTGCGGTTGACGACGACCGACGCCGCTGCGTCGTCGGCCAGGCGACCCAGCCAGCGCAGCAGCAGCTCGTGGAGGGCGCTCTTGCCGATGCGGATCGGTGGGTTGCTCCAGATCGCGGCGAAGGTCACGTCGGCGGGCACCTGGTCGGGCAACACGGCACGCACGTTGTGCAGCCCGAGCTCCGCCGCGTTCGAAGCGGTCAGCGCCACGGCTCGCTCGTTGACGTCGACGGCCCAGACCGTCGCATCCGGCCGCCGGCGGGCCATCGTCAGCGCGAGCGGACCCGCGCCGCAGCCGAGGTCGAGGAAGTCGCCGCGATCCGGCAGGGGACCGGCCTCGCGCAGCAGCACCGCGGTGCCGGCGTCGAGTCGTCCGTGGCTGAACACGCCGCGGTCGGTTCGGAACCGCAGCGGGCCGTCGTCGAGTCGCGTCTCGACCTCGCGAGGTGCCGTGCCCACCGACGGGGTGGCGCTGAAGTAGTGCGGTTCCTGGGGCTCGTCCACGGCGGCCGATAGCCTGACACGCCATGGCATACGGCATCCGCACCTATGGCGACCCTGTGTTGAAGTCGCCGGCGAGCAAGGTGGAGGAGATCGACGGGAAGGTGGCGCGCCTCGTCACCGACCTCTTCGACACGCTGCGCACGAGCGACTCCGGGCTCGCCATCGCCGCCCCCCAGGTCGGCGTGCAGAAGCAGGTGTTCGTCTGGGAGATGGACGACGAGCGGATGGCGATCATCAACCCGACGATCGTCGAGACCAGCGGCGAGTGGGTGTACGACGAGGGCTGCCTCTCGATCCCCGGTCTCTACGTCGAGATGTCACGGCCGAACGCCGTGCTGCTGCGCGGCTACACGGTCGACGGCGACGAGGTCGAGATCGAGGCCGACGAACTGATCGGACGGATGTTCCAGCACGAGACCGATCACCTCCACGGCATCCTCATGTTCGATCGGATGGAAGCCGACCAGCGCAAGGCGGCGCTGAAGCAGTACCGCAAGCTGTCCGAAGGCAAGACCGACAACCGACGTCTTCGCCTGTCGTGACCCTGCCCCGGTTCACCGGGCGCCCCGATCGCCTGGCGTTCCTCGGCACCCCCGACGTCGCGGTCCCCACGCTGGAGGCGCTCGCCGCCTCGGGCTTCGAGATCGCCGCGGTCCTCACCAACGCCGACAAGCGCCGCGGCCGCGGCGGCAGTCTGGTCCCCAGCCCGGTCAAGGTCGCCGCGCAGCACCTGGAGATCCCGGTCGTCCACCACGTCGACGCGCTGCTGGAGTTGGACCCGCTGGCGGACCTCGCCGTCGTCGTCGCGTTCGGACGGATCATCAAGCCACACGTGCTCGAGCAGATCCCCATGGTCAACCTGCACTTCTCCCTACTGCCCCGATGGCGTGGAGCCGCACCGGTGGAACGAGCACTGCTGGCGGGCGACACGGTCACCGGCGTGTGCGTGATGGAGGTCGCCCTGGGACTCGACACGGGCGACGTGTACGCCGTCGAGGAGGTCGCGATCGAGCCCCGCGACACGCTCTCGTCGCTTCGCGCGCGACTGGTCGGGGTCGGGACGCGGTTGCTGGTGGACTCGCTGTCGGCGGGGCTGGGTGAGCCGGTACCGCAATCCGGTGAGCCGCTGTACGCGTCGAAGATCGATCCCGCTGAACTGCTGGTCGACTGGACGCGCCCCGCCGCAGAGCTCGATCGCCTGGTGCGACTCGGCGGCGCGTGGACCACGCTTGCTGGGCGGCGCCTGAAGCTGATCGACGCCGAGCCAGTGGCGCACGGGTCGAGTCCCGGCACGATCGTGACCGACACCGTGGGAACGGGGGAGGGCGCGCTGCGGCTCGTCACCGTGCAACCCGAGGGCAAGGGGCCGATGCCGTGGGCGGCGTTCGCCAACGGCGCCCGGCTGGGCGCGGGCGCTCGGCTCGGTACCTAGCGCGATCCGCCGCCGGGCTACGGTGCCGCGATGCCACGCTGGACTCGCGACGAGATCGAAGAGCATTGGGCCCACTACCAGAAGGTGGCCCGGCGCTGCGGCCCGGCCGGCGACTGGGACGAGTTCGTCGACCTCTACACCGAGGACGCGGTGATGATCGTGTCCGGTGCCGGCGCCGTCGGTGGCCGAGAGGCGATCCGTCGCTGGTACCGCGAAGCGTTCTCCGTCGAGCCGATGCGTTGGATGGCCTACTACCCGGTCGAGTGGTACATGATCGACGAGCACCGCGGCTGGCTGTCGTGCCAGTTCTGGAACCGGATGGTCGACCCAGGCGACGGCAGCATCCACCAGTTCTCCTGCTTCAGCCTCTTGAAGTACGCCGGCGACGGCCTGTGGTGCTA
Source organism: uncultured Ilumatobacteraceae bacterium (assembly GCA_964565705.1). Lineage (GTDB taxonomy): Bacteria > Actinomycetota > Acidimicrobiia > Acidimicrobiales > Ilumatobacteraceae > CAZMGD01. The sequence goes on along the minus strand of CAZMGD010000051.1, from coordinate 23,285 downwards.
CGAGGAGGACAAGCTCGACCCGGCGGAGATGGCCGGCATGCTCGAGGGCTGGCACGCGGCCAAGCAGCGGATCAGCGAGGGCGGCTGACCGACCCGAGTGCCGCCACCTGCCGGTGCAGGCGCTCCATCCGCTCGTCGAGCCGCGCAGCGGTGTCTGCCGCTTCTTTCAACTCGGCCAGCAACCACGCCGGCACCGCACGGTTGTACTTGTAGTAGATCTTGTGCTCGAGGCTGGCCCAGAAGTCCATCGCCACCGTACGGATCTGGAGCTCGACGAACACGTTCTCCACGCCTGCGGACAGGAACACTGGCACTTGCACCGTCGCGTGCAGGCTCTGGTAGCCGTTCGGCTTCGGGTCGGCGATGTAGTCGTCGACGTCGACGACGGTGACGTCGGCCTGGCCCGTGAGCATCTCGAAGATCGTGTAGACGTCGGACACGAAGCTGCACGTGACGCGCACGCCGGCGATGTCGCGGATGTGCTCCCGCAGCTCGTCGAAGGTGGTGCCGCAGCCGCGTCGTTGCGCCTTCTGGAGGATGCTCTCGGGCGACTTGAGGCGGGTGTTGACGTGCTCGATCGGGTTGTAGTCGTGGAGGTGGGTGAACTCCTCGCGCAAGATGTTGATCTTGGTCGTGATCTCGTCGATGCCGAACTTGTAGACCATCGAGAAGCGGGTGAACTCGTGCGCCAGTTGGCGCAGCGCTGCGTGATCGTCCTGGTCGGCGTCGGAGGGCCCGTCGTCGCGGGTCACAACATCCACGCCGGCCACCCTAACGGCGGCTTCCGGCGAGGCACCTGCGGCCAGGCGTCGGCTCCGTTACGGTGCGGGCGATGGCCGATCACGAACATGCTCCTCTGGCCGCCAAGGTCCTCACCGTCTCCGACGGCGTCGTCCACGGCACGCGCCAGGACGCCTCGGGCGCCGCGCTCGTCGCCCAGTTGACCGATGCCGGCTATGACGTGATCGATCATCGGGTGTGTGCCGACGGCCGCGAGGTGGTCGCCGCCGAGCTGCGCGACATGGTTGCCGGGTTCTCCGGGCTGGTCGTGACGACGGGGGGCACCGGGTTCGCCCCTCGCGACCAGACCCCGGAAGGCACCCGGGCCGTGATCGAGCGCGAGGCGCCGGGCCTCGCCGAGGCGATGCGGCTGGTCAGCCCGCTCGGGCGGTTGTCGCGGGGCATCGCCGGCGTCGCCGGCCAGGCGATCGTGTGCAACACGCCCGGCTCGCCCAAGGGATGCGTGGAGCAGCTCGGCGCGGTCATCGACATCCTGCCCCACGCCCTGCGGTTGCTCTCCGACGCGCCGACGTCGCACTGAACCCTCGTAGGGTTCGGACATGCCCGAACGACTGACCTCCAGCGCGTTCGCCCAGCTGCCAGGACTGGACGACTGGCGGATCGTGCTCGACCACATCGATGCCCACTTCCGCGCCGGATCGTTCGAAGGTGCGACCGCGTTGGCCGCCCGGATCGCGTCGGCCGCCGAGGCGGTGCAGCACCACCCTGACCTCGACATCCGCTATCCCGACCGCGTGCACGTGGTGCTCACGACCCACTCGGCGGGCGGGCTGACCGATCTCGACGCCGGCATGGCTCGCACCATCTCGGCGCTCGCCGCCGACGCCGGCGCGACGAGCGAGCCGCAGCGGGCGCAGGGGCTCGAGGTCGCGATCGACGCGCTCGACATCCCGGCCGTGCTGCCGTTCTGGCGGGCGGTCCTGGGCTACATCGACGACGGCCCGTCTGCCGTGCGCGATCCGCTGGGTGCCGGCCCGCCGTTCTGGTTCCAGCAGATGGACGCGCCCCGCCCGCAGCGCAACCGCATCCACATCGACGTGACCGTCGGCGAGGACGAGGCCGAGGCGCGCATCGCTGCTGCGCTCGCCGCCGGGGGCACGCTGCTCAGCGACCGCGCCGCGCGCTCGTTCTGGGTGCTCGCGGACGCCGAGGGCAACGAAGCGTGCGTGTGCACCTGGCAGGACCGCGACTGATGCAGCTCGACGCGCTTCCTGTCGTCCCGATGGACGACGCCGACTTCTGGCAGGACCCCTACCCGACCCTGCAGCGGCTGCGCGAGGAGCACCGTGTGGCGCGCACGCCCGACGGGCTCGTCGCGATCCTCCGCTGGGACGACGCCTTCGAGACGGTACGCGGCACGGAGTTCATCCAGGACGGCATCGAGCAGCTCGAACGGATGGGCTTCGGGGAGGGTGACGCCCTGCACACGTGGGGCAAGCACCGCATCAACACGCTGGAGGGCCCGGAGCACCGGCGAGTCCGGTCGTTGGCGTCGTGGGCGCTGACCAAGCGCAGCGCCGACGACCTGCGCCCGATCGTCGTCCGCCACGTCGACGATCTCCTCGACCAGCAGCTGAGCGCCGGCGAGGTCGACGTGCTCGACCTCGCCTATCGCCTGCCGCGCCTCTCGACGATGGACTTCCTCGGCATCGGCGAGGAGGAGTTCGACGGGGCCGTCGATCCGCGGGGCAGCTCCGGTCTGATCGACGCATTCGGCAGGCTCCTCGACCCAGAGATGCGGGCGAAGGTCAACGCCGGCATCCAGAAGCGGATGGACCACACCGCGATGCTCTACGAGCGCCGTCGGCGCGAGCCCCGCGATGACCTACTGACGTACCTCGCCCAGGCGTGTGACGATCAGGGAACGCTGTCGGAGGGCGAGCTGAACACGCTGTTCTCCTCGATCTTCGGTGCCGGATCCAGCACGTCGAGCATCATCGGGAGTGCGGTGATGGAACTGGTCCGCAACCCCGAGCAAGCGGAGCTGCTGCGCAGCGACCCTGCCCGCTGGAAGCGGGGCGCGAGCGAGGAGGCGCTCCGGTTCCACCCTGCGATCGACCGCATCCCGAAGAAGGCCGCCGGCCCCACCGACGCCTTCGGGCTCCACTTCGAGGAGGGCGATCGGGTCACGGTGCTGCTCAAGGCGGCCAACCGCGACCCGGAAGAGTTCGATGACCCGGATCGCTTCGACATCCGCCGCGAGATCCGTGGCGTGTCCCACCTGACCTTCGGCGCCGGCCCGCACGTGTGCCTCGGCCACGCGATCGCTCGGGCCACGATCGAAGAGACGCTCGCCGTCATCGTGGAGCGGTGCAGCGACATGGAGCTGGTCGAGGAGCCGCGCTGGGCGCCGTTCGCGCTCGAGAACCGCCTCGACGCGGTGCGCGTCCGATGCCGTCTCGCAGAACGGGCGGGTCGGTAGCCTGATCCGCCGTGCTGCGGCTGGTGTTGCCCAAAGGATCGCTGGAGAAGGCGACGCTCGAACTGTTCGAGCAGGCCGACCTGGCGGTGAAGCGCTCGTCGACGGTCGACTACAAGGCACAGGTCGCGGACCCGCGCATCGCCGACGTGCGGATCCTGCGCCCCCAGGAGATCCCGAGCTACGTCGCCGAGGGCTTGTTCGACCTGGGCATCACGGGCCGCGACTGGGTGGAGGAGACGTCCAGCGACGTCGTCAGCCTGGGAGAACTGAAGTACTCCAAGGCCACATCCGATCCGGTGCGGGTGGTCGTGGCCGTCGCTGCCGACGACCCGGCGACGTCGGTCGATGAGCTGAAGCAGGGCTTGCGCGTCGCGACCGAGTATCCCGAACTGACCCGGCGGTTCTTCGCCGAGCACGGCGTCGACGCCGATGTGCGCCTCAGCTACGGCGCCAGCGAGGCCAAGATCCCCGACATCGCCGACTGCATCGTCGACATCACCGAGACCGGCCGGGCCCTGCGCGCCGCCGGGCTGCGGATCCTCGACACGATGCTGACCAGCTACACCGAGGTCGTCGCCAACCCGACGGCGTACGCCGACGACGCCAAGCGACACGCGATGGAGCAGCTGATGACGCTGCTGCAGGGAACGATCGCCGCTCGCACGAAGGTGCTCGTCAAGATCAACGTGCCCGAGGACCGCTTCGACGCCGTGCTCGCGGTGCTGCCGTTCGCCAAGTCGCCGACGATCAGCACGCTGTCCGGTGGAGGCTTCGCGGTCGAGTCGGTCGTCGACAAGCACCTCATCAACACCGTGATCCCGGCACTCAAGGATGCGGGCGCGACCGACATCGTCGAGCTGGCCATCTCCAAGATCGTCCCGTGATGCCACGGGGTCGGGTCACCGAGTTCGACGGCGCGCGCGGCATCGGCACGGTGGTGGCCGACGGGGGAGCCGCCCACTGGTTCCACGCTGCCAACATCGCCGACGGCACCCGGCACATCGAGGTCGGCACCGACGTCGTGTTCACACCGCTGGCACGGTTCGGCGAATGGGAAGCGACGCAGGTCCTGGCGGTCTGAGCGCCGAGCGCACCGAGCGGATCCTCGCCGTGCTCCGGTCGCTCGGCCCGGGGGAGGTCGTGACCTACGGCGAGATCGCCGAGGACGCGGGGTACCCGCGGCAGTCCCGGTTGGTGGGCAGGGTGCTCGCGACGACCGACGAGGACGTGCCGTGGTGGCGGGTTGTCAACTCGGTGGGTCGCCTCGTGCCCGGGCACGAGCGCGAGCAGTCGGCGTTGCTGAGAGCGGAGGGTGTCACCGTGCACGACGGCAAGGTGCGCCACGCCGAGCACGGCCGCTTCCGAAGCTGAACTGGAACCGGAGTCCAACTACGGTGCCGGCCATGGGATTCTCCAAGGACATCGGGATCATCGACCTGGGGATCGGCTTCCCCCACCAGTCCATCGAGGAGAAGAAGGCGACCTACGACTTCTTCCGCCCGCTCCTGAAGGACCGCCAGAGCCTGGAGGAGTTCGAGTTCCCCGCCCAGTACATGTTCAAGGACGTGCCCGATGTCGTGGAACCCGGCGTCGACCCGGTGCGCTGGGTCGTCGACAAGATGGACGAGTTCGGCATCGAGCAGGCGATGACCGGCATGTCCGCCAACGGCATCCGGGCCAAGGCCGAGTACCCGGGCCGCTTCCACCTGATGGGCCAGGCCAACCCGAACAAGGGCATGGAGAGCCTGCGCGACCTGGAGCGGGCCAAGGACGAGCACGGCATCGTCGCCGCGATGACGTTCCCCTCGGGCATGTTCCCGCAGGTCGGCATCGGCGACAAGAAGATGTACCCGATCTACGCCACGTGCTGCGAGCTCGACATCCCGATCTGCATCAACGGCGGCATCGTCGGGCCCCGCATGCCGTCGTGGCCGCAGCACGTCGAGCACTTCGACGAGGTGCTGTACGACTTCCCCGAACTGACGATGGTGATGATGCACGGCGGCGAGCCGTGGACCGCGCTCGCCGTCAAGCTGATGCTCAAGTGGCCGGGCCTGCACTACATGACGAGCGCGTTCGCGCCGAAGCACTATCCGAGGGACATCATCAACTACGCCAACACCCGCGGCGCCGACAAGATCATGTACTGCGGCTACTTCCCGGCCGGCCTGACCCTCGAGCGCCAGTTCCGCGACATGCCCAACGTGCCCTTCAACGACGACGTCTGGCCCAAGTTCCTGCGAGAGAACGCCCTGCGCGTCTTCAAGCTCCCCCAGACCCGTCGATCCAGCTAACCCTTGATCTGGACGAAGGCGATGCGGATGTTGGCCAGCGCGTCGCGCAGCACTGAGGCCTGCTCGCCGAGGCGGTCGCCGAGGCCCTCGACGAGGCAGCCGAGCGCGTCGATCGCCAGCGCCGACTCGTGGAGGTTCGGCGGCTCGGCCGAGAGGTGGATCGCGGCGAGCTCGTAGAGCCCGATCGCGTGGTTGGCGACGACGCCTTCAGCCGGATACTGGAGCAGCTGATCGCGGACCTGGTTGAGCGCGTCCTGCGCTGCGTCGACCGTGCTGTCGAGCGTCTCGTCGCTCTCGGTGGCATCGTCGGTCACGTGCGCTACCCTACCGAGCCGACAACCGAGGCCGAAGCGGGGGTTGCGCACGAAGCGCGCACCTCCCACCTGTCCACCGGGTTTCCGAGTGCGGCAGGTCGATGCGACACCGACCGCTCACCCGTGGCCACGGGCGGGCTCCCGTGGCGTGTTGGCTGGAGCTTCCCGCACCAACCGAACCACCACTGGGAGGCAACACCCATTGCACAGGGATGAGCAGTCATAGCCCCGCCGACGAACGAGCCGCGGTACAACGATCGCATTCGTGCGCGTGAAGTCCGCCTGATCGGCCCCGATGGCGCCCAGCTGGGCATCAAGCCCTTGCCCGATGCGCTCGCCTTGGCCCGCAGCCAGGATCTCGATCTGGTCGAGGTCGCCCCACAGGCGACGCCTCCGGTCTGCCGGATCATGGACTACGGCAAGTTCCGGTACGAGGAATCGCAGAAGCAGAAGGAATCCCGCAAGAAGGCGACCCACATCTCCGTCAAGGAGGTGAAGTTCCGGCCCAAGATCGGCAAGGGCGACTTCGACACCAAGGTGCGCCACATGCACGAGTTCCTCAACGAGGGTCACAAGGTCAAAGTGACCCTGCAGTTCCGAGGCCGCGAGATGGCCCACCCCGAGCTCGGTTCCAAGATCCTCGACCAGGTGCTGGCCCAGATCGGCCCGCTCGGGAAGGTCGAGGCCTCGGCTCGCCTCGAGGGCCGGAACATGACGATGGTGCTCTCACCCGACAAGAAGGCCGCTGAGCTGGCCGCCAAGAAGGCGGCCGAGGAAGCAGCCGAGGCCGAAGCCGCAGCTGCGGCGAGGGCCACGCCTCCCACCGACGATGTCCCGGCGTCCGCCGCCGTGGCCGAGCCGGTCCCCGGCGACCAACCGACCGACCCAGCCTGAGCCAGCGCACGAGCGCCGGCGACGACCAGGAGACCCCATCCATGCCCAAGATGAAGACCAGCAAGACCGCGGCCAAGCGCTTCCGCAAGACCGGCACCGGCAAGCTCCGCCGCCAGCAGGCCATGCGCCAGCACCTGTTCGAGAAGAAGCCCTCGACGCGCACCCGTCGGCTCGACGGCACGGTCGACGTTCACCCCGGTGACGCCAAGAAGATCAAGCGACTGCTCGCCGAGCGCTGAGCGGACCGACGACGAAAGGAGCCTGAGAGATGGCCAGAGTGAAGCGCGGCGTCGCCGCCAAGAAGCATCGCAAGCAGACCCTGGAGCGGGCCAAGGGCTACTACGGCAACAAGAGCCGCTCGGTCCGCGCCGCCAACGAGCAGGTCATGCGCAGCGGCCAGTACGCGTTCCGCGACCGCCGTGCACGCAAGGGTGAGTTCCGCCGCCTGTGGATCCAGCGGATCAACGCCGGCTGCCGCCTGCATGACCTCAGCTACAGCCGGTTCATCGCCGGGCTGCACGCTGCGGGCATCGAGACCGACCGCAAGGTGCTGTCCGACCTGGCCGTCACCGATCCGGCCGCGTTCGGCGCGCTGGTGCAGGCAGCCAAGTCGGCGCTCGCCGCCGCCTGATGCACACCGGGTGACACCGCTCACCTTCTCCAACCCACACGTCCAGCGACTGCGGCGCCTCCTGGGGCGCCGCAGTGCGCGTCACGACGAGGGTGTGTTCGTGGTCGAGGGCCCGACCCTGATCGCCGAGGCAGCCTCGGCCGGGTGGGTGGTGCTCGACCAGTTCGTCGCGCCCGGCGCAGCGCCCGTCACCGGAGCGGGGGGCGCCGTGCACGACCTTGCGCCGAACGTGATCGAGCGCGCCGCATCCACGGAGTCGCCTCAGCCGGTGCTCGCCATCGTGCAGATGCAACGACCCTCTCGCGCAAGGCTCGACGAGGCGACGTTCGTCGTCGTCGCCGACGCGATCGCCGATCCCGGCAACGCCGGGACGATCCTGCGCTCCGCCGAGGCCAGTGGCGCCGACGCCGTCGTGTTCACGGTTGGATCGGTCGATCTGTTCAACCCCAAGGTGGTGCGTGCCTCCGCCGGCGCGGTGTTCCACGTCCCGGTCCACACCGGTCTCACGCTCGGGGACCTGCGGCTCGCCGGCCGGCGCCTGGTCGCGACGTCGTCGCACCAGGGCTCGGTGTACACCGCCACCGATCTCGCGTCCCCCGTCGCCGTGGTCGTCGGCAACGAGGCCCACGGTGTACCCGACGACGCACCCGTGGACGGGTGGATCACGATCCCGCACCGTGGCCGGGGCGAGAGCCTGAACGTGGCGATGGCCGCGACCGTGCTGTGCTTCGAAGTGGCTCGGCAGCGCGGCACATGATTCGGTACCGTTCACGTTCCCGTCCGCCCGCCCTCGCCTTCGGAACCGTCGGCCGACGCGCCGGGTCCAGCAGGAGTTCTGATGACCGTCCACGTTCCCGATCCTGGAGTGTCCGATGAGTGTTGACGCACTGATCGAGGCTGCCACCGCGGCGCGCGACGAGGCGACCGCCGCGGCGAGCACGGCAGCGACCCTCGACGAGCTGCGCGCCATCGATGCCCGCACGATCGGCAAGAAGGGCGCACTCACGGCGCTGAAGTCGGGGCTCGGCGCGCTCGACACCCCCGACGCCAAGCGCGCCGCCGGACAGGCCTTGAACGAAGCGGTCACCACCGTGACCGCGGCGATCGCAGCTCGCGAGCGCGAGCTCGGCGCTGCAGCGCGCGAGGCCCAGCTGGCGAACGAGCGGATCGACCTCACCGAGATCGCCGCTCGCCCCCAGCGCGGGCACGTCCACATCGTGACCCAGGCGTGGGAGCGGCTCGAGGACGTGTTCGTCGGCCTCGGCTTCCAGGTCGCCGAGGGCCCCGAGGTGGAGAGCGACTGGTACAACTTCGAGGCGCTCAACATGCCCGAGTCGCACCCGGCGCGCGGCGACTGGGACACGCTGTTCGTCGAGCACGGCGAGCCGGGCACGGTGTTGCTGCGCACGCACACGTCACCGGTCCAGATCCGGGTGATGGAGAACCAGCCGCCACCGATCTACATGGTCATGCCCGGGCGCGTCTTCCGCCGCGACACCCCCGACGCCACCCACATGCCCGTGTTCCACCAGATCGAGGGATTGGTCGTCGACCGCGGGATCACGATGGCCGACCTCGCCGGCACGATCGAGGCGTTCACCAAGGCGTTCTTCGGCAGCGAGTTCACGTCGCGGTTGCGCCCTTCGTACTTCCCGTTCACGGAGCCCTCCGCGGAGTTCGACATCCACACCCCTGACGGATCCTGGCTGGAGCTCGGCGGGTGCGGGATGGTGCACCCCAACGTGTTCCGCGCCTGCGGCCTCGACCCCGACGAGTGGAGCGGGTTCGCGTTCGGCTTCGGCATCGACCGCATGGCCAAGGAGCGCCACGGCGTCGCCGACATCCGCGACATGTTCACCAACGACATCCGCTTCCTGGGGCAGTTCTGATGAAGATCTCCCTCTCCTGGCTCAACGACCATGCACCGTTCGGTGACGACGCCACGGGGATCGGCGACGCGCTGACCGCGATCGGTCTCGCCGTCGACGGCATCGATCGCGTCGGCGCGACCGTCGATGGTGTGGTGACCGCTCGTGTCGTGTCGACCGAGCGCCACCCCGACGCGGCGAAGGTGCACCGCGTCCACGTCGACGCCGGCGACGGCGAGCTGCGCCACGTGTGGTGCGGCGCGTTCAACATGGCGCCCGGCGACGTGGTCCCGCTCGCCACGCTCGGCACGGCGATGCCCGACGGCCGGGTGATCGAACGACGGCCGATCCTGGGCATCGACTCCGAGGGCATGCTCTGCTCGGCGCGCGAGCTCGGCCTCGGTGACGACCACACCGGCATCCTGATCCTCCCGTCCGACACGCCGCTCGGCCTGCCGTACGGCGAGGTGCTCGGTCTCGAGCCCGACGTCGTGTTCGACCTCGACGTCACCCGCAACCGCCCCGACTGCTGGGGCCACTCGGGCGTCGCCCGCGACCTCGCCGCCCGGTTGGGGTTGCCGTTCACCGAGCCGTCCGACGCGCTCGAGCTCGTCGGGCCCGAGCGGGTCGCGCCCGTCGAACTGATCGCCGGCGACCGGTGTGGCCGCTTCACCTCGGTCGTCCTGTCAGGTGTCGTCGTCGGCCCGTCCGCGCCGTGGATGCAGCGGCGCTTGAGCGCGGTCGGCATGCGCCCGATCAACAACGTGGTCGACGTGTCGAACTACGTGATGCTCGACCTCAACCACCCCAACCACGCCTACGACCTGTCGACGCTCGGCGGCGGCAGACTGCGCGTGCGGATGGCGACCGAGGGCGAGTCGATCACGACGCTCGACGGCACCGAGCGCGTGCTCACGCCCGCCGACTTGACGATCTGCGACGGCAACGACGTACCGATCGGCCTCGGTGGCGTCATGGGCGACCTGCACAGCGAGATCACCGAGGCGACCACCACCGTGGCCCTGGAGGCTGCGTGGTTCGAGCCGGTGGGCACGATGCAGAGCGCGCAGCGGCTCGGCCTGCGCACCGAGGCGTCGGCGCGCTACGAGCGCGGCGTCGATCCGTACGGCATCGACACCGCCGTCGCCCGGTTCGTCCGGCTCCTGGGCGAGACCTGCCCCGACCTGTGTGCGCACACCGGGCGCGTCGACGTACGCGGTCCTGGCCTCCCGCCGGAGCACCGATCAGCCACGGTCCGCGCCGCTCGCGTCAACGCTCTGCTCGACCTCGACCTCGGCGAGCGGGAGATCACCGATCTCCTCGCCCCGATCGGCTTCGCCGTCGATGCGTGGACGGGGGGCTCGGCGTCGGTCGAACTGCCGTCGTGGCGCCCCGACGCCACCGCGGAGGTGGACGTCATCGAGGAGGTTGCCCGCCGCTACGGCTACGAGCGGCTGCGCAAGACGGTGCCCGACTCGTCGGTCGCCGGCGGCCTGACCGTCCGGCAGCAGCGCCGCCGGCTGCTCCGTCAGGTGCTCGCCGGTTGCGGTGTGTCCGAGGCGATGCCCAACCCGTTCCTCGACCCCGCCGATCTGGCACTCGCCGGACTCGACGGCGCCTCGATCGCGCTGTCCAACCCGCTCGTCTCCGAAGAGAGCGTGCTGCGCACCTCGCTGCGGCCGGGCCTCTTGAAGGCCGTCGCCTACAACGAATCGCACCGGATGACCGGCGTCTCGCTGTACGAGGTCGGTCACGCCTATCCGCCCGGCGAGAGCAAGCTGCCCGACGAGTTCGAGGCACTGTGCGTGGTGCTGGCGGGCCGCGAGGTCGCCGCCGCGGTGCAGCTGTGGCGCGAGATCGCGGCGGGGCTCGGCGTCGGGGCGCGGTTGGATCAGGGGATCGTGCCGGCCGGCATGCACCCGGGCCGATCAGCGGCGCTGACGATCGGGCGTGACCGGCTCGGGGCGATCGGCGAGGTGCACCCCGACGTCGCTCTCGCCTTCGGCGTCCACGAGCGGGTCGCGGTCTTGGAGCTGGACCTCACGCTGCTGCTCGCCCGCGAGCCGTCGCCGGCGCAGGCCAAGACCGTCAGCCGCTATCCGTCGAGCGACATCGACCTCGCGTTCGTGCTCGCCGACTCGGTGCCCGCCGAGCGCCTCGAGAAGGCCATCCGTCAGGGCGCCGGCAACCTGCTCGCCGACCTCACCCTGTTCGACGTCTACCGCGGGCGCGGCGTCGAGGAGGGCTCGCGTAGCCTCGCCTACCGCCTGCGCCTGCAAGCGCCCGACCGCACGCTCACCGACACCGAGGTCGGTGCCGTGCGCGACAAGTGCGTCACGACCGCCGCCGGCCTGGGCGCCTCACTGCGCACCTGACGCAGTTCTCGGTCGGGATCTGGTCGCCAGAGGTGCCAGAAACCGACCGAGAACGCTGGATCAGTTCCAGCTGAGGTCGTCGGGGCAGTTGGCGAGCCAGCTGAGGCGGCCCGGCTGACGGGCCAGCACCCGGCGCCAGAGCTCCTCGGGCTCCTCGGTGAAGACGTCCTCGGGCTCGGCGGCGAGGACGATCCAGCCGCCGAGCTCGAGCTCGGCATCGAGCTGGCCAGCACCCCAACCGGCGTAGCCGCGGAAGATGCGCAGCCCACTGAACCCGGCGGCCACCTCGTCGGGCGGCAGCTCGAGGTCAACGGTCCCGAGGCCGCTCGGCATCGGCGACTCCGACAGGGGAGCGAACCCCTCCTCGCCGGTGGGCTGCTCCGCCCGGGCGAGGCCGATCAGCGCATCGGTGTCGACCGGGCCGCCTCCGAACACCACCGACGGAGGAGCGACGAGCTGCTCCCAGGCATCGAGTCCGGGCACGGTCTCCTCGTAGCTGGGCCGGTTCAGCACCAAGCCCAGCGCCCCGTTCTCGCTGTGTTCGAGGATCAGCACCACACTGCGCGCGAAGTTGGGGTCGAGGAGTGGCGGCGCTGCCAGGAGCAGCCTGCCCTTGGCGGAGGTACCCATGAGCACCTCGCCATGATGCCTTGCCGTCGCCGCCTTCGCCACGCCCCACGGATTGCATGACGATGCGTTGTCTCGTATGATCATGCGTCTATGTTGCAACGTCGCCGCGTCGGGATCATCGGGGCCTCCGGGTACACGGGGGCGGAGCTGGCCCGGTTGCTCGCTCGCCATCCCGACCTCGACGTCGTCTACGCCACCGGCGACACGCAGGCCGGGACAGCGGCCGCTGACCTCTACCCGAGCCTGGCCGCTGCCTACCCGGACCTCGTCTTCGAGCGGTTCGATCCCGCTCGGGCCGCAGACCTCGACCTCGTGTTCCTCGGCCTGCCGCACGACGCCAGCATGGCGACGGCCTCCGAGCTGGCGGGCACGGTGGGGTGCATCGTGGACCTCTCCGCCGCGTACCGCCTGAAGGATGCGTCGCTGTATCCGACCTGGTACGGCTTCGAGCACGACCAGCCGGAGCTGCTCGCCACCGCCGTGTACGGGCTGCCCGAGCGGCACCGCAAGGAGCTCGTCGGCGCGGCGCTGATCGCCACCCCGGGCTGCTACGTGACCGCGGCGACCCTCGCCGTCGCGCCGCTCGTGGACGCCGGCGTGATCGAGCCGCAGGGCGTGATCGTCGATGCCGCATCGGGCGTGTCGGGTGCGGGACGGGCACCGAAGCACAACAACTCGTTCTGCACCGTCGACGAGGACTTCACCGCCTACGGCCTCCTGACCCACCGTCACACCCCCGAGATCGAGCAGGAGACCGGGGCCCAGGTGCTGTTCACCCCGCACCTCGCCCCGATGAACCGGGGGATACTCGCCACCTGCTACGCGCGGCCCGCGGCGAGCACCACCCCCTCGACCGATGGGCTGCTCGCCGCGCTGCGGTCTGCGTACGAGGGCGAACCGTTCGTCGTCGTGTCCGACCGGTCCCCCTCGACCAAGGCGACGCTGGGCAGCAACAGCGCGCACCTCAGCGCGCGATACGACGAGCGCACTGGGTACGTCGTCGTGCTCTGCGCCATCGACAACCTCGCCAAGGGAGCCTCGGGCGGCGCGATCCAGGCGGCGAACGTCGCCCTCGGTCTGGAGGAGACAGCGGGCCTCGATCGGGTCGGGTTGATGCCATGAAGATGGATGACCGGGCCCAAGTGCTCGTCGAGGCCCTGCCGTACATCCGGCGCTTCGCCGACAAGGTGGTCGTGGTGAAGTACGGCGGTAACGCGCTCGCCGGATCGGACAGCACCGACGACGCCCTCGCGCTGTTCGCCGCCGACATCGTCCTCATGCGGCTCGTCGGCATGCGCCCCGTCGTCGTGCACGGTGGCGGGCCACAGATCAGCGACCTGATGGCCCGCCTCGGCATCGAGACCGAGTTTCGCAACGGCCTCCGGGTCACCGACGCGGCGACGGTCGACATCGTGCGGATGGTGCTGATCGGCCAGGTCAATCCGCAGCTCGTCGCCGCGATCAACACCCACGGGCCGTACGCGGTCGGTGTCTCGGGCGAGGACGCAGGGTTGATCCGGGCCTCCGAGCGCGATCCCGATCTGGGGTTCGTCGGCGACGTCGAGTCGATCAACCCGACGATCCTCCGGGGGCTCCTCGACGACGAGTTCATCCCCGTCGTGGCGACGATCGGGACCGACGCGTCCGGGCAGGCCTACAACATCAACGCCGACACGGTGGCCGGCGCGATCGCCGAGGCGCTCGACGCCGAGAAGCTGATCTACCTGACCGACATCGAGGGCCTGCGCCGCGACGCGACGGACGCGACCACGCTGATCCGCCAGACGACAGCGGCCGAGCTCGACGCGCTCATGGCGGACGGCACGATCGCCGGAGGGATGATCCCGAAGGTCGAGAGTTGCGTGCACGCGGTGCGCCACGGGGTGCACCGGGCACACATCTTGGACGGGCGGGTGCCGCACGTCCTGCTGCACGAGCTGTTCACCGATGCCGGCATCGGCACGATGGTCACGGAACGGGGGTTGTCATGACGACGAGCGAGGAGCTGCTGGGGCTCGACCCCTGGCCGTTCATGCCGGTGTTCGCCCGGCCCGAGGTGGTGTTCCACCGCGGGCAGGGCACCGAGCTGTGGGACGTCGACGGCAAGCGCTACTTGGACTTCCTCGGCGGGCTGGCGGTCATCTCGCTCGGCCACGCCAACCCGGTGATCGCCGAGGCGATCGCGGCCCAGGCGTCGACGCTGCTGCACGTCAGCAACCTGTGGGGCAACGACGTGGCGATCGCCGCGGCCCAGGACGTCGACGCGCTGCTGGCGGAGGCGACGGGACGCGACGGGCAGGTGTTCTTCTGCAACTCCGGCGCCGAGGCGAACGAGGCCGCGCTGAAGCTGGCCCGCAAGCACGGGGGACGTGGGCGTCATGCCGTCGTCAGCGCGTACGGCAGCTTCCACGGGCGGACGCTGGCGACGCTCGCTGCCACGGGTCAACCGGCCAAGCACGAGCCGTTCTTCCCGATGCCCGACGGGTTCCGCCATGTCGCCTACGGCGACGCGGCAGCGCTCGAGGCCGCGATCGACCCTGGTGTCGCCGCGGTCCTGCTGGAGACGGTGCAGGGTGAGGGTGGCGTGAACGTCGCTGACGCCGAGTTCCTCCGGGCGGCGCGGGCCATCTGCGACGAGCGCGGCGCGCTGCTGATGATCGACGAGGTGCAGACCGGCCTCGGGCGAACCGGCCGGTGGTTCGGCTTCCAGCACGCGGGCATCGTCCCCGACGTGGTCACGATGGCCAAGGCCCTGGGCAACGGCTTCCCCGTGGGCGCGGTGTGGGCACCGATCGAGGTCGCCGCGGCGTTCGACGTGGGCGACCACGGCAGCACCTACAGTGCCACCGCGCTCGCTGCCGCGGTCGTGCGCGCGGTCATCCGCGAGATGCGCCGCATCGACGCGCCGGCGCTGGCCACCCGCCAGGGCGCGTACCTCACCGGCGCGCTGCGTGGAATCGAGGGCATCGTGTCCGTGCGCGGCCAGGGCCTGCTGCTGGCCGCCGAGCTGGCGCCGGGCCTGGAAGCGGGGGCCGTCAACGCCCGGGCGCTGGAGCTGGGACTCGTCGCCAACGCCGTGACCCCGACCGCGATCCGCCTCGCTCCGCCGCTCACCGTGTCGACGGGCGAGATCGACGAGGCCGTGGAGCTCCTGGCGAAGGCGATCCGCACATGACGGACTTCCTGGAGGTCACCGACCTCGACGTCGAAGGACTTCGCTCGGTCCTCACCCTCGCCCAGGCGGCGATCCCGTCGTTGGGCCGACCGCTCGACGGGCTCGGCGCGGCGCTGATCTTCGAGAAGCCGTCGAACCGAACGCGTCATTCGATGGAGATCGCCGTGTTCCAGCTCGGCGGTCATCCGGTTTACACACGTGGCGACGAGGTCGGGTTCGACAGTCGCGAGTCGGTCGAGGACGTCGCCCGCATCCTCGCCGGCTATCACGGCCTGATCGCCGCCCGCGTGTTCGCCCACTCCACCCTGGAGCGTCTCGCCGCGGCCAGCGACGTGCCGGTGGTGAACCTGCTGAGCGATCACGAGCACCCGATGCAGGCGCTCGCCGACGTGCTGACGATGCAGCAGCTGCTCGGCGACCTCGCCGGGCGGACCGTGGCATGGGTGGGCGACTACAACAACGTCGCCCGTTCGCTGGCCAGGGCGAGCGCGATGCTCGGCATGCACGTCCGGCTCGGGTGCCCGGTCGGGTACGAGGCGCCGGGCGGGGAGCTGGAGGAGATCGTGCTGCTCGGCGCGCCGAGCGTCGAGCAGTTCCACCGGCCGGCCGAGGCGGTCGCCGGTGCTGCTGTCGTCCACACCGACGTGTTCACGTCGATGGGTCAGGAGGAGGAGCGGGCGGCACGTGAGGTCGCCTTCGAAGGGTTCCAGGTCACCGAGCAGCTGATGTCGAAGGCAGCCGACGGAGCGATCTTCCTGCACTGCCTGCCAGCGCACCGCGGCGAGGAGGTGGCTGCGGAGGTCCTCGACGGCCCCCGCAGCCACGTGTTCCAGCAGGGCCACAACCGCCTGCACGCCGCCCGCGGCCTGCTCGCTCACCTCTTTGGGAGCGAGCGCCAATGAGCAAGGTGCAGCGCCAGCAGGCGATCGTGCGGCTCGTCGGCCAGCACCAGGTCACCAACCAGCCACAGCTCGTGGACCTGCTCGCCGGCGAGGGGATCGTCGCCACCCAGGCCACCGTGTCGCGCGACCTCGACGATCTCGGGGCGATGAAGGTCCGTGTGCCAGGCGGTGAGAGCGCGTACGCGATCCCTGACTACGAACCCGCCCGCCTGGCGCCGCACGACCAGCTGCGGCGGGTCATGGGGGAGTGGGTGGCCGAGGTGGAGCACAGCGCCAACCTCGTCGTCGTTCGCACGCCACCAGGGTGCGCCCATGTCGTTGCATCTGCACTCGACCGCAGCGGCATGCCCGAGCTGCTCGGGACCGTCGCCGGGGACGACACGCTGTTGTGCGTCGCGACCGAGGACGCCGGCGGACGACGACTCGCCGCCGTCCTGCGCGACCTCGCCGGCCTGGCAGGAGGACGAACGTGAGCGAGTCACCGACGGGCAAGGCGCTCTGGCACGGGCGCTTCGAAGGCGGTCCCGCCGACGCGCTGATGGCGTTCACCGAGAGCATCGGATTCGATCGCCGGCTCTGGCGCCACGACATCGCCGGCAGCCGGGCGCACGTGGCAGGCCTGGCGAACGCCGGGATCCTCACGGACGCCGAGTGCGACGAGGTGCTCCGCGCCCTCGGCGTCGTCCAGCAGGAGATGCAGGACGGCACGTTCGCGTTCGCGTCGAGCGACGAGGACATCCACACCGCGATCGAGCGGCGGGTCACCGAGGTCGCCGGGGCCACCGGCGCGAAGCTCCACACCGGACGGAGCCGCAACGACCAGGTCGCGACCGCGCTGCGACTGTGGTGCAAGGACAACCTGCGCGCCGTGGCCGGGCACCTCGTCGACCTGCAGCGCGTGCTGCTCGAGCGCGCGCGCCAGGCGGGCACCGGGGCCGATGCCGTGTACCTACCCGGGTACACCCACCTCCAGCGGGCGCAGCCGGTGCTCCTGGCCCACCACCTCCTCGCCCACGGCTGGGCGTTGGCCCGCGACGTCGACCGGCTGCTCGCCACGATCGACCGGCTCGACGTCTCACCGCTCGGTGCTGGGGCGCTGGCCGGCTCGTCACTGCCCCTCGATCCGGCGTTCACCGCCGCAGCGCTGGGCTTCGCCCGCCCGTTCGACAACTCGCTCGACGCGGTGAGCGACCGCGACTTCGTCGCCGAGGCACTGTTCGATCTGGCGCTCGCCGGCATCCACCTCTCGCGCATGGGAGAGGAATGGGTGCTGTGGACCAGCGACGAGTTCGGCTTCGCCCGCCTCGACGACGCCTACGCGACCGGTTCATCGATGCTGCCCCAGAAGAAGAACCCGGACATCGCCGAGCTCGCTCGGGGCAAGACGGGCCGGCTGATCGGCAACCTGACCGGCCTGCTGGCCACCCTGAAGGGACTCCCGCTCGCCTACAACCGCGATCTGCAGGAGGACAAGGAGGCGTTGTTCGACTCCGTCGAGCAGGTCGGTCTCGCCGCGGCCGCGGTCGCCGGCATGGTGGCATCGGCGACGTTCGTGCCCGACCGGATGCGCGAAGCCGCCGACGCGGACGCGATGGCTGCCACCGATCTCGCCGAGTGGTTGGTGGTGCAGGGCACCCCGTTCCGCGAGGCCCACGCGGTCGTCGGCGCGCTGGTGCGCCGGTCGCTCTCCGGAGAGGGAGCCCTCGCCGAGCTGGTCGCCGCCGACGCGCAGCTCGGGCCCGAGGCGGCCGCGCTGGTCGCCCCCGGCGTCGGCGTCAGCCGCCGCACGTCACCCGGCGGCGCCGGCCCCGGTCCCGTCACGATCCAACTCGCCGCCTTCGAACGAGCACTCGACGCCCAGGGCGCCCGCCTGCGACCCGCGGTGTCAGAACCCGGCGCGGGCTGACCAGCCCGGTGAGTCGGGAAGCTCTGACACCTGGCGTCAGACGACGGGGAGCTCCTTGCTCCGGCCGCGGAGGTGGCGGACGAGCTCGATCAGCAGCGTGACGCCGAGCGACGCGCCGAAGGCGACGACGAACGCCGCGGTGTGGTTCTCCTCGAACGCCTTGCCGCCGAGGTACCCGAGCAGCGAGGCGTAGCACGCCCAGATCGCGACGGCGATCGCGATCCAGAACGTGAACCACGGACGTGGCTGGCGTGTGATGCCCGACGAGAGGGTCAGCGCGGTGCGCCCGCCCGGGATGAACCGGCCGGTGATCAGCAGCAGCCCGCCACGGGCGGCGAGCTGATCGCGGGCCCACACCAGGCGTCTGGCGAACGACGGTCTGCGCTCGGCGCGACGTTCGAAGCGCCACGCCGCGCGCCGTCCGACCAGGTACGCGGTGCTGTCGCCGAGGAAGGCGCCGGCTGCGCCGCACAGGATCACCGCCCACAGCGGGTACTCGCCGTTGGCTGCGGCGACGCCACCGATGATCACACAGGTCTCGCTCGGCACGACCGGGATCACCGAGTCGAGATAGGCGATCACCGCGATCACGATCAGGAACCACCAGTTCCCGGAGACGTCACTCAGCCAGTTCGTGAGCTCGTTCACCCACCCGAAGACGCTCGCGAACATGGTGTCCAACGGTACCGGGTGGCTTCGCGGTGTCGAGCCCTCGGTACGATGCGCGCGTGCGCCCCCTCGACCGAGCGTTCCTCCAGCGCGACGCCGTCGAGACCGCCCCACTGCTGCTCAACAAGGTGCTGGCGGTGGGGGAGTGCTCGGGGCGGATCGTGGAGGTGGAGGCGTACCGCAGCGACGAGGCCGCCAGCCACACGTTCCGTGGCCGCACGGCCCGAAACGCTGTCATGTTCGGGCCGGCCGGGCACCTGTACGTGTACTTGAGCTACGGGATGCACCACTGCGCGAACGTCGTCACCGGGCGCGACGGTGACGGCCAGGCGGTGCTGCTGCGGGCGTTGACGCCGCTGTCGGGCATCGAGGAGATGCGGGCCCGTCGTCTGCCGGGTGTGTCCCTGGCAGGCCTCACGGACGGGCCTGGCAAGCTCTGCCAGGCTCTGGGCCTGACGCTGGCCGACTCGGGGCGCGACGTGTGCGCCGGCGGGCCGGTTCGGCTCGGTGACGACGGCACGCCGCCGCCACCAGCGCCCATCGTCACGCCCCGCATCGGGATCAGCAAGGCGGTCGACCTGCCCTGGCGCTTCGTGGTGCCGGGGATCCGGGTCAGCGGGGTGGTCCGAGACGCACGCTCTGGCCGTGGTAGCCGGAGTGCGCCACCACATCCTCGATCGCGCCGGGCCACATCGTGATCCGCAGGTCGGCGACCGCGCCGGCCGGCTCCATCCGCATCCACGCCAGTGGAGCGCCGTGGGTCGCGCGCTCCCCGGCGACACGCAACGCGGCGCGCGTCGCATCTCGCGTCGTGCCGTCCAGGTACTGCCAGACGATCGAGTGGTAGACGATCGTGCCCACGCCGCGCTCGACGTCTGGCAGGCACTCGGCCAGCCAGTCGCCGGCGTCGGCCCTGTCGACCGTCGGGGGATGGTCGCGCGCGATCTGGAGCGCAGCAGCGAGCCGTTCGAACCGGTGCAGCTGATCAGGCCACACGAACGACAGGAGCCGCTGCCGATCCTCGGGGCGGGCCGGATCGAGCGGCGCGGCGTCACAGCCACGTCGCCGGTGGACCGCCACCTCACCGCTCAGGTCGACGGGGTCGCCCCACGGCGCTGGGACGGTCCGGGCATCGAAACGGACCGTGCTCGACGGTTCGCCCGCGGTCGACGAACCGCTGTCGTACCAGTAGCGATCCCAGTTGAGGTTCAGGCCAGCGGACGCGCCGACCTCCAGCATCCGCACCGATCGGCGCCAGCGGCGAGCGATCGCGGTGAAGCCCGTTGCGAGCAGGGCCGACCGAGCGACCTCGTTGGTCTGCACGGCCGTGGACAGCTGCAGGTCGATCTCGGCGCGATGGTCGCGCACGACATCGAGCAGATCAGCGAGGGGAACCGCCGAACCGTCCCCACCGGTGGAGGGAAAGCGTGCAGCCAGCGCCGCCGCGTCGCCGCGCAGCGCGAGGCGGTGGATGGCTCCCAGCAGCCGCAGCGGTACGGCGTCGTGGATCGGCCGCTCCGGCCTGCCATCGAGCAGCCGGTGGGTGATGCCGCCCCGATCGAAGTCGGCCACGAGCCCGTCGAGCATCCCTGCGTACATCGGGGAGCCGAGCACGGCGCACTGCTGGGCCTGGTGGACCAACGCGTCGCGCATGGTGGGACCGGCAGCCATCGACCGGAGCGTACGCGGAACGATCGTGACTCGACTCGGCTCCGGCGAGACCACCCCTCGCTAGGGTTGGCCATCATGTCGGATACCGAAGCGTTCCAGCAGACGATCACCACCGTCGAGGAGTTGCGCACGCTCTACCGCGATCCGCACCCGGTCGTGGTCCAGAAGGAGAAGGCGGTCATCGACGCGGCGTCGCGGACGTTCATCGAACGGGCGACGTTCGCCGCGGTCGGCACGTTCGACGCCGACGGCGCGGCCGATGTCTCACCGCGCGGTGGACCGAGCGGGTTCATCCAGGTGCTCGACGAGCGCCGCCTCGCGATCGCCGACCTGGGCGGCAACAACCGCCTCGACACGATGGAGAACATCCTCGCCACCGGCCAGGTCGGCATCCTGCTGGTGCACCCCGGCAAGAACGAGACCGTCCGTGTGAACGGCAGGGCATGGATCAGCCGCGACCCGGACCTGCTCGCCCGGTTCCCCCTGCCGCGCACACCCGTGACCGCCATCGGCGTCGAGGTGGTCGGCACCTTCATCCACTGCGCGAAGGCGTTCATGCGCAGCGGCATGTGGGATCCGGAGGTGTGGTCCAGCTTCGCCGACGCGCCCGACGGCGCGGACATCATCGAATGCCAGACGGGTGGTGCGTTCGCAGCGTCGCTGGTGCGCGCCGACCTCGACCGGGGCTACGCCGAGGCCCTGGCCTACGAGCGGTCCTCGGACTGAATGCCGGGCCGACGCGGCCGGCCACGACGATACGTTTGATCCGGTGCCCGACGACCTGCTCGCCGACCTCGACGCGCGTGGACTGATCCACGACGTCACCGACCGCGCCGCGCTCAGCCACCGCCTGGCCGAGGGTCCGCTCAGCCTGTACGTCGGCTTCGACCCGACCGCCGACTCGCTCCACGTGGGGCACCTCGTCGGTCAGCTGTACCTGCGGCGCTTCCAACTCGCCGGGCACCGGCCGTACGCGCTCGCCGGTGGGGCGACGGGGATGGTCGGTGATCCGTCCGGACGCAGCGAAGAGCGCAACCTCCTCGACGCCGACGCGCTGCGCCACAACGTCGAGTGCATCGAGCGTCAGCTCCGTCGCCTGATCGACTTCGAGCCAGGAACGGCACAGGCCCGACTCGTCAACAACGCCGACTGGACGGAGCCACTCGGTGTGCTCGACTTCCTTCGCGACGTCGGCAAGTACGTGAGCGTCAACACGATGCTGACCAAGGACTCGGTGCGCAACCGGCTCGAGACCGGGCTGTCGTACACCGAGTTCAGCTACTCGCTGCTGCAAGCCAACGACTTCCGCCATCTCTACGAGGCCGAGGGCGTCGAGCTGCAGGGCGGCGGATCGGACCAGTGGGGCAACATCGTGGCCGGTGTCGACCTCATCCGCCGGCGCCTCGGCGCCTCGGCACACGCGATCACGCATCCGCTCGTGACCAACAGCGACGGCTCCAAGTTCGGCAAGTCCGCAGGCGGTGCCGTGTGGCTCGATGCAGCGCGGACGTCGCCGTACCAGTTCAGCCAGTTCTGGGTGCAGGTCGACGACGCGATGGCGCCCACCTACCTGCGGATGCTCTCGATGCGTTCCCTGGAGGAGATCGAGGAGCTGACCGCCCAGGCTGCGGCCGCCCCCGAGCAGCGGATCACGCAGCGGGCGTTATCGCGGGAGATGACGGTCATGGTGCACGGCGCCAAGGCGGCCGACGCCGCCGAGGAAGCGGCCCGCATCCTGTTCGGCGGCGATCCCGCCGAGGCCTCGACCGACGCTCTCGAGCTCGTCGCCACCGAGGTGGGCTCGTTCGAGCGAGACCTCGCCGGCCTCGCCGACGCGGTGGAGACCCTCGTCGCTGCCGGCCTCGCAAGCTCCAAGGGCGAGGCTCGCCGGGGTCTGGTCCAGCGGAGCTACCGCGTCAACGGCTCGGTGATCTCCGAGGACGCGTCCCTCGCCGACACGGCCCCGCTGCACGGTCGCTTCTTCGTCCTGTCTCGGGGCAAGAAGACCCACCGCCTGGTGCGGCTCCCCTGAAGCGCGTCCAAGCGGCCTGACCAGGTGTGCGGCGGATTCCTGGAAGATTTCCGCCGGCCAGGTTGATGCGGGCCCCCGCCGTTGCTAGCTTGTCTCCTCGCCCCACGGAGCCGCCACAAGCGGCACGGAAGGGCCACCGGCACCACCGCCATCCAGCCTCCGGGCCCGACAGCGTGTGCCGACGAGCTTCGGCTCCTTGAAAACGGAAGAGAAGACTGAACGCCAGTGCGGGCAGGAAGTCGTCGGAGCACCTCGGTGCTCGGACGAGGAACCTGCTTGTCAATTCTGAGGTCGGATTCCCATCCGACCTCGCAGTATTTAACAGATGGCCGGTAGTACACCGGCCGCCTGGATCGCAGTGTCAAGTGGCCAGCAGATTCCGCTGGTGACACTGCGCTCGCCATGAACGAAGGTCGAGCTCGCTCGATCGGGTTCTTTTTGGAGAGTTTGATCCTGGCTCAGGACGAACGCTGGCGGCGTGCTTCATACATGCAAGTCGAACGGGATCCAATCAGTGGCAACACTGAGGAAGATCTAGTGGCGAACGGGTGAGTAACACGTGAGGAACCTATCCCGGTCTCTGGAATAACAGGTGGAAACACCTGCTAATACCGGATGCCGTCGGAGCCCCTCCTGGGGCATTGACGAAAGATTTATCGGATCGGGAGGGTCTCGCGGCCTATCAGCTAGTGGGTGGGGTA
>CAZMGD010000050.1:0-28509 GCA_964565705.1 uncultured Ilumatobacteraceae bacterium | reverse complement strand
GAGACCGCCCGTGAGCTGGGCAAGCACGTGTGGGCCGACGGCGGCGTTCGCCACCCCCGCGACGTCGCGCTCGCGCTCGCTGCCGGTGCCTCGAACGTCATGTTCGGTTCGTGGCTGGCGGGCACCTACGAGTCGGCCGCTGACACGCTGCGCGATCCCGACGGCCGCCTCTACAAGGAGAGCTTCGGGATGGCGTCGAACCGCGCGGTCAAGGGCCGCACGAGCGGCGAGTCGGCGTTCGACCGCGCCCGCAAGGAGCTGTTCGAGGAAGGCATCAGCACGTCGCGCATGTACCTCGATCCCGAGCGCCCTGGGGTGGAGGACATCATCGACCAGATCGTCGCCGGCGTGCGCAGCTCCGCGACCTACGCCGGGGCGTCGAACGTCGCCGAGTTCCACGAGCGAGCGGTCGTGGGCATCCAGTCGACGGCGGGCTACGAGGAAGGCCGGCCGCGGGGCACGAGTTGGTGACCGTCGTCGCCATCGATGGCCCGGCCGGGGCCGGCAAGTCGACCGTCGCCCGAGCGCTCGCCGTCCGCCTCGGACTCCAGTACCTGGACACGGGCGCCATGTACCGTGCCGTCGCTGTCGCCGCCCGTCGAGCCGGGCTCGACCCCGACGACGCCGAGTCCGTGGCCGTGCTGGCTCGCCGGCTGGACCTGCGGGTGGGGCACGACGGCGTGTTCCTGGACGGCGACGACGTGACCACGGCGATCCGTACGACGCAGGCGACGACGGACGTCAGCGCGGTGGCGTCGAACCCAGGCGTGCGCGCCGAGCTCGTCGCTCGCCAGCGAGCCTGGGGCGAGGAGCGCGGCGGCGGGGTCATCGAGGGCCGCGACATCGGCACCGTGGTGTTCCCGGACGCGGTGCTCAAGGTGTACTTGACGGCATCGGCGCGAGAGCGCGCCGAGCGCCGTGTCGCCGAGCTGGGCGGCGACGTCGACGAGGTCGCGGCGGCGATCGCTCGGCGCGACGCCATCGATCGGGGGCGGGCGGAGGGGCCGCTCAAGGAGGCGGAACAGTCGGTGACCGTCGACAGCACGGGCCGCACCGTGACCGACATCGTGGACGAACTGGAACAGCTGGTCGTCGCCCGACGCGCCCTCCAGCACGAGGAGAGCGAGCGCTGATGGCCGACGTCGACACCTTCCTGGCAGGCGGATCGTGGCCCAGCCGCGCGTTCTACCAGGTGGCCCGCTCGCTCGTGGTCGGCTTCTCACGCACCTGGATGCGAGCACGCGTCGAGGGGGCCGAGCACGTCCCGGCCGGGGGCGCGTTCATCCTCGCCCCGGTGCACCGCAGCAACATGGACACGCCGATCGCGGCCTGCGTCACCCGCCGCCGCCTGCGCTACATGGGCAAGGACACGCTCTGGAGGAAGCAGCCCTACCGCTGGCTCCTGTCGTCGCTCGGCGGGTTCCCCGTCACCCGTGGCTCGGCGGACCGCGAGGCGCTCAAGCGATGCATCCAGGTGCTGGAGGCGGGGGAGCCGCTGGTGCTGTTCCCCGAGGGCGAGCGCAAGTCGGGCCCGTTGGTCCAGCCGCTGTACGACGGCGCGGCCTACGTGGCGTGCCGGGCCCAGTGCCCGATCGTGCCGGTCGGCATCGGCGGCAGCGAGCGCGTGATGCCGAAGGGCTCGAGGTTCGTCTACCCGCGACGGGTGCACGTCGTGGTCGGCAAGCCGTTGGCCCCGCCGGCGCCGACGGTGAACGGTCGCGTCCCGCGCGACGCGGTGAAGGTGCTGACCGAGCAGCTCCACGGCGAGCTGCAGACCCTCTTCGACACCGCCCAGGTGCGCGCCGGTTAGTTGGCGAGCGTCCCCGGGGACGCTGCCCGCGGTCCGCGCACGCTGGTGTCAGAAGGTTCGCAAGCTGTGAGCCAGGTGGCGGGGTGATCGGTTCTGACACCCGTTGACGACGGATGCAGGTGACAGAAGCTCGCTGGCTGTGAGCCAGGTGGTGGCGGGGTCGGTTCTGACACCCGGCGGGTGTCACCCGGCGAGGAACACCCGGAGGGCCGCGGCGAGCGCCGGGGGGTCGGCGGTGCCGCACAGCTCGCGGGCGGAGTGCATCGACAGTTGGGGCACGCCGACGTCGACGGTGTCGATGCCGAGGCGGGTCGCGGTGATCGGACCGATCGTGCTGCCGCACGGCATGTTGTTGCGTGACACGAAGACCTGATGCGGAACTCCGGCGGCCGCGCAGGCGCGCTGGAACACGGCCGCGCTCTCGGGCGACGTCGCGTAGCGCTGGTTGGCGTTCACCTTGACCGCAGGGCCGGCGTTGACGATCGGTCGGTGCCCCGGCTCGTGCCGCTCGGGATAGTTCGGATGCACGGCGTGGGCGCCGTCGGCCGAGATGCACACCGACGCGGCGAACGACTGGAGCAGGTCGGCGCGCCCACCGTCGCGGGCGAGCACCAGGCGTTCCAGCACCGCTTCGAGCAGCGGCCCGGCGGCGCCGGTCGTGCTGCTCGAGCCGACCTCCTCGTGGTCGAACAGCGCGATCACCTGCACCACCCCGGCCGCCGCGGGTGCGTCGATCAACGCGGTCGTCGCCGCCCAGCACGACACCTGGTTGTCGATCCGCCCGCTCGCCAGCAGCGACGAGTCCGATCCGAGCACCGCCGCGCCCTGGACGTCGAACAGGCACAGCTCCCATCCCTCGATCGCCCCTGCCGGGACGCCGGCGCGCTCGGCGATCCACTCCTGGAACTCGCCCGGTCTGTCGGCGCCGCTGCCCCAGATCGGCGTCAGGTGGGCCTGCTTGTCGAGCACGAGCCCACGTTCATTGACGTCGCGGTCGAGGTGGATCGCCAACTGGGCAACGCGCGCGATCGGCTCGTGCACGGCGACGTTCACCGGCGCCCCGTCGACGATCAGCCGGCCGGCGACGCCGAGGTCGCGGTCCAGCCACGAGTTGCTGAGGATCCCGCCGTAGACCTCGACGGCGAGTTGCTTCCAGCCGAGCGCACCCTCGTCGGGTCGTGGCTTGATGCGGAGGTTCGGGGAGTCGGTGTGGGCGCCGACGATGCGCAGTGGCGCACCCGGCGACGCGTCGTCGGCGACCCGCCAGGCCACGAGGGCCCCGTCGCGCACCGTGAACCCGGCCGACGTCGGGCCCCACGACTCGTGCAGTGGCACCGGTTGGAAGCCCGCGGCGACGAGTCGCGTCGCGCTGGTCGCGACCGCGTGCCACGGGCTCGGCGAACTGTCGAGGTACGTGACCAGGTCGTCGATCGCGGTCACAGCGACGTCAACCCCGCCGGCAGGCCCGACCCGCGAAGGTGGGCGATCTCGTTGATCGACACGATCGAGCGCCGTCCCTCCTTCGAGGCAGCGACACGACTCACCCCCGTGTACGCGGGGTAGAAGAACCCGCGCCGATGCGGGGTGCTCAACACGTCGGCGAGGTAGCTGTTGATCACGCCGCCGTGGCACACGACCGCGACCCGCTCGCTGGCATGGTCGGCGACGATCTGTTGGATGCCGCCGAGCACCCGGTCGTGGAAGTCGTCCTCCGATTCGTCCGCATGCCACTCGCCGCGCTGCAGCGCCTGCCAGCGCGGATCGTTGGTCGCCCGCAGCTCCTCGATCGGCACGTACCAGTTGGACGTCCGGTCGTACTCGGCGATGCCGTCGGACACGACGATCGGCAGGCCGTGGGCATCAGCGACCGGTTGGGCGGTCTCGAGCGCACGGCGCATCGGGCTGGAGTACACGGCGGCGACCTCCTCGTCGGCCAGGTACTCGCCGAGCAGCTTCGCCTGGGCGATGCCGACCTCGGACAGCTCGGGGTCGGCGGCGCCTTCGTCGACCTCACGCCGGATCGGCAGGGCATGGCGGACCAGCAGCAGCTCCATGATCGAGTAGATAAGCACCTATGAGCCGTCGCACGAAGATCGTGGCCACCATCGGCCCGGCCAGCGAGGACGACGGCGTGCTCGACGACGTGCTGCGCGCCGGCGTGGACGTCGTCCGCCTGAACCTCAGCCACGGTCCGCTCGAGGAACACCTCGACCGCCTGGTCCGCGTCCGAGCCGCAGCCGAGCGGGTCGGCAAGGTCGTCGCCGTGCTCGCCGACCTGCCGGGCCCGAAGGTACGGGCCGGTCGCTTCCCCGACGAGGGTGTGGTGCTGGTGGACGGCCACCCGGTCACGTTGATCCCCGGTCACGCCGACAGCACGGCAGAGCTGATCACGGTCGATTACCCGTCCCTGCTCGACGACGTGAGCATCGGCGATCGTGTCGTGCTCGGCGACGGCGGCCTGAGCCTGCGCGTCGACCACGTCGACGCCGCGGTGCGTTGCACCGTGGAGTCCGGCGGTCGCACGATGGGGCGGCCGGGCGTGCACCTCCCGAGCGAGCGCTTCCGCTTGACGGCGCCGACGGTCGAGGATCTGGACCTCGCGCGAGCGATGGCGGCTGCCGGCGCCGACTTCATCGGCGTGTCGTTCGTGCGCCGTGCCGACGACGTGCGCGAGGTCCGCGAGGCGATCGGCTCGTCGCGTGCGCAGCTGGTCGCCAAGATCGAGACGACCGGGGCGATCAACGAGCTCGCCGCGATCGCCGCGGTCAGCGACGCGGTCATGGTGGCCCGGGGCGACCTCGGCATCGAGTGG
This sequence comes from uncultured Ilumatobacteraceae bacterium, assembly GCA_964565705.1. Taxonomy (GTDB): domain Bacteria; phylum Actinomycetota; class Acidimicrobiia; order Acidimicrobiales; family Ilumatobacteraceae; genus CAZMGD01. The sequence continues at coordinate 23,887 of CAZMGD010000050.1, read as the reverse complement.
CCGCTCGAGGACGTGCCCCACCTGCAGAAGCGGATCATCCGTCACTGCGTCGCGATCGGGGTTCCGGTGATCACGGCGACGCAGATGCTGGAGAGCATGATCCGCGCTCCCTCGCCGACGCGCGCCGAGGTCACCGACGTGGCCAACGCCGTGTTCGACGGCACCGACGCGGTCATGCTCAGCGGCGAGACCGCGATCGGGGACCACCCGGCGCTCGTCGTGCGGACGATGGCGCGCATCGCCGAGCGGGCCGAGCAGGAGGGTGATTACCGGCTGTGGGCGATGACGCTCGGGCGCGAACCGACCCGTCCGGACTCGATCGCCGACCCGATGACCGACGCGATCGCCCATGCCGCCTGGCAGGCGGCATCGGAGCTCGACGTGGACGCGATCGTGTGCTGCACGCGCAGCGGCGGCACGGCACGGGCGATGGCCAGGTTCCGGCCGGTCACGCCACTGCTCGGGATGAGTCCGGACCCCGTCACGGTCCGGTCGCTGGCGCTCGTGTGGGGCGTCACCCCGATGCAGGTCGACACCTACGATTCGACCGACAACCTGGTGTGGCACACGATCGAGAAGGCCGCGCAGAGCCAGCTCGTGCACGCCGGCCACTACGCCATCGTGCTCGCCGGGCGCCCGGATCGCCCGGCGGATGCGGCGACGGACGTGCTGCGGATCGTGAAGCTGTCGTAGACGTCAGTGCCGTCAGTGCTGGACGTCGACGGTGAACGTCACGCCGGAGACCTTGCAGGTCGCCGGGCCCGCGGCATCGGGCGCCGTCTCCTCGCGGACCCGGTCGGCGCAGTCCTGCAGTTCGCTGCGCTGGCTCCAGACGTAGATCGCCCCGGCGACCAGCAGCCCGGCGGCGCAGAACTTCGCCAGGTTGCCGATCAGGACCTTGGCGAACAGGAGCGCCAGGGCCACCATCGCGACCACGACGACGAGCCCGACGCGCAGCGCGGCGTCGGCAGTGATGCCCAGCACGATCGAGACGATACGCGTGGCCGGGCCGCGTGGCGCGGCATTCCCGTACCATCGGCTCGGTGACCGACGAACACGCCGTCAACCTGTATCGATCCGGGCCGCCGAGCACGGTCTTGCCGCCCGCCGCGCCCGACCAGCAGCGCGCGCTCGACGCCGCGCTCGAGTCGGACGACGCCCGAGCCGCGCTGGCGGGTGTCGCCGCCCGCTGGCCTCGCTACCTGGACGCCTGGGCACAGCTCGGCGACAACGGGCGCGACACGATCGAGCGGTACGCGTACTACCGGATCGGCTACCACCGCGGCCTCGACGCGCTCCGCGCGAACGGTTGGCGCGGCTCCGGCTACGTCCGCTGGGCCGACGCGAGCAATCGTGGGTTCCTCCGCTCGCTGCGCGGCCTGGCCCAGATGGCCGCCGCGATCGGTGAGACCGACGAGGCGGAGCGATGCCAGGTGTTCCTGGCCCAACTCGAGCCCAACGGCGTACCGGCGTCCGGCTGATCGTGCGGCCGGCCGCAGCGATCCTCACCGGCGGTGAGAGCCGGCGGATGGGGCGCGACAAGGCGACGCTCCCCATCGAGGGCGTGCCGATGGCGGCGCGCATCGCTCGATCGATCGCGCCGGTGACGTCGGCCGTCGTCGCCATCGGCCGGCCGGAGCCCGCGCTCGACGAGGCCGGGCTGACCGTCATCGCCGATGCACACCCGGGGGAGGGCCCCCTCGGTGGGATCCTCACCGCGTTCGCCTGGAGTCCTTGCCCGGTGGTCGTCGTGGTGGCCTGCGACCTGGTGGATCTCGATGCGGACACCGTGCACGCGCTGGCGGGGGCGCTCGACGAGGATCCGGGGCTGGCCGTCGCCACGGCGGCACGCGAGCCCGGCGATGCGCAACCGCTCTGCGCGGCGTGGCGAGTCGCCGACGCGATCGGCCCGCTGACGGCGGCGTTCGACGGCGGAGAGCGTGCGATCCGCAGAGCGTGGTCGGGGCTCGCCCGGCGGTCCGTCCCCGTCGTTGGTGTCCGCGTCCACAACGTGAACACCCCCGCCGATGTACCCTCCGAGCATGGTCATCACCGAGATCGACGTCGATGAGCTCGCCGCTCGCCTCGACGGCGGCGCCCTCCTCATCGATGTCCGCCAGCCGGATGAGTTCAACGCCGGACACATCCCCGGCGCCACGCTGGTGCCGCTGGCGGACGTCCCCGAGCGGCTCGAGGCGTTCTCGCCGACGGAGACCAACTTCCTGGTCTGCCGCAGCGGTGCGCGCAGCATGCGGGCCGCAGAGTTCCTGGCCGATCGGGGCTTCGACGTGGTCAACGTGATCGGTGGCACCCTGGCGTGGCAGGACAGCGGACGCCCGACCGAGGTCGAACCCGCCTCTTGAACCACCGCTGGATCGACACGGACGAGGCGCTGGCAGCGCTGGTCGCGGAGGTCGCGGCCGAACCGCGCTACGCGCTCGACACCGAGTTCCACCGCGAGCGCACGTACTATCCGCGCCTCGCGCTGGTGCAGCTGGCGTGGTCGGGCGGCATCGCGCTCGTCGATCCGCTCGCCTGCGAGCCCAAGGGCCTCGTGCCCTTGCTGCAGAGCCCGGCCATCGCCGTGCTCCACGCCGCCCAGCAGGACCTCGACGTGCTGACGACAGCCTGCGGCGCGATCCCCGCCCACCTGTTCGACACCCAGCTCGCCGCCGGCTTCGTCGGGTACAGCACCCCGTCGCTGGTCTCGCTCGTGCAGGGCGAGCTGAAGCTGCAGGTCCCCAAGGGCGACCGGCTGACCGACTGGTTGCGGCGACCGCTCACCGAGACGCAGCGCGAGTACGCGGCGAGCGACGTGGCCCACCTCCTGGAGCTCTGCGACACGCTGACCGCACGGCTCGACGCGCTCGGACGCACGGAGTGGGCGGTCGCCGCGTGTGAGGAGCTGCGCGTGCGGGCCGTGGTCCACTCCGACCCCGGCGACGCGTGGTTGAAGCTCAAAGACGTCCGGGCGCTGCGCCCGAGGTCACGGGGCGTCGCCAAATCGATCGCCGAGTGGCGCGAACGCCGGGCGATGGCCACGGACACCCCTCCGCGCCAGGTGCTACCCGACCTGGCGATCCTCGGCATCGCCCAGAAGATCCCCACGTCCCTCGACGAGTTGGCGCATTCGCGAGGCGTCGACGAGCGCCACCGGCGCGGCGCCATCGGGCGCGAGATCCTCAGTGCCGTCGAGCGCGGCACCCGCGAGACCGCCGATGTGCCGGCGGTCGATGTCGAGGACCTCGATCGCGCGCTGCGACCCGCGGTCACCCTCGTGTCGGCCTGGATCAGCGAGGTCGCTCGGCGCGAGCGCATCGACACCGCGCTCCTCGCCACCCGTAGCGACCTCGTCGCCCTGCTCCGCGGCACTCCCGACGCGCGCCTCGCCGAGGGGTGGCGGGCGGAGCTGCTGGGCGACGACGTGCGCGGTCTGGTGGCCGGTCGCATGGGCCTCACCTTCGACGGGTCCGGGCACCTGCGTCTCATCGAGGTGCCCGCCTGAGCGTCCCGCGTTCGACGCGATCTGCCAGGTAGAGTAGCCCTCAATGTCACATCACTAGAGCTGCCCGCCGCGCCTGCACGCGGCTGAAAAGGGTCCCCATGAAAAAGGGTCGTCATCGTCGCTTCGAAGAAGCACGGAAACTGAAGCAGTCCGGTCCCAGCGCCTTCGACCTGGGGTTCGGGAGCACGGATCAGCGCACCTCGTCCGAAGACGACGAGTATGCAGCCATCGCCGAGCGCTACGGCGTGTCCTTCGACGATGACGATGACGACGACGACATGGGCTAGGGCGCACCAGCGCTGAACGGACTGCCGGAGCCCCGGCGATCGAACCCCGGCAACTCGCCACAACCCTCCGGCACGGAGCCATGCCCCCCTCATTGCGCAATGTCGCCTTGGTCGCGCACGTCGACCACGGCAAGACCACACTCGTCGACGCGCTGCTGCGCGCCACCGGTACGTTCGCGGCCCACCAGGCCGTGGTCGACCGCGTCATGGACTCGAACGACCAGGAGCGAGAGCGTGGCATCACGATCCTCGCCAAGGCCGCGGCGATCGAGTGGAAGGGCGTCAAGATCAACCTGGTCGACACGCCCGGCCACGCCGACTTCGGCGGGGAGGTGGAGCGGGCGCTGACCATGGTCGACGGTGTGCTGCTGCTCGTCGACGCGTCGGAGGGCCCGCTGCCACAGACGCGCTATGTGCTGCAGAAGGCGCTCGCCCTGAACCTGCCGGCCATCGTCGTGATCAACAAGGTCGACCGCGGCGACGCTCGGGCCGACGAGGTGCTCGACGAGGTGTACCAACTGTTCATCGACCTCGACGCCAGCGACCATCACATCGACTTCGAGGTCGTGTCGGCCGTGGCCCGCGAGGGTCGGGCGATGGTCGGTGTCGGCATGCCCGACGAGGACGCGGACCTGTCACCGCTGCTCGACACGATCCTCGCCAAGATCCCGGCGCCGAGCGGCGACCCGGACGCGCCGTTGCAGGCCCTCGTGACCACGCTCGACGCCAGCGAGTACCTCGGCCGGCTGGCGATCGGCCGCGTCTACAACGGCGTGCTGCGCCAGGGTGAATCGGTCGCTCTGCTCAACGAGGAAGTGGCCGAGGGACAGAACCCGTTGCGTCGCAAACTGGGTTCGCTGATGCAGTTCACCGGCGTCGGTCGCGAGGACGTCGCCGAGCTGTCGAGCGGCGACCTGTTCATCGTGGCCGGCTTCCCCGAGGTGGAGATCGGCGACACGCTCGGCTCGCCCGAGCAACCCCTGGCCCTGCCGCGGTTGATGGTCGACGAGCCGGTGATCCGGATGACGTTCGGCGTCAACACCGGGCCGTTGTCGGGCAAGGACGGGGGCAAGTTCCTCACCAGCCGTCACCTGCGCGACCGCTTGGAGCGCGAGATCCTCGGCAACGTGTCGATCAAGCTCCACGAGACGGACTCACCCGACATCATCGAGGTCGCCGGCCGAGGCGAGCTGCAGCTGGCCGTGCTCATCGAGGCGATGCGCCGCGAGGGCTACGAGATGCAGGTCAGCCGGCCGCAGGTCATCACCAAAGAGGTCAACGGCAAGCGTTTCGAGCCGCTCGAGCAGGGCGTGTGCGACGTGCCCGACGAGCACGTCGGCACCGTCACCCAGGCGCTGGCCCCCCGCAAGGGCCGGGTCACCGACATGGCCCCCGGCGACACCGGGCGCACCATCGTCACCTTCGAGTGCCCGAGCCGCGGGCTGCTCGGCTTCCGGTCGATGCTGTTGACCGCGACCCGGGGCACGGCGCTGCTGCACCAGCACCACGCCGGCTGGATCGAGTGGGCGGGCGATCTGCCCCATCGCAGCGGAGGAGCGATGATCTCCGACCGCCAGGGCACCGTCACCGGGTTCGCGCTCGACAACCTGCAGATGCGCGGTGAGCTGTTCGTTGCGCCAGGCACGGTGACGTATGAGGGCATGGTCGTCGGGGAGAACGCGCGCAACGACGAGATGGTCGTGAACTGCGTGCGGGCAAAGGAGAAGAACAACATCCGCACCCACAGCCACGACGACGCCGTCAAGCTGCCCGCGCCGCGCATCCACACGCTGGAGACCGCGATCGAGTGGATCGGCGACGACGAGCTGGTCGAGGTCACGCCCGGCTCCGTGCGGATCCGCAAGCGCCACCTCGGACTGGAAGAGCGCCGCAAGGCGAACCGGAAGTAGCCGTCAGCGGCGCACAGCCGGGTGGGGGAGCGGCTGGGGCTTCGGGCGGCGGACGATGGCGAGCATCTCCAGGTAGACGTCCTCGCCGATCATCTCGACGATCTCGTCACGCAGGTACTCGTAGACGGGTCGGCTGCCGACGAATGCCTCCGGGTCCGACGTGCACCACCAGTGGAACGTGGCGCCGCCCTCACCCCAGTCGCGGCGCTTCCACTCCCGCAGCGTCGAGGTCACGTGGCCGTTGTCGTCGGTGGTGTGCTGCAGTCGCAGCGGCAGCTGCCAGCACACGTTCGGCTTCCAGTCGAGGGGCCGCTCGCCGGCCTCGGTGGCGGCGATGTGCAGCGCGCAGCCCTCGCCGCCGGCGAAGCCAGGCCGGTTGAGGAAGACGCAAGCGTCGTCGGCGAGCTGGGTCTTCGTATCGCCGTCGTCGTCGGCTTCGAGGAAGCCCTTGCGCTTGGCCCTGCGGTGGAACTGCCAGTGTCGTGGCTCCAGACGCACGGCATGGGCGACGAGGTTGGCGACGTCGTCCTCGTCGACGAGGTGGGCGCCATAGCTGCAGCATCCCTGGTTGAGCTCCGCGGCGGGCCCGTCGAGCACGCCCTGGCAGCCGGCGCCGAAGATGCACGACCAGTTGCTCCGCAGGAACGTCGCGTCGAACATCCACGTCCGTGCATCGTCCGGGTCCTCGAAGCTGACCCACTCGTGCACGTCATCGGGAGCACTCACCACGGGCAGGCTATGGCCGCGGACCGCAGCCGACCCCACCGGTAGAGTCACCAGCGCATGGCCGACCAGCTCACCGCCAACCAGGTCCGCGACGGGTATCGCGCGTTCTTCGCCGAGCGGGGGCACACGCCGGTGCCGTCGGCCAGCCTGATCCCGCACGACCCGACGATCATGTTCACCGTCGCCGGGATGGTGCCGTTCAAACCGTACTTCGTCGGCGACGAGACGCCTCCCTACAAGCGGGCCGTCAGCGTGCAGAAGTGCGTGCGCGCCGGCGGCAAGCACAACGACCTCGACGACGTCGGGCGGACCAAGCGCCACCTCGTCTTCTTCGAGATGCTCGGTAACTTCAGCTTCGGCGACTACTTCAAGTCCGTCGCCATCCCCTACAGCTGGGAGCTGGTCACCGATGTCTGGGGCATGGACGGCGACCGGATCTGGATCACGGTCCACGACAGCGACGACGACGCCGAGGCGATCTGGCACGAGCAGGTCGGCGTACCGATGGAGCGCATCCAGCGCCTCGGTGACAAGGACAACTTCTGGCAGATGGGCGAGACCGGTCCGTGCGGTCCGTGCAGCGAGCTGCACATCGACCGCGGGCCGGCGTTCGGGCCCGACGGCGGTCCGCTGCACGACCCGCACGGCGACCGGTTCATGGAGTTCTGGAACCTGGTCTTCATGCAGTACAACCAGGCGTCCGACGGCACGCGCACTCCGCTGCCCAACCCGTCCATCGACACCGGCGCCGGGCTCGAGCGCATCGTCGCTTTGCTCCAGGGCGTCGACAGCGTGTGGGAGACCGATGCCCTGCTCCCGCTGATCGAGTCCGCGCAGTCGATCACCGGCGCCCGGTACGTGCCCGGCGACTACGACAGCCGCGAGAACTTCAGCCTGCGCGTGCTCGCCGAACACGCCCGCAGCGCGACGATGCTGGTCAGCGACGGCGTGTTCCCGAGCAACGAGGGTCGCGGCTTCGTGCTGCGGCGCATCATCCGCCGGGCGATCCGCCACGCCTACCTGCTCGGTGTGGAGAAGCCGGTGATGCCCTCGCTCGTCGACACCGCGGTCGAGGTGATGGGGTACGCGTATCCCGACGTCGTGACCAACCACGACTTCATCGCCGGCGTGCTCGCCCGCGAGGAGGATCGGTTCCGGGCGACGCTGCGCACGGGCCTGTCGATCCTGGAGGAAGAGATCGCCGCCTCGCCGGAGCGGTTGAGCGGCGGCACCACCTTCTTGCTGCACGACACCTACGGCTTCCCGCTCGAGCTCACCGAGGAGATCGCCGGCGAGCGAGGCATCGCCGTGGACCGCGAGGGCTTCGACGTCGAGATGGCCGAGCAACGCCGCCGTGCCCGCGACGCCCGAAAGGGTGCCGGCGTGGACTCCGAGCGCCAGGACCGCTACCGGGAGATCAGCGAGCAGTTCGGGCTCACCGAGTTCGTCGGGTATCGCGACGACGCGGCCACCGCCCACGTGCTCGCCGTCGAGCCTGGCGACGACGGCACGATCGAGATCTTCCTCGACCGCACGCCGTTCTACGCCGAGAGCGGTGGCCAGGTCGGCGACACGGGCACGATCTCGACCGAGACGGGCCGAGCGGACGTGATCGACACGACGTTCGCCGTGCCCGGCGTGCGCCGCCACGTCGCGCGCCCGGCCGAGGGCGAGATCGGTGTGGGTCAGACGGCGGAGGCGACCATCGACAGCCACCGGCGGGAGGCGATCCGTCGCAACCACACCGGGACGCACGTGCTGCACTACGCGCTGCGCCAGGTCCTCGGCGATCACGTCAAGCAGGCCGGCTCGCTGGTCGGGCCCGACAGGCTCCGCTTCGACTTCAACCACTACGCCGCGCTCACCGACGACGAGATCACTCGCATCGAGGAGGTCGCCAACGCCGAGACGTTGGCCAACACGTCCGTGCGGGCGTTCGAGACGACGAAGGAGGAGGCTGGGTCGCTCGGTGCCATCGCGTTCTTCGGGGACAAGTACGGCGACATCGTCCGCGTGCTCGAAGCCGGGCACTCCGTGGAGCTGTGTGGTGGCACGCACGTTCGGGCCACCGGCGACATCGGCTTGATCAAGATCGTCGCCGAGAGCTCGATCGGCTCCAATGTGCGTCGCATCGAGGCCACGACCGGCGCCAACTCGGTCGCCCTGCTGCAGCGCGACGAGCACGTGCTGACGCAGGCGTCGCGCCTCGTCGGATCGAACGCCGAGGACCTCGTGGGCGGGGTGCAGCGCAAGCTCGATGAGCTGAAGGCGGCCAACGACGAGATCAAGGCGCTCCGGGCCCAGCTCGCGAGCGGCCGGGCGAGCGAGCTCGCTGCGGTGGCGGTGGACGGCGTCGTCGTCACCCGCGTCGACGGCACCGGCCCCGGCGACCTGCGTGACCTGGCGATCGCCGTGCGCAACCAGGCGGGAGTGCGCGCCGCGGTGCTCGGCGGCGTCACCAACACGGGCGGCGTGTCGCTCGTGGCCGCGGTCAGCCCGGATGCCGGGCTCCAGGCCAGCGAGCTGATCAAGGACGCCGCCAAGGCCGTCGGAGGTGGCGGCGGCGGCAAGGGCGACGTGGCGACCGCCGGGGGGAAGAACCCCGAGGGCGTCGACGCCGCGCTCGACATCGCCCGCAGCGCCGCCGGCATCGGATAAGTGCGCGCGCTCGGGCTCGATCTCGGCTCGAAGCGGATCGGTGTCGCCGTCTCCGATCGGAGCGGAACGATCGCGTCGCCGCTCACAGTGATCCACCGGGCGAAGCGGCGCGGTGAGGATCACCGTCGCATCGCCGAGCTCGTCGCCGAGGAGGAGGCCGAGCTGGTCGTGGTCGGCATGCCGCTGCACCTCTCCGGTGCCATCGGTCCGGCCGCGCGGGGCGCCGCCACCGAAGCTGAGCAGCTGAGTAGCGTGGTCGGAGTGCCGGTGATCACCCACGACGAACGCCTGACCACGGTGACCGCCGAGCGGGCACTGCGCGAGGCGTCGGTGCGCGGCGCCGATCGTCGGGCGGTCGTCGACAAGGTCGCCGCGGCCGTGATGCTGCAGGCGTGGCTCGACAGCGGTGGCCCGGCGCGGGCTCGGGGTGATCGTCGATGAGCGTGGGCTCCAAGATCGCCGAGAAGTGGCACGAGCGGCGCGATCCGGTCACCGACTGGGTCGACGACCCCTGGGACGACCCGGACGCGATCTACTTCGATTCGGTCGAGATCCTCCGCAAGCGCCGCCGCGTCGTGCCGCGCATCGCGTTCGGCGTCGCCGTGGTGCTGATCGCGGCGGTGATCGTCGGTGGCTGGGTCGGCTTGTGGTACCTGCGCGAGGTGAACCCGCCGGGGCAGCTCGGCGACGCCCGCCAGTTCGTCGTCGTCCAGGGCGACACCTTGGAGTCGGTGAGCACCCGCTTGGAGGAGCAGGGCTTCATCACCAATGCCGGGGTGTTCGAGTACTACGTCAAGGAGAACGGTGGTCTGACGTTCGAGGCCGGGTCGTACACCGTGCATCCCAACGACCACGCCGGCAACGTGATGCGGGTGCTGTCCACACCGCCGAGCGAGACCTACATCAAGATCACGTTCCCCGAGGGCTTCACCGTCGAGCAGATGGCGAATCGCGTCGCGGCCCAGATCCCGACGATGACCGCCGAGGGGTTCCTGGCCGCGGCGACCGAGCGTGCCGCTGACAACCCGTTGCTGCCCGCAGGGACCACGAGCCTGGAGGGAGCCCTCTTCCCGGACACCTACTACGTGTCGGCGGCGGAGACCGAGAGCCACCTGATCGGCCGCATGGAGGGCCTCACGGAGCGGGTCGCCGACCAGCTCGGGTTCGCACCGGGCGAGTCGTACCTCGGCCCCTACACCGTGCTGATCGTCGCCTCGCTCGTCGAGCGGGAGGCGCAGGTGCCGGAGGACCGGGCCAAGATCGCCCGCGTCATCTACAACCGCCTCGAGATGGACATGCCGCTCGGCGTCGACGCCGCGCTGCTGTACGGCCAGTCGATCGACCCGGCGATCGATCAGACGCTCGGCCCCACGGCGTTGAGCATGCTCGACACGCCGTACAACGTGTACCTGTACACCGGCCTGCCGCCGACGCCGATCGCCAACCCCGGACGGGCCGCGATGGAGGCGGCGATGAACCCCGCGCCGCCGCTCAACCAGAACGATGCGCTGTGCCGTGACGTCGAGCCGTCGCAGTGCAAGCTGCTGTACTACGTCCTCGCGGACAAGGACGGCCACCACGACTTCGCGGTCACCGCCGCGCAACACGCGGCCAACATCTCCGAGGCCCAGGCCAACGGCATCGCCGTCGGATGACCGTCACCGGGTCCACCCGCGTCGCCGCGGTCATCGGCCACCCGGTGGCGCAGAGCCTCTCGCCGGTCATCCACAACGCGGCGTTCGCCGCGGGCGGGTTGGACTGGGTGTACGTCGCGTTGCCGGTCGAGCCGGGTCAGGCTGCCGCGGCACTGCGGGGCATGCGGGCGCTCGGCATCAGCGGGCTCTCGGTCACGATGCCGCACAAGGCCGACGTGTACTCGGCCGTGGAGGTCGTCGCCGCCGAGGCCGAGGCGCTGGAGTCGGTCAACACGGTCGCGATCGACGTCGAGGGGCTGCTGGTCGGACACAGCACCGACGGGCTCGGCTTCGTCGACTCCCTGCACGCCGACGCAGGTGTGGATCCGGGCGGGGCCCGCATCGCCGTGCTCGGAGCCGGGGGAGCGGCCCGCTCGGTGATCGATGCGCTGGGTCGGGCCGGCGCGGCCGAGGTCGTGGTGATCAACCGCACGCCCGCGTCGGCGCAACACGCAGCCCGCCTGGCGGGCGGGGTCGGCAGGGTCGGCACCCCCGACGACGTGCGCGGCGCCGACATCGTGGTCAACGCGACGAGCGTCGGCATGGGCTCGGACCTGCTCGCCCTCGACCCCGAGCTGATCCCCCACGGTGCGCTGGTCGCCGACCTGGTGTACCACCCGCTCGACACGGCGCTGCTCCAAGCGGCGCGAGCGCGGGGGTGCCTCACGCTCGACGGGCTCGGGATGCTCATCCACCAGGCCGCCCGCCAGCAGATCCTCTGGACCGGCCACGAGCCGGACGTCGCCGTGATGCGGTCCGCGGCGATGGACGTGCTCGCTCGAGCCTGACCGGGGGTTCAGGCCTCGCATCCGGGCACTCGCGCTGGCGGTCTGGCAGCCGTACTGCCGGCGGGCGGCGCCGGTCGCGCTCGTTCGTGCGGACCCGGGGGCGCCGCCCGCTTGGCTGACGGGCGGCTCGCTTCGCTCGCAGCACTGGTCAGGATCGTGGTGACGTTCGTTCGGGCGCGCCAGGCGGCGCCCGCTGGATGCTTCGGCCCTATCCTGGACCGGTGCTGCGTTATCTGACCGCCGGCGAATCGCATGGGCGGGCGCTCGTCGTCATCGTCGAAGGGCTGCCGGCCGGATTGGCGGTCACGGCCGAGCAGATCCAGTCCGAGTTGGGCCGCCGCCGCCTCGGGTTCGGGCGCGGACCCCGGCAGCGCTTCGAGGCCGACGAGCTGACCCTGGTCGGCGGCATCCGCCACGGTCGGACGCTCGGCTCGCCCGTGGCGATCGAGATCGGCAACTCCGAGTGGGTGCGCAGCGACAAGTGGCACGAGGAGATGTCGCCCGCGCCGGGGGCCACGAAGGCCCCGCTGACGCAGGTGCGCCCGGGTCACGCCGACCTGGCGGGGATGCAGAAGTACGGCTTCGTCGATGCCCGCGACGTGCTGGAGCGAGCGAGCGCACGGGAGACCGCGGCCCGCGTGGCAGCCGGCGCGCTGGCCAAGCTGCTGCTCGCCGAGCTCGGCGTCGAGGTGCTGAGTCACGTCGTGCAGCTCGGCGCGGCGAAGTCTCCGGTCGTGGCGCGCCCCAAGCCGAGCGATCTGGAGGCGATCGACGCCGACGAGGTGCGCTGCTTCGACGCCGCGGCGAGCGCGGCGATGGTCGAGGCGATCAAGGACGCGGCCCGCGACGGCGACTCGCTGGGCGGGGTCGTCGAGGTGCTGGCCTACGGCGTGCCGGTCGGACTCGGCAGCCACGTGCACTGGGATCGCAAGATCGACGCCTTGCTCGCGCAGGCGCTGATGAGCATCCAGGCAGTGAAGGGTGTCGAGATCGGTGATGCGTTCGAGGTGGCCGGCCGCCGCGGCAGCGATGCCCACGACCCGATCTCCTGGGACGCCGGCACGCAGTCGTACCGGCGCGAGTCCGCGCTGGCGGGTGGCACGGAGGGCGGGATCACGACGGGGGAGCTGCTGGTGGCGCGCGCGGCGATGAAGCCGCTGGCCACGCTGAACCGGCCGACGTTGAAGACGGTCGACGTGGCCACGAAGGAAGAGGTCGTCAGCTTCAAGGAGCGCACCGACGTGACCGCCGTCCCGGCGATGGGGGTCGTCGCCGAGACGATGGTGGCGCTCGTCCTGGCCGGCGAGGCGCAGCGCAAGTTCGGCGGCGACTCGGTCGTCGAGTTCGTCCGCAACGCCCACGCCTTCCGCGCCGGCCTCGACGGATGAGCGGTGCGCCGCGGGCGATCGTGCTCGTCGGGTTGATGGGCACGGGCAAGACGACCGCCGGACGCCTGCTCGCCGAGCGGCTCGGCGTGGCATTCGTCGACACCGACGACCTGATCCAGGAGCGCGCCGGGCGGACGGTGCGCGAGATCTTCGAGGCCGACGGCGAGCCGGCCTTCCGCACCGTGGAGAGCGAGGTGCTGCTCGACACGATCGGGTCGCCCGAGCCGTTGGTGCTCGCCGCCGCCGGCGGCGTGGTGCTCGCCGAGACCAACCGCCGAGCCCTCCGGCAGCCAGGCGTCCGGGTCGTCTGGTTGCGGGCCGATCCGGCCGTCCTCGTCGATCGGGTCGTCGGCCAGGATCACCGTCCTCTTCTGGACGACGACCCCGCGGGCACGTTCGCGAGCATGCGCGCCGACCGTGAACCGCTCTACGCCGAGGTGGCCGACGTCGCGATCGACGTCGGCGAGCTGACGCCCACCGACGTGGTCGATCGGGTGCTGCAGGAGATCGCGCAATGGGCCTGATCACCGTCGAGGTGCCACTCGGCGACCGCTCGTATCCGGTCGTCGTCGGAGCGGGCGCGTCCACCGAGTTGGCCGCTGTGCTGCCGGTGACAGCCCGGCGGGCGGTGGTCGTGACCCAGGAGGGCCTGCCGCAGGTCGATCCAGGCGTGCCCTTCGACGTCGCGATCGTGGGCCAGGGCGAGCAGCACAAGAGCCTGGCCATCGTCGAAGAGCTGTGCCGCGGGTTCGCCCGCTTCGGGCTGACCCGCAACGACGTCGTGATCGGGGTCGGCGGCGGCCTGGTGACCGACCTCGCCGGCTTCGCCGCGTCGATGTGGCATCGCGGCGTGCCGGTGGTCCACGTCGCCACCACGTTGCTCGGGATGGTCGACGCCGCGATCGGCGGCAAGACCGGCGCCAACCTCCCCGAGGGCAAGAACCTCGTCGGCGCCTTCTGGCAGCCGAGCGGGGTGATCTGCGACCTCGACCACCTCGCCACCTTGGCGCCGCGCGAGATGCGCTGCGGGATGGGGGAGATGGCCAAGTACCACTTCCTGACCGGCGACGATCTGCTGGCGATGCCGCTCGCCGAACGGGTCGCCCGCTGCGTCGAGATCAAGGCCGAGGTGGTCGCCAGCGACGAGCGCGAAGGCGGTCGGCGGGCGATCCTCAACTACGGCCACACCCTGGCGCACGCGCTGGAGATCGCCACCGACCACGCACTGGCTCATGGCGAGGCGGTCGCCGTGGGGTTGCTCTACGCCGCCCACCTCGGCCGCGTGCTCGGCCGGATCGACGATGGCCGGGTCGCACAGCACCAGGCCGTCGTCGGCGGCGCCTACGAGCTCGACACCGCACTCCCGCCCGGCCTCGACCCCGACCAACTGGTGGCGCTCATCGCCCGCGACAAGAAGGCGCTCGACGGCCTGACGTTCGTCCTCGACGGCCCCTCTGGCGTCGAGGCCGTCGCCGGCGTCGCCGAGTCCGCCGTCCGCGAAGCCCTCCAGATCCACGCCACCTCCTGAACTCGGGAGCAATTCGGGTGCCAGAGCACCCGAATTGCTCCCGAGAACGAAGGGTCAGGACTCGGACTCGGTGGTGGAGGCCCGGGCGGGGAGGTAGAGGGCGGCGAGGACCGCGCCGGCGACGAGCACACCGGCGGCGGCCCACGAGCCGAGGTGGAAGCCGGCCATGAACGCGGTGTCCACGGCGTCCTTCATGGCCGCACCCGCATCAGGACCGGCCTGGGCGGTGACCTCGTGCGTGATCGCGAACGCCGCGCCGACGTTCTCCTTGGCGGCGCCGAGGGCGTCGGACGGCAGCGGTGTGCCGCTCAGCAGGTCGACCAGCTTGGAGCCGTAGGCGGAGGCGAAGAGGCTGCCGAGGATCGCCACGCCGAGCGTGCCGCCGAGCTCGCGGGTGGTGTCGTTGACGGCGGAACCGACGCCGGCCTTCTCCGGGGGCAGCGAGCCCATGATCGCCTCCGTGGCCGGCGCCATCACGAGACCCAGACCCGAGGAGATGAATCCCATCGAGACGACGAGGATCCAGTACGGCACGTCGACGGGCAGCGAGCCGGCCAGGCCGAACCCGACCGCCATGGACAGCAAGCCGCCGGTGACGACGGCCTTGGTGCCGAGGCGGTTGACGAGCCGGGCCGAGCTCGGCGCAGCGATGGCCGTGAACACGGCGAAGGGCACGGTGTGCACACCGGCCGACAACGGGCTGTAGCCGCGCACGAACTGGAAGTACTGGGTCACCAGGAAGATGAACCCGAACAGCCCGAAGAAGGCGATCGTGATCGACATGCTGCCGGCGGTGAAGCGTGGGCGGCGGAACACCTCGACGTCGAGCATCGGGTGGTCGATGCGCCGTTCCCAGGCGATGAACGCGGCGAGCAGCACGATGCCGGTGCCGAACGCAGCCATGCTCGCCGTGGAGGTCCACCCATGGTGCGGGCCCTCGATGATCGCCCAGACGAGCACCGAGACGCCGACGATCGACAGCACCATGCCGAGTGGATCGAAGCGCAGCACGTGCGGGTCACGGCTGGTCGGCACGTAGCGGGCGACGAGCAGCACGCTGACGAGGACGATCGGGATGTTGACGAACAGCACCGATCCCCACCAGAAGTGCTCGAGCAACCATCCACCGGTGACCGGGCCGAGCGCGACGCTCAGGCCGCTCGTCGCCGACCAGATGGCGATCGCCTTGGCCCGCTCGAGCGGGTTCTGGAAGACGTTGACCAGGATCGCCAACGTCGCCGGGAAGATCAGGGCGGCACCGATCCCCATCAGCCCGCGGAACGCGATCAGCTGGCCGGCGGTGTCGGAGAAGGCCCCGAGGGCGCTGAACAGACCGAACAGGGCGAGCCCGATCAAGAGCGCCCCCTTGCGCCCGAAGCGGTCGCCGAGCGATCCGGCGGTGAGCAGCAGGCCGGCGAACACGAGGGTGTAGGCGTCGACGATCCACTGCAGCTGGCTGGTGGTCGCCCCGAGCTCGCGACTGAGCGAGGGGAGCGCGACGTTGATGATCGTGTTGTCGAGCACGATCAAGAACACCGACAGGCAGAGGATGGCGAGCACGGTCCAGCGGCGGCGGTCCTCGGTCGCCGCGGCATCTGCCGCCGGGTGGTTGAGCAGGTCTGTCACAATGGGTCTCCAACGGTGAGACGTGGCTATATCATTGTTATCACGCAGTTCTAGTACCTGGCAAGGAACATTTCGATGATCGACAACCGACCTGCCGATGACGTCGGGCGAGCCCTGCTCGACGCCGCCCACCAGGTGCTGGAGGAGGAGGGACCGTTCGGTCTGACCGTTCGCCGGGTCGCCCAGGCGGCCGGCGTCAGCACGATGAACGTGTACTCCCGCTTCGGGGGCAAAGACGGCCTGGTCGAGCAGTTGTTCGTCGACGGCTTCGCTCGCCTGGGCGCGGCGATCGGGGACCTGCCAGAGACCGAGGATCCCGTGGCGGACATGCGCGTCTGTCGCCAGGAGTACCGGCGCTTCGCCCTGGAGAACCCGACCTACTACGCGGTGATGTTCGACTCGGTCGTGCCCGGGTGGGTGCCGTCGCCGGCAGCGGAGGCCGTCGCTCTCACCGCGCTCGGCCGCCTCGCCGAGCAGGTGCAGCGAGCGATCGACGCCGGCCAGCTGCAGGCCACCGACGCGCTGTCGGTCGCCACCAGCCTGTGGGCGACGTCGCATGGCCTCATCACGCTGGAGATGAAGATGTCGCATGCCCCGAAGTTCGACTGGCCGGCGATCTACGACGTGACGCTGGAACGGCTGCTCACCGGCTTCCGGACCGCTCCACCGGCCGGCGACTACGGTCGCCTCCGTGAGTGAGCCCCTCGGTCATCCGATCGTCCTCCTGATCCACGGCCCCAACCTCAACCTGCTCGGGCAGCGCGAGCCGGCCGTGTACGGCACCGAGACCCTCGACGACTACGTCGCGACCGCGACCGCCGCGGCCGACGCCCACCAGCTCGTGCTGGAGCACGTGCAGACGAACCACGAGGGCGAGCTCGTGGACGCGATCCACGCCGCTCGGGGTCGGTGCGACGCGATCATCGTCAACGCCGGCGCGTTCACCCACTACGCCTGGAGCATCCATGACGCCCTGGCGACGTTCACCGGCCCGATCATCGAGGTGCACATCTCCAACCCCAATGCCCGAGAGCCGTGGCGGCACACCAGCGTCGTCGCCCCCGTCGCGACCGGCAGCATCGTCGGTCTCGGCATGCACGGCTACGAACTGGCGATCGAGGCTGTCGCCCGCCGCCTGGGCACGTGATGGAGGCGCTGCAGGTCGCCGCCCGGGCCGGCCGGTTGCGGTCGATCCTGGCCGGCCGCGACGAGCCGCCCGCGGCGTTGCTCGTGTCCGAGCTGAGCAACATCCGCTGGCTGTGCGGGTTCACGGGGTCCAACGGCTGGGCGGTGCTGACGCCCGAGGAGGTCGTGCTCGTGACCGATGGCCGCTATGGCGAGCAGGCGGCGGCAGAGCTCGCTGACCACGGCGTGTCCGGCACGGTGCGTGTGGGCCGCACCCGAGCAGCGGTCCTCGACGAGCTGGTCGGCGCGCTGGCGCCGTTCGACCGGGTCGGCTT
Organism: uncultured Ilumatobacteraceae bacterium; assembly: GCA_964565705.1. Taxonomy (GTDB): domain Bacteria; phylum Actinomycetota; class Acidimicrobiia; order Acidimicrobiales; family Ilumatobacteraceae; genus CAZMGD01. The sequence goes on along the minus strand of CAZMGD010000050.1, from coordinate 6,317 downwards.
CGAGGACGTGCACGTGACCGTCGCCCATCACCGCCAGTGGGCGACGGTGTTCCACCCCCAGCTCGTGCCCTGCTCCGGCGCGGTGGAGGAGGGGCGCCGGGTGAAGGACGCCGGAGAGATCGCCCGCATGCGCCGGGCCTGCGAGATCACCGATGCCGCGCTCGCCGACACCCTGCCGATGCTGCTGGACCGGCCCACCGAGGCCGAGTTCCGCAACCGACTCGACGCCCGGATGCGCGAGCTCGGCGCCAGCGGGCCCAGCTACGACACGATCGTCGCCTCGGGCCCGGTGAACGCCTCGCGGCCGCATCACCAGCCCGGCGACACCGTGATCGAGGAGGGTCACACGGTCGTCATCGACGTCGGTGCGCTCTTCGACGGCTACCACAGCGACATGACGCGCACCTACGTCGTCGGCGAGCCGTCCGCGTTGCAGGCCGAGGCCTACGAGGTGGTCCGCCAGGCGCAAGCCGCCGGTGCGCGGGCCGTGCGGGCCGGCCTCCGGGCGAGCGATCTCGACGCGGCATGCCGCGACGTGCTGACCGACGCCGGTTGGGTGGAGTGGTTCGTGCACGGGATGAGCCACGGCGTCGGTCTCGACATCCACGAGGATCCGTTCGCGTCGGCGGTGTCGACCGATGTGCTGTTGGCCAACGACGTGGTGACCGTGGAGCCTGGCCTCTATCGTGGCGACTTCGGTGGCGTCCGGATCGAAGACCTCGTGGTCGTCGGCGACGACGGCCCCGTGGTGCTGACCGGCACCCCGATCTCCCCGACCGCAGGGCTCACCCGCAACGGCTGAAGGACAGACATGCCCGCCATCACGACCAACGACCTGAAGACGGGCATCACGCTCGAGCTCGACAACGGCCTCTTCCAGGTCATCGAGTTCCAGCACGTCAAGCCGGGCAAGGGCTCGGCGTTCGTGCGCACCAAGCTGCGCAACCTCCGCTCCGGCAACGTGTTCGATCGCACGTTCAACGCGGGTGTGCGCGTGGAGCAGGCGATCCTCGAGAAGAGCGACATGCAGTTCCTGTACAAGGACGGCGAGGACTTCGTGTTCATGGACACCGACACCTACGACCAGATGACCGTCGCCCCGGTAGCGCTCGGCGACGCCGCCGAGTACCTGATCGAGTCCGCCGTCGCGATCATCGCCACGTTCAACGGCGACATCGTCAGCGTCGAGATCCCTGCCTCGGTCGAGCTCGCCGTCACCGACACCGAGCCCGGTGTCCAGGGCGACCGCGTGTCGGGCGCCCGCAAGCCGGCAACGCTGCAGACCGGCAAGGTCGTGCAGGTGCCGCTGTTCGTGAACGTGGGGGACAAGATCAAGGTCGACACCCGCTCCGGCGACTACATCACCCGCGTCTGATGGCCCGCCGCCGCGGGGGCCCGGTCAACGACCCACGCACCGACGCCCGCGAGCGGACCCTGCTCATGCTCTACGAGGCGGAGGCGAAGGGCATCTCGCCACGCGAGGTGCTCGAGGCCCAGGTGATCCGCCCCGACGAACACACCGTCACGCTGGTCATCGGTGTCGGTGAGCGCATCGCCGACCTCGATCCGGTGATCGCCGAGCACTCCCACGGGTGGACCCTGGCGCGGATGCCGGCGATCGACCGCAACGTGCTGCGCCTCGGGGCCTACGAGCTGTCGGCGCGTCCGGATGTGCCCGTCGCCGTCGTGATCGACGAAGCGGTGGAGTTGGTCAAGCGGTTCAGCACCGACGATTCGGGTCGCTTCATCAACGGGGTGCTCTCCGCACTGGTGCCCGTGCTACGTTCGACCTGATCCGGCGAGCCCGGATCATCCCCCAACCGACCACACCGTGAAGCGGGTCCCGCGAGGCCCGGACGGAGGAGCCCATGGCCGACGCGCCGGCGAAACAGGTGCTCAACGCGGACGACGTCCGCCGAGCGATCACCCGCATCGCCCACGAGATCATCGAGCGCAATCGAGGCCTGGACGGTGTGGTCCTGGTGGGGTTGCAGCGTGGCGGCGTCTGGATCGCCCGTGCCCTGGGCGAGGCGATCACCCGCATCGACGGGGTCGAGGTGCCGGTCGGGACGCTCGACGTGTCGATGTACCGCGACGACGTGCGCCTGCGCCCGGTCACCCCTGCCGCGCCGAGCGACATCCCCACCCGGATCGACGGGGCGACCGTCGTGCTGACCGACGACGTGCTCTACACCGGCCGGACGGTGCGGGCGGCGCTCGACGCGCTCAACGACTACGGGCGGCCACGGGCGGTGCAGCTCGGCGTGATCGTCGACCGCGGGCACCGCGAGCTGCCGATTCGTCCGGACTACGTCGGCAAGAACCTGCCCACCAGCACGACCGAGAACGTGCGGGTGAGCCCCGAAGGGGTCGTGATCACCGCATGAGACACCTGCGCAGCACCGAGGAGCTGACGGCGGTGGACATCGAGCGGCTGCTCGTCCTGACCGACTCGATGGCCGAGATCAGCGCCCGGCCCGTGCCCAAGGTGCCGGCCCTGCGCGGCATCACGGTGGCGACGCTGTTCTTCGAGGACTCGACACGCACGCGACTGAGCTTCGAGACCGCGGCCAAGCGGCTGTCGGCGGACACGATGACGTTCAGCGTCGGAACGTCCAGCGTGAACAAGGGCGAGGGCCTGCGCGACACGGTCGAGACGATCGCGGCGATGGGCGTCGACGCGTTCGTGGTGCGCCACAAGTCGTCGGGCGTGCCGTGGCAGGTCAGCGGGTGGACGACCGCCGCCGTGATCAACGGCGGCGACGGTTGGCACCAGCACCCCACGCAGGCGCTGCTCGATGCGTACACTATCCGCGGGGCGTTCGGTTCGTTGCAGGGCCGGCGGGTCGCGCTGGTCGGCGACATCCGCCACAGCCGGGTCGCGCGCAGCGACATCGACGTGTTCACCAAGCTCGGCGCCCACGTCACCCTGGTGGCACCACCGACGCTGCTCCCGCCGTCGCTGGAGGGCTGGCCGGTCGACGTCGCAGCGACGCTCGACGAGGTGGTCGGCGACCTCGACGTGCTGTACCTGTTGCGGATGCAACGAGAGCGCACGACCGAGGCGCTCGTGCCGAGTCTGCGCGAGTACACCGACCGCTTCGGCTTGACCGCCGCCCGCGCCGCCCGGCTCCCGGAGCACGCGATCGTGCTCCACCCCGGGCCGATGAACCGCGGCGTCGAGATCGCGGTCGATCCCGACGAGCTGCGCGGCTCGCTGATCACCGCCCAGGTCACCAACGGGGTCGCCGTCCGCATGGCGGTGCTCTACGACGTCCTCGCCGGCCGCGATGCCGACCTCACCGACCCGGAGACCACCGCCACCGCCACCGCGCCGTCCACGACCGGAGCCGCCCGATGACGCCCACCCCCGCCCGCCCCGCCCGAGGTGTCAGAACTTCGGTCCTCACCGCACCTGGTCAGGCCGATCGGGTTTCTGACACCCCTGGCCGCGCTCCCCGACGGGCGCCCGCCGGAGGTGTCAGAAGGTCGGTCCTCACCGCACCTGGTCAGTCCGATCGGGTTTCTGACACCCCTGGCCGCGCTCCCCGACGGGCGCCCGCCGGAGGTGTCAGAAGGTCGGTCCTCACCGCACCTGGTCAGTCCGATCGGGTTTCTGACACCCCTGGCCGCGCTCCCCGCCGGGCGCCCGCCGGAGGTGTCAGAACTTCGGTCCTCACCGCACCTGGTCAGGTCGATCGGGTTTCTGACACCCGGGGGATCGAGCGATGACGGCGTCGATCGCGATCCGGGGGGGAACCGTCGTGGATCAGGCGGGGGAGCGGCGGGCGGACGTGCTCGTCGTCGACGGGCGCGTCGCCGAGGTGGCCGACTCCGTGAGCGGCGACCGGACGCTGGACGCCTCCGGGTGCTATGTGTCACCGGGATTCGTCGACCTCCACGTGCACCTGCGCGAGCCCGGGCGGGAGGTCGCGGAGACGATCGAGACCGGCAGCCGGGCGGCGGCGCTGGGCGGCTTCACCGCTGTCGTCGCGATGCCCAACACCGAGCCGGCGCAGGACAACGTCGCGGTGATCGAGTTCGTCCGCCGGCGTGGTGTCGAGGCCGGGCTGTGCCAGGTCGTGCCCGCCGGGTGCATCACCGTCGGCCGTCGCGGGGAGACGTTGGCGCCGCTCGGCGAGCTGGCTGCGGCCGGCGTCGGGCTGTTCACCGACGACGGCAACGGCGTGCAGGACCCGCTGCTGATGCGTCGAGCCCTGGAGTACGCGACCACGCTCGGCGTCACGTTGGCCCAGCACTGCGAGGTCGCCCGCCTCACCGAGGGGGCGGTCATGCACGAAGGGTGCTGCAGTTCTCACCTCGGCCTGCCCGGCTGGCCGGCGATCGCCGAAGAGCTGATGGTGCACCGCGACATCGAGCTGGTGCGGGCCACCGGCGGTCGAGCGCACCTGCTGCACCTGTCGACCGCTCGCAGCGTCGAGCTGGTCCGAGCGGCCAAGGCCGACGGTCTGGCGATCACGGCGGAGGCCGCGCCGCACCACTTCACGCTGACCGACGACGCGCTGCGCACCTTCGATCCGGTGTTCAAGGTCAACCCGCCACTGCGCACGGCGGAGGACTCGGCGGCGATCGTCGCCGGCCTGGTCGACGGCACGATCGATGCGATCGCCACGGATCACGCACCGCATCCGCCGGAGTCCAAAGAGCAGCCGCTCGACCAGGCCCCACCGGGGATGCTCGGCCTGGAGACGGCCCTCGCGCTCAGCCTGGAGCGCCTGACCGCGGCGGGCATGTCGGTCGGCGGCGTGCTGGCCGCGATGTCCTGGAAGCCGGCGGCGATCGCCGGCCTGGCGGCGACGCAGGGCCGCCCGGTGGCCGTCGGCGAGCCCGCCAACCTCGCCGTGTTCGACCCGGACGCGGTGTGGACGGTGCGGCCCGAGGGGCTCGCGAGCAAGAGCCGCAACACGCCATATGCCGGCCGCGAGGTCCGCGGCAAGGTCCGCCACACCGTCTTCGGTGGCGCCGTGGTCGTCGAGTCCGGTGTGGCCCAGCGATGATGAATAGATATGCGTCAGAGGGTATGATCATGCAGGAATGGACGCGATGACGACGAGGGATGCGGCGCTGGTGCTGGCCGACGGCAGCGTGTTCGAGGGCGAGGCGATCGGCGCCGAGGTGCCGGTCGCGTCCGGCGAGGTCGTGTTCAACACCGTGCTGTCTGGCTACCAGGAGGTGATCACCGACCCGAGCTACGCCGGGCAGATGATCGCCTTCACCAACCCGCACATCGGCAACTACGGGGTGAACCCGGCAGACGACGAGTCGACGCAACCCCACGCCCGCGGCGTGATCGTGCGCGAGCTGGCCCGTCGCCACAGCAACCACCGGGCCACCGAGTCGCTCGACGGCTTCCTTCGCCGCTTCGGCGTGCCGGGCATCGCCGGCATCGACACCCGCCGCCTGACCCGGCTGATCCGCCGGACCGGGGCCCTGCCCGGCGCGTTCGGCACCGCATCAGAGGCCGAACTGCTCGCCGCCGCCCGGGCCGAGCCCGGAACCGATGGAGTCGATCTCGTCGCCCAGGTCACCACGGCCCAGCCCTACACGGCGGGCGACGGGCCCCTGTCGATCGTCGCCTACGACTTCGGCATCAAGCGCACGATCGTCGACTGCCTGGCCGAGATCGGCACGGTCGAGGTCGTCCCCGCATCGACAGCGGCGCGGGACGTGCTGGCCCGCAACCCCGACGGCGTGTTCTTGTCCAACGGACCCGGCGACCCGGAGATGGTGCCCTACGCGAAGGAGGCGATCGGCGAGCTGGTGGGCAAGGTGCCGGTCTTCGGCATCTGCCTCGGCCACCAGTTGCTCGCCCTCGCCCTCGGCGGTCGCACCTACAAGCTGCCGTTCGGCCATCACGGCGGCAACCACCCGATCCTGCACCTGCAATCCGGCGACGTCGCGATCACCAGCCAGAACCACAACTTCTGCGTGGATCCGGGCAGCCTCCACGGCACCGCGGTCGAGACCCACCGGAACCTGAACGACGGCACCAACGCGGGCATCCGGGTGATCGGCGCCCCGGCGTTCAGCGTCCAGCACCACCCGGAGGCGGGGCCCGGGCCGCACGACAGCCGCCACCTGTTCCGGGAGTTCGAGTCGATGATGGCGGGAGCGCGCTGATGCCCAAGCGGCTGGACCTCGAGTCCATCCTGATCATCGGCTCCGGCCCGATCGTGATCGGCCAGGCGTGCGAGTTCGACTACTCCGGCACCCAGGCCTGCCGCGTGCTGCGCGAGGAGGGCTACCGCGTGGTCCTGGCCAACTCCAACCCGGCGACGATCATGACCGACCCCGAC
>CAZMGD010000049.1:27696-28906 GCA_964565705.1 uncultured Ilumatobacteraceae bacterium | reverse complement strand
GGTGACGGGATGATCACACCGGACGAGATCAGCGGGCACTGAGCTGATGGCCCGCCTGTTCCCGTCCGATTTCGATCTCGGCACGCTGCCGTGGTCGGAGCGATCGGTGATCGAGCTGTTGTTGCCGGCGCTGGACGACACGTGGTGGTTGATCCCGAACGTTGCGTTCCATGCGGACCGCGACCGAGAGATCGATCTGATCATCCTGTCGCGCACTCACGACGTCGTGCTCGTCGAGGTGAAGGGCGGGATCGTGACCCGTACCGAGGGTCGGTGGCAGCAGTACGACCGCCCGATGGGTTCGCCGACGGACCAGGTGCGCGACGCCAAGCACAAGTTGGTGCAGCAGCTCAAGCGACGCGGTGTCGATCTCACCGACCTCTTCATGCGCCACGTCGTCGCCCTGCCCGACGTTGCGCAGGTGCCCGTCGGCGGGTTCGGCATCGACGCGCCCGCCGACATGATCTGGTCGGCGGCCGAGCTGCGCGAGCCGCTGCGCGCGATCCGACGGCTGTCCGCAGAGCACGCTCCGATCCCGGAGTCCCGCGTAGAGGCGTTCCTGTCCGCGTTGAAGCCGTCGGTCGCCGTCGAGTTCGATCCTCGTGTCGAGCGACGGAGCCAGGTGGCGCGGCTCGACGAGGTCACGCGCGATCGCCTCGATGTGCTCGCGACGCTGGATGCACCCCGAGTGCTCGTGACCGGTGCCGCCGGCACCGGCAAGTCGTGGCTCGTCGCCCGGTGGGCGCGACGGGCCGCTGATCGAGGTGAGCGAGTGGCGGTCGTGTGCTTCAACCGACCGATCGCCGACCAGCTGCGTCGCGGTGTCGACCGGGCGGACGTCTGGGTCAGCACCTATCACGATCTGATCGTGCGACTGCTCCAGCCGCTGGGCTGGTCGGTGCCCGAAGATCCGACGAGCGACTTCTGGGAGCACGAGCCGACCGCAGCATTGCTCGATCACATCGACAGGGTCGAGCCGCGCTTCGACACGATCGTGGTCGACGAAGGCCAGGACATCAGGGCGGCATGGCTCACATCGCTCGAGTCGTTGCTGCCGGCGAGCAGCGGGCGGGTGCTCATGGTCGCCGACCCGGCGCAGACCATCTACGGATCGGGCTGGGAGCCGCCCGAGGGGTACATCTCGCTACCGCTCAGCGTCAACCTCAGGAACTCCCGGTCGATCGCCCGGATCGTGCAACGGCTCGGTGGG
>CAZMGD010000049.1:17019-27596 GCA_964565705.1 uncultured Ilumatobacteraceae bacterium | reverse complement strand
CGTCAACCTCAGGAACTCCCGGTCGATCGCCCGGATCGTGCAACGGCTCGGTGGGGCCGAGGCGCTCGCGTCGAACCCGGTCGGTGCACCCGTTCGAGCGATGGCCGCGGGCGGGATGAAGGAGGTCCGCAAGCGCGTCCGTGACGAGGTCGAGCGCCTCGTGACCGAGGAAGGACTCGCGGCCGAGGAGATCGCGGTCTTGACGACGCGGAGTGAACCCCGGACGCGCCTGCTCGACCAGTCTCCCGACGGCGTGCAGCTGGCCCGGTGGGAGGATCAGCGAGCCGGCGTCGTGCTCTGCGAGACGGTGCACCGCACCAAGGGCTTGGAGTGGCCAGCCGTGATCGTGGTCGATCTCTCCGACGAGCCCGATCGCCGACTGCTGTACATCGGCACGAGCCGGGCCCGAACGCATCTGTCACTCGTCGGCACCCGCGGCTGCGCTGACGCGTGCGGCGTGGAGATCACGTAGCCGCCACGATTCGTGCCCGAACGGACATTGCGTTGCTGCCGCGGGCGGCTCACCATGGCGCCATGCTCATCCGCCATCCGTGCGTCCCCAACGCTGCCGTGGGGCGTCGTTCGTGACCGCGCAGTGGCACGTGGACGGGCCGGCCGTCGCGGGCGCGACGACGCTCGATGGCTTGTTCCAGAACGTGATGTCCTCGCTGCACATCCGTGCTGCGTCCGTGGCGGTCGCGTCCGGTCGGACGATCTATCTGAAGCGTGCGTACACGCTGGCCGAGGACGGCAATCCGGTCACGACGACGACCACGACGTTCCGTCTCGCCAGCGTCAGCAAGCTGTTCACCGCAGCCGCGGTCCAGCAACTCGCCGACGACCGCGTGATCGACCTCAACGCCCGAGTGTTCGCCAACCTGGGCTTGTTCGACCCGGGCCCGCACGACCTGCGCAAGGACGGCATCACCATCGCCCAGTGCGCCACCAGCCTGAGCGGGATGCCCCACGACTACGAGACGCCAGGCATGAAGCTGCGCGACCTGTCGATCGGGCTCGGCCACCACGCGTCGATCGCCGAGCAGGCGGCACACATGTACTTCGTCACCCCGCTCGCGTTCACGCCGAACATGCCGCCGCCGGGAACCGGGGACACGGGCTATTCGAACACGGCGTTCGACGTGCTCGCCGCGGTGATCGAGCGCGCCACCGGCCTGCGCTACGTCGACTACATCACCCAGCGCGTCGCCGGCGCGATGGGCCTGCGCGACGTTGCCGGTGCGCGCACGGCCCGGGATGCTCGGTCGCCCGGCGAGGTCGACGGCTACGACGGCAACGGGGCGCTGCTGCCGTCGCAGCTCGACCTCTCGCCGACGGCCACCGAGGTCGACGTGTACGGCGGCGACTTCGTCCTCGAGCCCCGGCCGGCGAGCGGCGGCCTCCTCGCCAGCCCGGCCAGCGTCGCCCGCTTCATCGGCCGGCACAACGTCTACGGGCTCGGCGGGCGGTCGGGTGGCACCCGCTACGGCACGTTCGTCGGCACCAGCGCGGGGGCCACGTCGATGAACGGGTGGGACTTCGCCTGGGCGACGAACCGGGAGATCGACACCACGGTCAAGGACCAGCTGACCGCCGGCATCACCAGCTATCTGGCGGCGTTCGGATCGACGTTGACCCCGTTCGACGTCGACGAGGGCTTCCCGATCAGGGGCGTGCTCCTGCTCGGCGGTCTGCGCACTCAGCACGAGCTGAACGCGATGACCTACGAGGACATGCGCAACACGCTGCTCGTCGAGATGACCAAGCACAGCAACCAGCCGACACCGTGGTATCAGGGGCAGGACGACGCCACGCTCGCCGGCATGGGCGCGGCCATGGTCTTCCTGCGCCACACCGGGATCCGCGACGACTCGGCCCTGCGCCAGATGAGCGCCGACGACCAGCGCAACACGTTGATCGTCGAGCTCGACGCGCAGACGGGCCAGGGCCGTGCGCTGCAGGCGTTCTCGACGCTCGACCTCGTCCTGATCGCACTGGGCAGCGACCTGGCGATCCGCGGCCAGGTGCCCGGCCTGGTGAGCTCGTGGATCCGCGGTGTCCTGCTCGTCGGGCGGTTCCGCACGCAACGTGAGCTGAACACGATGTCGCACGAGGACATGCGCAACACCCTGATCGTCGAGATGACCAAGCACAGCAACCAGCCGACGCCGTCGTACCAGGCGCTCAACGACGCCGAGCTGGAGGCAGCCGGCGGGGTGATGGTGCTGCTGCGCAACCTGCGGATCCGAGACGACGCCGCGCTGCGCCTGATGTCCGCCGATGATCAGCGCAACACGTTGATCGTCGAGCTCGACGCCCAGACGCGCCTCGGCCGCGAGCTGCAGGGACTGACGAACCTGCAGCTCGTGCGCACCGCGCTCGGCGATCGTCCGGCGATGCACGGCTCGCGCTGACGTCGCGTCACCACCTGACCGTCCGGGACCTCCTCGTCGGCTGTCGCAGTAGGGTCCAGCACATGCGCGCCGCGATCCTCGAGTCGTCGCCGTCCGACCTCGTCATCGCCGATGTGCGCGTCGACGCGGTGGGCCCACGGGAGGTTCTGGTGCGGACCTCCGCTGCCGGTCTCTGCCATTCCGACCTGCACTTCATGCAGGGCCTCTACCCGTACGCCTATCCGGTCGTGGCCGGTCACGAGTCGGCCGGGATCGTCGAGGCGGTCGGCGCCGACGTCACCGACTTCGTCGTCGGCGACCACGTCGTGTCCTGCGTCAGCGGGTTCTGCGGCTCGTGCGCCTATTGCCTGTCCGGCCGTCCCTACATCTGCGACAAGGTGGGCCTGTCACGTGAATCCGGGGTGCCACGGCTCAGCCGCGACGGCGAACCGCTCTTCCAGTTCTTCGATGTGGCGAGCTTCGCCGAGCAGCTGCTCGTCCACGAGCACTACCTGGTGAAGATCCGCGACGAGATGCCCCTCGAGACGGCTGCGTTGATCGGCTGCGGCGTGACGACGGGCGTGGGCGCCGTGATCAACACCGCACAGGTGCGCCCCGGTGACACCGTCGCCGTGGTCGGGTGTGGCGGCATCGGCCTGAACGCTGTCCAGGCTGCGTCGATCGTCGGCGCGAGCCGCGTGATCGCCATCGACCGATTGGCCTCGAAGCTCGAGATGGCTCGCTCGTTCGGTGCGACGGATCTGATCGACGCGTCGACGACCGATGCGGTCGCCGCCGTGAAGGACCTCACGAGTGGCGGTGTCGAGCACTCGTTCGAGGCGATCGGCCTCAAGTCGACTGCCGAGCAGGCCTTCGAGATGCTCGGCAAGGGTGGCACGGCGACGATCATCGGCATGGTGCCGTTCGGGCAGAAGATCGAGCTCGACGTCACCGGGTTGCTGAGCGGCAAGCGGATCCAAGGGTCGAACATGGGATCGAACCGCTTCCGGATCGACATGCCGCGGTACGTCGACTGGTACCTCGCCGGCAAGCTCAAGCTCGACGAGTTGGTGAGCGCGACGATGACGCTCGACGACATCAACGATGGCTTCGCCGCGCTGGCGTCCGGCGAGGTCGCCCGCCAGCTCGTCGTCTTCGACCACTGACGAACCATGGTGACATCGACCGCTTGGATCACGAGGCGCCGATGGGCGTGACGATCGACGACGCCCGGGCGATCGCCGCGACGCTTCCTCGTTCCTACGAGGCGCTCGTCCGTGGTCGCGTGAAGTTCCGGGTCGGCCGCATCGTGTACGCCGCGTTCTCCGACGACGACACGATCATGGGCTTCGGCTTCCCCAAGGAGGAGCGAGAGGCACTCGTGGCTTCCGAGCCCGACAAGTTCCTCATGCCCCGTGCTTCGGACATGCGGTACCGGTGGGTCTGCGTCCGCCTCGACGCCATCGACGGCGACGAGCTGCGAGAGCTCCTCCTCGACGCGTGGCGCATGTGCGTGCCGAAGAAGGTGGCTGCCGCCTACGAGGCGTGAACAGGCCGGCGGTCCCGTCTGATCTCCGGGTCAGGCGGCGACCGCGCGGCCGGTGCGCGTCGGCAGGTTGGCTGCGATCGCCGGGATGATCACCGCTGCGGCGGCGATGACGTGGGTGATCTCGAGCACCACCTTGGTCGCGGTCGTCGCCGTCGTGGTCACCGGGAACGCGAGGGACACGGCCGTCAGCACCAGCGCGACGATCACGAGGACGGACGAGACGACGCCGGCGACGGCAGCGACGGCCCACATGCGCCGGGCGGCGGAGGGGCCGGCGTGCGCGGCATCGGCGTCACGGGCAATCGCGGTTCGTGCGCCTCGGTCAACCGGCTGCCTGGCGCGGCTGGATCTGCTGCACGGCCCAGCCGTTGCCATCCGGGTCGGCGAAGTGCACGAACGAGCCCCACGGCTGGTCGTCGATGTCGCTGGCCTCCACCCCGGCGGCCACGAGGTGGGCGTGGGCGGCCTCGACGTCGGCGACGACGACCTGCAACGTCCGGATCGGACCGTGCTCCTCCTCGATCATCCCGGTGCCGAACGCGATCGAACAGGCGGACCCCGGGGCGGTGACCTGCACGAACCGCAGATCGGCGCTGACGGTGTGGTCGTGATCGACGTTCCAGCCGAGGCGGTCGCGGTAGAACGCGATGGACCGGTCGGGATCGGCGACGGGAAGGGTCACGAGCTCGAGCTTCCACTCGAGTGTGGGCGTCGTACGGGTGGTGGTGGTCATGGGTCCATCGTGCACACCAAACTGGACACCAACTGACCAGTTCAGCCGGGAATCTCGACCCGTGATATGCCGGTGCGACGCGTGCTCTCGTCGCCGCCGACACCCGGCCGACGATGCTCCGCCGCGTACGGTCGACATGATGAGTGAGTCGGAGCCACCTGCCCCCAGCGCGTTCATGGAGGTGACGGGCTTCGTGATCGACCAGGTCTCGCCGCAACGCGTCACCGGATCGGTCACGCTCGGGCCTCAGCACCATCAGCCCTACGGCATCGTCCACGGTGGTGTGTACGCAGCCATCGTCGAGACGGCTGCCAGCGTCGGCGCTGCAGCGGCCGCCGAGCAGCACGGACTCGGGGTCGTCGGCGTGCACAACAGCACGCACTTCCTCCGAGCGGTCTCAGAGGGCCGAGCGCTCGTAGAGGCCACGCCGATCCAGCAGGGACGCACGCAGCAGCTGTGGGAGGTGCGCATCACCGACGACCAGGGTCGACTCGTGTCGCTCGGCCAGGTGCGCCTCCAGAACGTCGACCGCAGCCGCTTCTGACACCCCGAACGCGGCCCGATCCTTGCCGATCGGACTGGGTGCGTCCGTCATACTCTGTTCGAGGCAGCATCGCCTAGGATGCCTCGACGGCGGCAGACCGCACGGGATGCGATCTCGAGGAGGTACACGATGGACGCGCGGGTCACGCGGACGTGACGTCGTTCGACATCGACCGGGCTGAGCGGCGGGCCGCCAGCGCCGGCATCGTCGACGTGCTGCGCATCCCCGCCGCCCGGCGTCTGCAGCTCGCCGACGCGGTGTCGGGCACCGGCGACGCGCTGTACTGGGTCGCCCTGGTCGTCGTCCTCGTGGGCTTGGACGCGTCCGGGGCGCTGCTCGCCGCGGCGGTGGTCGCCCGCTTGGCGCCGCGGCTGCTGTTCGGCCCGTTGGCCGGCGTCGTCGTCGATCGGTTCGATCGCGGCGGCCTGATGATGGTGCTCGACGGTGGACGAGCGGTGCTGATGGTCGTGCTGGCGATGGTCGTGGCGTTCGACGGCCCGGCGCCCGCGATCGTGGCGATCGTGTTCCTCGTGGGCGCGCTGGGCACTCCGTACCGCCCGGCGGCAACGGCACAGATGGCCGGTTCGGTAGGGGAGCGGTTGCTGGCCCCCGCCAACGCGATGGCGATGTCGGTGGCGCAGGCGGTCGGGCTGACAGGACCGCTGCTGGCGGCGGTGGTGCTCGCGATCGGCACGCCTCCCTGGGCGTTCGTCGCCAACGCGATGACGTTTGTCGCCGCCGTGGCGCTCGTGCGCAGCTCGCGCGGCGCGTCGCCGACGGCGATCCGGTGGGAGCCGCCGGCGCGGGGCGGGTGGGCCGCTGCGCTGCAGTCGGGGTTCCGGATCGTGCGCCAGCAGGACGGGCCGGCTGTCGTGCTGGCGCTCGCCGCGATGCTGGCGCTGGTCCGGGGCGCGGAGATGGTGCTGTACGTCCGGGTCGCCGAGGACTCGCTCGGACTCGGCGCCGGCGGGTATGGCCTGGTGGCCGGGGCGGTCGGCGCCGGGGCCCTGGCGGCTCTGCCGCTGGCCAACCGGATCGGACGGATGCAGGCCGCGTCCGGGAGCCTGATCGTCGCTGCCGTGCTGAGCGTGGCACCGATCGCTGTCATGGCCGTCGTGCACGCCGTGCCGCTGGCGCTGGCCGTGCTCGCGGTGCAGGGTGCGGCGACTGCGGTGTTCGAGATCCTCGCCCTCACGGCGATCCAGCGACTGTGCCGCCCGGCGGCGATCGGCCGCGTGCTCGGCCTGCACACGACGACGTCGGGCGGTACGAAGCTGATCGGCTCGTTGCTCGCGCCGTTCGCGATCGCGACGATCGGCCTGCGCGACGGCCTTGTCGTGATCGGCATCGTCGCGCTGGGGGGAGTGGCCGCGCTCGCCGGTGCCGTGCTCGCGCTCGGTCGCCGGCTGCGCAACCGGCGCGCCGAGCTCGCACCGACGGTCGAACGGCTCGCCGGCCTGGGCATCTTCGCTGGTGCGTCGCAGCCCAGCATCGAACGCCTGGCGATGCAGCTCACGGTCGTGCCGACGGCCTCAGGCACCGTCGTCATCAGCGAGGGCGCGCCCGCCGACGACTTCTTCGTCGTGGCGAGTGGCCGGCTCGTGGTCGACGCCGGCGGTCACGTGATCAACCGGCTCGGACCCGACGACTGGTGCGGGGAGCTCGGCCTGCTGCGCCGCGCCCCGCGCACCGCGACGGTCACCACCGACACCGACAGCGAGCTGTGGCGCATCCCGGGCGACGAGTTGGTCACCGCGCTGACGGCGGGAGCGCGGCTGCCGGACGAACTGGTCGACGACATGGAGATCCGCATCGCCCGCAGCGATGCCGTCACCCGTTGATCACTGCACGCCGACGACTTCGATCAGGTCGTGGAGCGCGCGGAAGTCGCCGGGATTGCGCGTGTACAACGGGAGGTCGTTGGCGCAGGCGATCGCGGCGATGAGCAAGTCGATCGCCCGAGCGCCTCGTGCCTTCTGCCCGGCCCCGGCAACCGCGGCGTAGACGCGCCCATACGCGCGGGCGGCTTCGCCATCGAAGGGAAGTGGGTCGAAGGCTGCTTCTGTCCGTTGCAGGCGGTCTTGCCGCCGGGCCCGTTCATGGGCGTCGCGTGCGGCGTGCGGTCCGGCGGCCAACTCCGCCATCGTGATCGCGCCGATCGCTGCCGCAGCGGGTAGCTGGTCGTGCTCGAGGCGTTCGAGATCGATGATGACGGACGTGTCGAGCAGCCCGCGTGGGCGTTGGTCAGCCACGCGGTTCGATGTCCTGGGCGGCGACATCGTCGAGGTCGGCACGGAATTGCACGGCGTCGATGGCCGGCGCGTTGCGGAACGCGGCGATCACCGCGCTGGCAGCGACGAACCGCGGTCGATGCACCGGGGTCAGCTCGCCGACGGGGGTTCCGTTGCGGGTCACGATGAACGTCTCGCCCTGGTCGAGGCGACGCATGATCTCCCCACTGTCGTTGCGGAACTCGCGTTGGCTGATCGTCGTCGCCATGTCCCAGAGTGTAGCACCTCGTGCTACACGCCCGTCTCGTCGCCTGGGATATCGTGCAGCGTCCGCCGGGTCCCGTGCCGGTGGCCTACGGGCGAAGAGGGTGACCATGGGACGGTTCGTGGCCGTGCGAGGCGCAGTCGTGCTCGCGTTGGTGGCCTCCACGATCGCGTGAGCGCTGCGGTACCGGCCGCGTCGGCGCTGTCGCCGACGCGATGCAGCTCGCCAAGCAGCGGTACTCGGCCGACGTACCCGTCGTCACGGTCTACGACGAGAAGGTGCTGCAGGATCTACCCCCGGTCGGGCCCCAGAACCGGTTCCTGCTCGCCGGCGAGGATCAGGGGCAGCCGACCCTGTTCCCGGCCGGCGGCTCGACCGCCAACGTGTCGGCGCCGGTCGATCTCTTGGTCACCGGATGGAACCTCGGGGCAACGATCGCCGTCGCCACGGTCTTCACCCGGCGATGCTGACCCCGGGGCAACGCACGTCACGCTCCAGCACCCGGTGCTCAGCAGTTGGCGAGCGCGGCGAGGGCGTCGCAGATGCGTTGCCGTGCGCCGATGCCGAGTTGACCGAGCCGGGCGGTGAGCACGGACTTCGGAACTGCCGCGAGGTTGTCGAACGTGGCGACGCTGTCGCGGTCCACCCCCTCGTCGGGCCCGATGCGGATGCACGTCGGGATGTCGCGGATCGTGCTCGTCAGTGGCGCGACCACGACGGTGTTGACCACCGGGATCACCTCGTCACGAGAAACCACGAGCACAGGGCGCCGCTTCTGGTTCGGCGTCTCCATCAGCCAGATCTCCGCTTGGGCTACCACGGCTCCGCCTCGGTCATCGCGATCGCGTTCGCCATGGCGAGCTCATCGTCTGCCGATGTCTGGGGGAGCGCTCGATAGGACGCGGCGATGGCCTCTCCGACCTGCGCGCGGCGGACAGCCTCGGCCAGGTGATGAACGCCCCGGCGGATCACTGCCGAGCGGCTGTCGGCGACGCCGTGATCGACGAGCCGGTCGATCATTGCGAGCTCCTCGTCGCTGAACCGCGTCGGTACCGGTGTCGTCATACGTTCTAGTATACGTGGCGTAGAGACATCGACGTGAATCGGGGACCTCCGCGCGGCGAACGGCGAGCCGGAATGGTCAGCGCTTCGACTTGTGCTGCTTGCGTGGCCGGAGCTGGTCGACGGCTTGGTCGATCCGGTCGGCCGGGTCCACTCCCGGACGGTCATCGGTGGCGAGGGTGACGACCGTCTCGAGCATGGCGGTCACGATGGTCCACGGGTCGGCGCGGTTGAACAGCTCCTCCGCCGCTGCCGAACGTGGGTCGACCGGGCCATCGTCGAGCTGGGCGGAGATGACATCTCGGAGGGCACGCCGGAACGCCTTGCTGTAGTCGGGCGGGGACGTCGACGGGGACATGTCGTCGAACGGTAGCCAGTCGGGTGCCGGCGATCAGTACGAAGCCTTCAGCCGTTCCCGAGCGCCGACCGCATCCGCCACCCGGACGGCCCGCGACGCCTTGGCCAACCCGTAGGTGGGCATGTTCCCGTACACGGCCTCGTACTCGCCGGCGCGCACCAGGAACGTCTCGTGCCAGATGCCCGTTCGAGTGCTCTTGCCCACGCGCTTCCAGTACGACCGCCACACCTCGAGGTGTGGATCGTCGGCGTCGGTGGCGAACGCCTCGAGCTGCTCGAACGAGCGCCAGTACTGAACGATCGTCTTCACACCCATCTCGTAACCGAGCAGGCCCTTCTCGGGGTGGGCGACGAGGTGGTCGAGCATGAACTTCGTGCCGCGCCGCCCGCCCAGATCCCCGATCGACCTCAGGAGGTGCCACTTGCTCGGTCGTGCGCCGATCAGGAACACGACGAAGTCACCCTCGATCTCGGCCGTCCACCGCCCCTGATTGATCATCGCGGTCCCCCTCGTCGACGAGTCGCGACGATTCTCGCGTACCCCAGCCCGTGCGACCACCGGTCGACCGATCAGTCGCCGGTCTCGCGATGGGGGGCGTGGACGGGTTTGGACTCGGCGGACCCACGCTGGCGAAAGAACACCGAGAACACGACGATCATGCCGACGGCGAGGAACTCGCTCTGCCAGTTCTGGAACGACTGGAACCAGAACGACGACGTCCTCACGAACTGCCAGACGCCGAGCCCGGTCTCGCCGTGCTCGTGCTGCTCGGCGGTGTACTCGCGCGCCCCGGCGAGCGCGTGCCCGACGAAGCTGGCGATGAACAGCACAGCGAACGCGATGAGCAAGCTGCGCTCGTACAGGTAGACCCACGCGCCGCCGCGTCGCACCGGCCATGGTGCGTCGGGGTCGTCGCGGTGCAGCCGCGGATCCTCGTCTCGCGGGTCGCCCTCCTCCTTCTTCGACTCACCGGAGCCGCGCTGCACGAGGTACACGGTGAGCAACACGAACGCTCCCATCTGGAGGAACTCGCTCTCCCAGTTCTCGAACGTCGCCTCGAAGAAGTGACCGGTCGTCAGGTAGGTCCAGAAGCCGATCGCCGATCCGCCGTGCTGCGTCGCGTCGGCCACGTCGGTGCGCCAGCCGGTGAGGCTCTGGGCGACGAGCAGCACGGCGAAGATCGCGAAGCACGCAAGGCTGAGCCCGTTGCGCGACCAGAAGCTGTCACGTCGGCGGTCGAGGTTCATGCAGCACTCTGGCACGGCTCACGGTGGAGGGTCTGCGGCGTCGGGGTTGCTGGTCCCGAGCACGCGCGTCATGCGTTCGGCGAGCGGCCACGCACCGTCGGACCAGTTGCTGATGACCGTCCAGGTGACCTGACGCGAGGGTTGGTGGTCGTGTAGAGACCCCCGTCACCGACGCCGCGCACCGGCAGGTGGAGGGTG
>CAZMGD010000049.1:0-16919 GCA_964565705.1 uncultured Ilumatobacteraceae bacterium | reverse complement strand
GGTGGTCGTGTAGAGACCCCCGTCACCGACGCCGCGCACCGGCAGGTGGAGGGTGTTGGTCTGGAGTCCGTCGCGGTGCAGGTAACCGATCGCCGTGTCGCCGGGCAGCGAGTCGGTTCGGAGCACCCCGGTCGACTGCAGGCGGGCGGGTCGGCAGACGAGCTGGTCGAGCAGGTCGTAGAAGCTGGCGCCGGTGGCACGTTCGGCCAGGAGCGCGAGCAACACATAGCCACCGTTGTTGTAGGCGAAGCGGGCGCCAGGCTCGTCGGTCATCGGCCGGTCGGCCAGCAGCACGAGCGCGGCGGACGGGCTGTCCAGGGTGTGGAGCGGCTCGCCCATCACGTAGTCGGTGATCGAGCCCTGCTCGGACTCGTCGAGGTGGTCGCCGATGCCGGAGCGGTGACAGAGGAGGTGCTCGATCGTGACCCGGTCGTCGATCAGCGGGAGGTCGCCGCCCAACAGCGACCGTGCCGGTGTACCGAGCGCGAGCTCGCCGCGGTCGACGAGCACCATGGTGACCAGTGCTGTGAAGCCCTTCAGCCCGCTCGCTGCTCCGAACCTGGTGTCACACGTGTTCGGGACACCGTGGGCGCGGTCGGCGAGGCCGTGTACCGATTCGTGGACCAGCCGCCCGCCGACGTCGATGCGGATCACGCCGGAGAATCCGGATCGCTCCGCCTCCTGCGCCGCGGCGTCGAGCAGCGTGGGGAGGTCGTCGGACACGCTCATGGCTCGGTGGAAGGCCTCGCCGGTGCCAGCGGCTGTGGGCCCTGGACCGTCAGACGGCCCTGCGGCCGTATCGGCGACGTCGGGCGAGGAGCACCAGCAGCGCTCCGACCCCGAGCCCGAGCAGTGCGAGCCTGATCGTGCGGAGCGAGTCGCCGCCGGTCGCGGGCAGTTCGCTCTCGAACACGTTGGTCACGGTCACCGTGGCGACGGTGCCGTCACCGACGACCACACCCTCGGCCGGCGAGATCGTGGACGACGATGCTCCACCGTTGTTGGTCTCACTGAAGGTGCAGTGCGCGCCCGTCGGCAGGTTGTCGATGGTCGTGGTCATCGGCTGGCCGCCGCCGAAGGTCGCGTTCCCGCTCCACGCCACCTGCCCGGTGCCTGCGGCGGTGCAGGTGACCGCCACCGTGAACGGCCCGGTCCCCATGCCGGCATCGCTACCGGACACCACCTTGGTGATCTGGATCGAACCGGTGCTGAACGTGTTCGTCGCGGTGAAGGTCGCAATGGTGCCGTTGCCGACCACGACGATGCCGTCGCTCGGGGAGATCGACGATGTCGTGGCTCCGCCGTTGACGGTCTCGGCGAACTGGCAGCTGGTACCGGTCGGGAGGTTGTCGATGGTCTGTGTCAGCGGCCCGCCCCCGCCGAGCACGATCGGCGTGTTGTACAGCGTCGTCCCCTCGTAGACGCACGTCGCCGAGATCGTGAACGGCCCGGCACCGTACGTCGCCGCGCCGGCACCGGTCACGACCTTCGTCACGGCCACCGAGCCCACCTGGAAGCTGTTGGTGACCGTCAGGGTCGCGGTCGTGTCGGCGCCCACGACCAGGATCCCGTTGGCCGGCGACAACGCAGAGGATGTCGCGCCGTGGTCGTCGATCTCGACGAACTGGCAGGCGGCTCCCGTCGGCAGGTCGACGATCGTGGCCGACAGCGGGGCTCCGCCACCGAGCACGATGTCGTCGTCGAACACGACGCGGCTGCCCGTCTGGTCGTCCAGCTGGCAGACCACCGAGATCGTGAACGGTCCGGCACCGTACGTCGCCGCGCCGGCGCCGTCGACCACCTTGACCACGGCGATGCTGCCGACGGTGAAGGTGTTGGTGACCGTGACCGTCGCCGAGTCGCCGGCGAGCTCGACGATGGTCTCCGTGCCGTCCTCGGTCGTCGGGTCGCCGTCGCCGACCTGCGTGGTGATCGTGGTCGAGGCGGCACCCTTGTCGTCGAGCTCGGTGATCGAGCACGAGGCACCCGATGGGAGCCCGTCGAAGGTCACCGACTCACCGGCGTCGAACTCGGCGATCATCGGGTGCAGGATCCCGTAGCCCTCCGCGTACACGTCCATGGTCTCTTCGCCGTTGTCGAACTCGCACTGCACCCCGATCACGAACGGTCCGTACGGGATCGGGTTCCCGTCCTGGTCGACCGCCGCGGAATCGAGGGTCTTGACGACCGTCAACGGCACGACGTCGTACACGTTCGTGACCGTCGCCACGGCGAGCTCCTGGCCCTCCTGGGTGACCACGACCGTCGCCGAGCTCGTGTCGGTGGAGGTCTGCCCGTTGTCGCCCTCGGTCAGGGTGCACGTCGCGCCCCAGGGGAGGTTGTTGATCGTCCGGAGCTCGCCGGCGGTCAGCGGTGGGTCGAACACGGCCACGTCGTCGGGCAGCGGTACGTCGACACCCGCCGACACGCACGACAACGTCATCTCGAACTCGTCGGGTGCGAACTGCGCCGCGTCCCCGGTGACGAGCTTCAGCACGCCCAACGGCCCGTTGGCGAGCGCCACGCCCACCCGCTGGGGCTCGGTCGTCAGGGTGTAGCCGGTCGCCTGGTTGGCTGGGTCGATCCAGCGGGCGGCGACGCCGACGGTGTTGTAGGCGACCTTGTCGGGTTGCTGCTGCGGTGCCCCGATGGCGGCGTCGGGATCGTACGGCGGCGCCACCATCGGGATGTCGACGTCGAACGTGGCGGCCGGTTCGAACAGCGTCCCGTCGGCGGGCAGCATCTCGAACTGCAGGCCGGTGACGGCCTCGGGATCCACCGGGAGCGTCGAGCCCGCTGGCCACACCTGCCACGGCAGGCTCGAGCACAGCAGTGCCCCGTCGGCGGCGAACGGGCTGTCGCACGTGCTCTCGCCGGTCGTGAACCACACGTTCAGCGTGCCGCTGCTCGGGTCGGCGCCCGTCGGGCGTTCGCCGGTGAGCAGCGGCCGCCACTCGCTGCCGCGCACGATGGTCGGCGAGGTTGCCAGCGTGTCGCCGACGGCGGGGAGCGAGTCGATGGTCAGGAGGCGATCGATCGGCCGGTTCCCGGTGTTGACGACGTGGAACCGCCAGGTGATGTCGCCGCCCGGCGCGGCGATCGGCACGCACGGCCGGGAGTAGAAGCCGTCGGCGTCGGGGGCGCAGTCGACCGGGAAGCCGGTCGGATCGAGGATCGTGCCGAGCTCGTCCGAGCCCTCGCCGCGCACCTGCTTGACGATCGAGACCGCGCCAGCGGACAGCACGGTGTTCGTCGCGTCGGCCTCGCACTCACCGGTCGTTGCGTCGAGCCTGCCGTCGCACGCGTCCCACGGCCGGTCGGGATCGACGATGCCGAAGGTGTTCGTGAACTGGGTGCCGGCGGGCAGGCCGGGTCGCAGTTCGACGTCGAACGTGATCGTGTAGCCCGCCCCGATCGGCAGGGTGGACCCCTCCGGGAACGTGAACGTGAGCGTCGAGTCCGTCGCGGTGACGGTGACGAGGTCGGGATTGGTCGGCATCCCCGTGCCGCCCGTGATCGAATACGTGAAGTTCGGGTCGGTGGCCAGCGTGACCTGCGGCCCGTCGGCGTCGGTGGGCAGGTAGTCGGTGATGACCGGGTCGACGATGTCGATGTCTCCGACGTTGGTGCTGGTCAGCGAGTAGGTCAGCGGCGCGCCGGGACTGACCTGGGTGCCGTTCGGGCCCTTGACGACCCGCACGGCGTTGCGGCCGTGGATGAACGTGATCGTGTCGGTGGCGTCGTCGGAGGCGGTGAGCGGATCGCCGTTGACGTCGACGTCGGAGCTCGTGACGTCAGCGGTCATCGTGTTGGTCGCGACGCCGGGGGCGGGCTCGCCCGGCGCCGGGGCGAAGCCCGGAACGTCGGGGAGCACCGGCCCGCTGGTGTTGAGCGTGGCGCGACGGGTGACGTTGAACGTGACGGTCTGATTGGGGTTGGCCGGGTTCTCCCAGTTGGCGCCATCCGCACGGGTGAACGTGAAGCGCAGGCCCTGGACCGCGGCCGGATCGACGCCCGTCGGCAGCGCGAGCGTGGTGCTGGTCGACTCGTCACCCTCGACCCAGTCGCCGCCGGTCAGCACCGGCTCCCCGCCGACCACGGACCACATGCCACCGGTGAACGCGTCGACGCGCACCTGGTCGATCGGCGACGCGAAGGTGAGGGAACTGAAGGTGGCGAAGTCGTACTGGTTCCAGAAGTGCGGGTCGATGTCGGTCAGCACCATCTGGACGGTGCGCGACGGGCCCGAAGGCTGGCCGCCGATCGTCACCGCCGCGGGACCAGTCGACGGCTCGGTGATCGTCTCGGGGACGATCGTCTTCGACGCGACGACGTCGAGGCCCTGGGGCACGAGTGGCATGTCGGCGTTGGCGCTCGCCGAGTTCGATTCGGGATCGACGTTGGTGTAGCCGACCAGGTCGGTGACCGTGGTCGTCACCTCGTTGTTGACCGGGCTCAGATCGGCCGTCGGCGCTGTGCCATCGGTGCGCGATCCGTTGCGTAGCTGGACGTCGTAGACGACCGTCGCGGTCGCGGCGGCGGGGTTCGGGTCGCCGACGTTGATCCGCCCGTCGTAGGTCACCTCGATGTGGGTCACATCCTCGAGCTGCTCCTCGGTGAGGGCGAGGACCTCCGCGATGACCTCGTCGCCGCCCGGGCCGTACTGCGACGGTGTGGCGCCGTCGAGCGTGATCGTGACCGTCATGGCGCCGATGGCGGCCGGTGAGGTGATCGAGTTGAACCCGATCACGTTGAACCACTCGAACGGGTCGTCTTCGCTGATCGGGGGATCGTTGTTCGTGTCGTCGCTGATCGTCAGCCGGTCGACCTTCGCTGGTGTGCGGTTCGTCCCCGTGAGCGTGACCCGGCTGGTCGGGTACAGCTCCGGCGGGGTGCCGTCGGCGGGGATGCCGAGCGGCCCGCCGGTCCAGGTCTTCGTGGTGCCGGCCAGGACCGGGATCGGCAGGATCACGATGTCGTCGTCGGCGTCCCAGAAGCCGACCGCCTCGTCCGGATCGAAGTACCCGGTGCCGCGGGCCGTGTCGTTGACGACGCCCGCGGCACCGGCGTTGTAGATCTCCGAGGCGACGACGGCGAAGGCCGGATCGCTGCGCTTGGCGTCGCGGATCTGGAACACGGGGTGGATCAGCCGGCTGTTGTCCGGCGCCGCGGCGACGCCGGTGCCGACCGGGGGCGCGGTGGCGGTCAGGCGGGCCGCCCGGGTCGGGCTCTCGGCGTAGGTGAGCCGGAACCCGATCACGTCGGCGCGCTGGGCCGCGCTCAGCGTGTAGCCGGGGAACGTGCCGTCACAGGCGCCGGGGCACGGGTCGGCCGGGGCGTCCGCCCAGACGGTCGTGTCACCGGCGTCGAACCAGTCGTCCTCGGCGAGGCTGTACAGCTCGACCTGGGTGATCTGATCCCAGGTCAGGAACGCGTCCAGCGAGGGGGTGATCGGATCGATGCGGACGAGGTCGAACACGTCGAACGCGCTGGTCGGGAGACCGGCTCTCGACGGGTCGGCGGTGTCGGAGACCGTGGTGTGGTCGAGGCCGGTGTAGCCGGCGGTGCCCCAGCCGATCGTCACGCCGGCCTGCTGCTGCGAACGTTCGTTGACCGACGGGATGTCCCACGTCTTGTCGATCGGGTCCAGCGAACCCGGCCCGGCCCCGGGGACGATGGTGATGGTGTCGCAGGCGGGGCCGGATTCCTCGAACAACTCGAGCGCCGGCGCCGTCGCGAACGCGCCAGCGCAGTTCGTGATCGTGACGGGATCGTCGGAGGTGAAGTCTGGATCCATGCCGAACGCGAGGTTCGGGTTCACCGTGGTGTCGGGCGGGAAGCCGCCCTCGCAGCCGGGCCCGTCGACGTCGTCGTACACGAACCGGATGCCCGTCGCGTTCTCGACGACGTCGTCGGGGAACGCCTGGTTGACGACCGTCGCCCCCGGAATGGCCACCATGCCGGGTACCGACGTCCACGTCGTGCCGTCGAGATCAGTGGTGTACTCCACGGTCAGCGTCGAGCACAGCGGCACCGGGGTGGAGGTGACGCTCTTGGGCTGGAACACGTCGAAGAAGCCCGGCGGGGGCGGCGGCGGTTCGGGGAGCGTCATCGGATCCTGGACCACGATCTGCTCGGCGTCGACCGTGGACGCCGGGAACGGCAGGACGTGGCCGGTGAGCGCGACGATCGCGACCTGGCCCGGATTCAGCGGCACCGTGCTCGGCACGACCGCTTTTGCGACCTCGATCGCGATGCGGTCGACGATCGCCCGCACGGTGTCGCTGGCGTAGTCGGTGGCTTCACCGCCCGTGTCGTTCGTGCCGTGGACCTGCATGGTGTTCAGGTACGTGCGCTCGTCGATGACCTGGTTCGTGGTCGGGGTGGCGACGAAGGGGATGATGGCCGTCGCCCCCTCCGGGATGCCGGAGCCGTCGGTGTCGGTGAACGTCGCCGAGAACCCGGTCACCTCGCCGGCCGGGCAGTTCGGATCCGGGAAGTCGTCCACGGTGGTCGAGGTCTGCGGCGTCGAGGGTGTCATCGAGTCGCCGCACGAGTAGATGACCGTGATCTCGTCGGCGCCCGCCGGCCACTGCACGTTCGCGGTGTCGATCTCCGTGAAGTCGAGACCGTTGCTGAGCGGGTTGGGGAGCGGGGGGGAGATCGGGGACGGTTCGGTGATCGTCATCGTGGTCAGCGGGTCGGGGCTCGTGTTCTCGCCGGTGAGCGTGACCAGGACCGGGTCGCCGACGTGGACGATCGCCGGTTCGATGGTCTTGCCGGCCTGGACGTCGATCGTCGACTGACGCAGGCTGAAGAAGTCCTGGGCGATGTTCCCCTGCGTCTCCTCGCCGTCGTCCACGACGCTCGCTCGCGCCGTGTTGTCGGCGGTGACGCCCTCGGGTGGCACGATGTCAGCGTTGCCCGGGCGTTGGATCAGGGTGCCGACGACCGTCGCGGTCGCGCCCGGCTGGATGTCGCCGGTGAAGGTCATCCTCACGCCGCTGACGTTCGCCGGATCGACACCGCCGGGGATGGGGGGCGTGGTCGAGGTGGTCGGGACGCCGATCACCCACTCCCCGGTCGACGCGTCGAACACGTCGACTTGGACCTCGGTCGCGTTGGCCGGGAACGTGACCGTGAACGGCGTGTCCGATGCCAGCTGGATGTAGGTGATCAGGTCGTCGAGGCCGGTGTCGGGGGGTGCCTGCGGGACGAGCGGATCGACGATGACGAGCTCGTCGACGGGCACGTTGGAGGTGTTCTGGCCGGTGACCGTGAGCGTGATCGGGTCGGTCGAACCGGCGATCGCGCTGTGTGGAGCGATGACCTTGGTGGTGGCCGCGGCATGGGTGACGTCGATGTCGGGGACGACGGTCGCGTCGTTGCTCCTCGGGTCGGCGTTGTCGGCGTCGATCGTCGCCGTGTTGACGATGTCCTGCCCGTCCTGCTCCGGCGGGATCGTGGTGCTGAGGATCACCGGGATGGTGATCGTGTAGACGCGCCCGGCCGGCAGACCGGTGGAGCCGTCGCTGAGTGGCTCGGTGAAGTCGACGACGATCGGAGGACCGTTGCTGACCGTCGACGAGACCGCCGGGACGATGGAGATCGTGCCGTTGAGCGTCACGTAGTCGGGGAGTGGATCGGTGACCGTGGCACCGACGCAGCCGGCGGCCACTGCGGTCGTGCACTGGACCTGGATCGTGTACACGAACGTGTCGCCGGGCGCGACGTCCGTCGTACTCGCCACCTTCTGGATCGACATCGCCGCGTCGGCCGCAGACGCCGGCGAGGGCGCCCATTGGGCGACGAGGATGCTCGTCAGCACCAACAGGAACACGAGAAGTGGTCGACGAACACGCACCACAGGTCTCCCCTCCATCACCATCACGGTACAACAGGGTCATGTGGCGAATGTCACTACGAGTGGCGGTCGGCCCGCTCAACGATGCTCGATCGCGGCGGGCGCAACTCGCCGTCGTCCCGGAGTGCGCGGTCAGTGCTGGATCAGCGTGTTGTGGGTTGGGACGATCGCGGCGCTCGCCGGCCACCGCGCGTGCGGTGCTCGCCGACAGGCCGCCGGCCCAGAGACGGTCAGCTGCCGGACCCGGCGCCTGACTCGGTCGCGACCTGGATGTCGCCGGCCTTGACAGCGGCGAGCAGCGCCCGGTGATCGCGCTCGTTCTGGTCGGCGTAGGCGGCGGCGAACTCGGCGACGGCGTCGTCGAACGCCGTGGACTTGCCGAGGTAGGCGGCGAGCGCGAGCCGGTCGCCGGCGCGGGCGTGGGCGCGCGCGAGCGTCCAGCCGCACATCTGGCCGTACACCCCCAGGCTCGCCGGCGTCATCGTGTCGATGTCGGCCGACACCTTCCAGTCGCGCAGCTGCCGCACGTAGTAGTCCTCGCGCCCACCGTCGACCGCGTCCGTGGACAGCCAGCCGAGGAAGATGTCGCTCGACGCCTGCATCAACCGCTGCCCGGCGACGACGCGTGCCCCCTGCTCGCCCGTCGAGTCCCCGCCGAGGAACTCGGCGAGCACCGACACCGTGGCCTGCTTGGCCTGTAGCAGCAGATCCTCCTGTTCGAACCCGGCCTCCAGCAGCAGGATCCACGCCCGCATCCCGACGCTGCCGACACCGACGACCTTGTGGGCGATGTCCGTCAACCGGAAGTGGTCGATCAGGTGGCGGCGGTCGGACTGCAGCGTGTTCCGGTACTCCTCGACCAGCGACGTGATCGTTCGCCGGCTGGCATCGACATCGATCCCGGTCACGCGGTCGACCGGCACGACGAGGGGTGGGTCGGCGACGATCCGGCGGCCGTCGGGCGTCATCGCCGTCAGCTTGCGGATCGCCTGGAGGCTGGTGCGCGTGCGGGCCTTCTGCAGGTCCGGTGCGGTCGCGTGGAGCAGTTGCTCCGCGCCCTTGCGCTGGCGCTTGTGCAGCGAATCGAGGTACCCGGTCGCCACCGAGTCGATGTCGAGGTGGGCGTACCAGACGTCGAGGATCGTCCGCTCGGCGAAGTCACGCATCGCGGTCCGGTAGTGGCCGACCACCGACCGCGCCGCCTTCCGGCACTCCTTCGTGCCGAACCCGTTGTCGCGGCCGGCCACCACGAAGCTCGTGGCGAGGCGCTTGACGTCCCACTCGAACGGACCGGGGAAGGTCTCGTCGAAGTCGCTGATGTCGAACACCAGCTGGCGTTCGGCGGACGCGTAGGCCCCGAAGTTCGACAGGTGGGCGTCGCCGCAGAGCTGCGTGTGCAATCCCGACACCGGAGTCGTCGCCAGGTCGGCGGCCATCACCCGCGCCGCGCCGCGGTAGAAGGCGAACGGAGACACCGACATGCGGCCGTAGCGGATCGGCACCAGGTCGGCGACGCGCGTCGTGTCCTGCTCCCGGAGCAGTCCCAGCGGGTCGCGCGCGGCCGACGGATCGAACGCTGCGTGTGCATCGCGGGGCACCTGCCGGCGCAGTGCCTTGCCCGCTGCGGCTCGCTCGGCGGGGGAGATGTTCGCGCCCACGACCCGGGACCTTACGCCTGCGCGCGGTCCCGACCGGTTGGCCCCGAGGGTTCAGCGGCGAGCGCGCAGCCGGCGACGGGACACGAGCAGCGCCGCCCCGCCGAGGAGCGTCGCCAGGGCGGCGAGCAACGCGATCGGTTGACCGTTCGCTCCCGTGGCCGGCAGCTCCTGGCACGTCACGGTGTTCGTCACGGTCAGGTCGTTGACCGCTGACATCATCGTGTGCGAGCCGAGACCGGCCGGCCAGCTGGTGCAGCCGTCGGGGACGACCACCGTCTCACCGACCTGCACGATCTGACCGGACGACACCGTCTGCACCGAACCCCACGGCGCGGCAGCGCCGTCGAGCGTCAGCTGCGCGCTGAACCCTGCTGGCTGGCCGCCCTCGGCGTACGTCTGTCCATCGATGTTCCACTGCTTGCGGACCACGAGCAGCGGGCCGAGCGCTGCACACGCCGAGTCGACGGACACGGTGCCCAGCGAGGTCAGGCGTGCCTCGTTGAAGAGTCCGGAACCGGCGACGGCGGGCGTTCCGGAACAGGCCAGCAAGGTTGCAGCGGTGGTCGGCGGCACGTCGACGACGACGGTGATGTCGTAGGTGTGGGCCCCACCCGCGGGGAGCGACGCACCGGTCACGATGGTGGTGTTGCCGGCACCGTCCCACGCCGGGCTCGCCAACGTCACCCCCGGAGGTGCGGCGGTGACCGTGGCGGAACGAACGACGAGGCCGGGCGCGAAGCCGAGGGTGTCGACGAGGTCGTACGGCGCGGCGTTCGCGGCATCGGGGTTGGTCACGACCATCCGATAGGCCACCGTCCACGCACCGCTGACCGGATCTCGGGTGGGTGTGCCGACCACGTCCTTGGCGACGACAGGGGTCAGCGATGTCGTGATGACGACGTCGCAGGTCGTGCAATCGGGGGGAACGTCACCAGTGCCGGTCACGTTGTTGGCGATCGTGACGCCGCCCGCTCCAGGGTTGATGCGGATCTGATACGTGAGCACCCGGACCTGCCCGGGCGCCACGTCGTCGACCGTCCACACCAGTTGCCGCCCCGGCAGGTCGAGCGTCGTGGAGGTGCCGGCGGGGGCCGACACCGATCCATCGACGATGCTCGCGTTGGCGAGTACGCCCGTCAGGTCGTCGGTGACGACGACGTCGTGCACCGGAACCGGGCCCGTCGACGTCACCGTGACGGTGTAGGTGACCACCGACCCGGGCTGGACCACCGACCCGGGCGCCGGGTCGCTGGTCTTGGCCAAGGTGTAGGCCCCGAACGTCCGGGTGACGGTGTTGGTGACCCCGATCTCGACGTGCGGCTCGGGCTGGTCTTCCTGCGGGGTGGGGATGACGAACGACAACGACGAACCGTCGCCCTCCGCCGGCAGGCCGTCGATCGTGAACGTCGGCAGCGCCCACTGCCAGGCATCGTCGACCAGCGCCGGCATGTCGCCCGGCGGTTCGTTGATCACGCACTCACTGGCCGCAGGGATCTGCTCCTCGGGCCCGACCCGCTCGGCGGCGGCCAGCACGACCTCTAGCGTGCCGGCGTACGGGTTGCCCAGACCGTCGACGCACGACCAGCTCATGACGTACCGCGGGTCGGGATCGGCGATGCCCTCGACGGCCCCGGCGAGCGACTTGGTCACGTTGAACGTGGCGAACAGGCGGTCGGTCGGGTTGGTGACGACGATCGGCGCGGCCGTTTCATCGGGTGGGGTCACCGTGACCGCCCCGCTGACGCTCGGGGTCTGCCAGACGAAGGAGGGATCGTCGGTGACCGGTTGGCCACCACGGCCCGGCGAATCCTCGGTGACCGAGCACACGGACTCGACGAGCAGGCCGGCCCGCAGCGCCGGCGTCTCGGTCGTGGCCGACCAGGTCGTGGTGACCGGCTCGTCGTCCTCGTACTGGCAGGTGATCGTGCCGGTGAACGGGCGATCGGCCGGAACCAGCGACGCCGCCGGGCCGGTGATCAGCTTCTCGATGGTGACGGCGGAGTAGACGCGCACGACGGTGTTGACGATGTCCACGTTGGCGGTCTGACCCGACTCGAGCGTCACGGTCGCGTCGCCGGGCACGTACGACGGATCGCCCCAGCCGAAGGATCCGTCGACCAGGCTCTCGGTCGCCAGCGTGTCCTCGGTGACCGTGCAGCTCGCGGTGGCCGGGACCCGCTGGTCGCCCGGCGTGAACAGCGTCGCGGTGGTTCCAGCGGCGACTGTGAACCGGTCGGAGATCGGCTCGGCGTTGCCCTGCTGGCAGCTCCACACGCCTTCGAAGGTCGCCCCCGGCAGCACGCCGGACGGCTCGGTGTCGACGATGACCTTGGTGACCTGCAGTCCGGCCCACAGGCGCTCGGGTGTGTTGGTGACCGTCACCCGCGCCGTGCCACCGGCGACGACGGTGGCCGGCTCGGAGAACTGCGCAGGAGCCCAGGTCCACGACGCATCGGGAAGTGCCGACGACGGCGGCGCGTCCTCGGTGACGGTGCACACCGACTCCAGCAGGATGCCGTCCACCGTGAAGCCCGCGCTGACCGATGGGGTGATCGACCACGTGCCCGTCACCGGAACGTCCGTGCTGTACTGGCACGACCACCCGCCGGTGTAGGTGGCGTCCGGATCAACGACGCCGTTGGGATCGACGACGGCCTTGACGATGCTGAAGGAGCTGCGCACGCGCACGATCGGGTTCTCGGCGAGGAAGATCTGCGTGGGCTGCTCGCGGGTCAGGGTGAAGGTGCCGGGTGGGTCGAGCACCACCGGCCCCCACGCGTAGGAGGTGTCGCGCAGCAGGTTCTGGCCCGGCAGGTCCTCGTAGCCCGAGCAGGTCCAACCGATCGAGGCGACGATCGGCACCTGCGTCGCTTCACCGCCATCGGCGATGCTGCCGTCGGCGAACCGGGTCGGGATGTCCGGGTGATCTGGCACGGAACAGCTTCCATGGAGGGTGAAGTCCTGCGCCGCGGGGTTGCCGAGGTTGACGTAGCCCTCGGTGGCGCCGGTCACGACCTTGCGCACCAGCACGAGCCCGCTGTCGCGGACGAGCTCGTTGACGACGGTGATCGTGTTGATGTTCGGGCCATCGGCGGTGACGGTCGTGCCCGTGATCACCGCCGGCAGCCAGCGGAACGCGGGGTCGGCCGACGGGGCGCCGAGGTCGCCCTCGGTCGCACCGCACACCGACTCCAGCGGAATGCCCGTGGCGAGGACGACCCCGTCCGGATCGGCAGTGACGTTCACGGTGCCGGTGCCGACCGTGGTGCCGTCGTACGTGCACGTCCAGGTGATCGGGTAGGTGTGGTCGGCCGGGATGACGCCCTGCGCGCCTGTGTAGGTCTTGACGAGCCGCACCGGTGCGGTCACCCGGACGATCGGGTTCTGCACCGTGACGGACGCCGGGGTGCCGACGGCCACGGTGACGGTCGGCGGGTTGAACGTCGGGGTGCCCCACGCGTACGACGTGTCGACGAGGCCGCCCGGCGGCAGCGTCTCCGACAACGTGCACGTCGAGCCGGCGGGGATGTTGCCCTGGGTCGCGCTGGCGTTGGCCGCCACGATCAGCTGGAACACGCGCCCGGCGCCGCAGTCGAGTGTGATCGTGAAGTTCGGCGTGCCCAGCAGCCCCTCGGTCAGCCCGGTGATCTGCTTGATCACCTGCACCGAGCCGAAGCGCGGTGTGATCGGGTTGTCGACGTTGACCTGCACGCCGGCGGGATCATCGGGGATCGTGAACGTGACGCTCGAACCCGTCACCGTCCCGGTCGACGCGGAGATCTGGGTCGGATCCCACCCGAACTCGGGCGGCGTCGTCGGACGCGACGCCGTCTCCGTGACCGTGCAGGTCGTGCCGACCGGCACCGACTCGTGATCGAAGCTCTGGCCGTCGGCGATGCTGAACGTTCCCGCGCCCGCCGCGCCGCAGTCGTAGGTGAACCCGAACGTCGCTCCTGGCGTGTAGCCGCCGGCCTTGCCCTCCCCGGAGACGACCTTGGACACGTGGAAGCCCGAGGTCAGCTGCCGGATCGAGTTGGTGACGGTCGCGGTCGCGGGCACGGTCGCCGAGTCGACCACGACGTCACCGGTCGGGGAGACGGTCGGCGTCAGCCACACCCACGACTCGTCAGCGCTCGGCGGTGCCGCCAGCGTGGCGGGATCCTCGACGATCGTGCAGCGCGACTCGAGCAGGAGGTTCGGGACGACCGCCGGAGTCCCGCCGGCGGTGACCTGCACCGTGCCGGTGACCGGATCGTCGCTGCCGTACCGGCAGTTGTAGCCGATCGCGTACGTGCGGTCGGGGTCGACCACGGAACCAAGAACGATCGGGGCCTTGGCGATCTGCAGCGGGCCGCGGACGCGTTGCACGTCGTTGGTCACGGTGACGGCGACCACCTGACCGGACGACGTGATCGTGACGTCCTGGGGTGTTGGTGCCGTTCCCCAGGCGAAGGAGCGGTCGATCAGGCCACCGGTCGGCGCCGTCTCGGTGACCGTGCAGGTCGTGCCGACGGGCACGTTGGGGGTCACGCCCGATCCACCCACAGCGATGTCGAACGGATAGGTGTTCGTGCCGCAGGTCACGACGACGTGGAACGTCGTGCCGGAGGCGATGCCCTGCACCTGGCCAGTGGCGGCCTTGGTGACGCTGACCCGGCCGAAGATGGCGATCGTCGGGTTGGTCACCGTTGCCGTCGCCGTGGCGCCCTCGACGATCGTGACGAGGGGACCCGGTGCCCAGGTCGCGGTGCCCCACGTGAAGGCGGGCGACAGCAGGCTCGCGGATGGTGGGAGCTCCTGGAGTGCACAGGCCGCCCCGACCGGCAGGCCGTCGACCGTCTGACTGCCGCCAGCGGCCAGGGTGACCGCACCGGCGAACCCGGGGCCGCAGTCGTACACGACGGTGAAGTTCGCGGCCGTGCCGCCGAGGTAGCCGTCGCCGCTGACCACCTTGGCGATCGTCAGCGACGAGAACCGGCGCACGAAGTTGTTGGTGATCGTGGCGGTGGCGGTGGTGCCGGCACCGATCGTGAACGTCGCCGGAGCGATCGTCGGCGTGGTCCACGCGTAGCTCGGGTCGATGAAGTCGCCGGGCTCCGCGGTGAGCGTCTCGGTCAGCGTGCACGACGAACCGGCCGGGATCGGCGAGGCCGGCGACACGGCTTGCGCTGGCGTGAGGTTCAGCGTGCCCGATGTCGTCGGACCGTTGGTCAGGGTGCAGGAGTAGGTCACCGGGAAGACGCGCGCCGTACCGCCGATGTAGCCGGCCGTCGTGCCACCGGGCCCGGCGATCACCTTGGTGACCGAGAACGTGCCGAAGCGCTGCACCACGTGGTTGGTGATCGTGACGGTGGCGGTGCCCTGGTCGGTGATCGTCACCGGCAGCGCGCTGAACGTCGGCGCGCCCCACGCGAAGGAGGCGTTGAGCAGTCCGCCCGTCGGGGTGGTCTCGGTGACCGTGCAGGTGCGCCCGGCCGGGATGCCGGTGATGGTCACCGGCGTCGCCGTGGTCAGGGTGGTGAACGCGCCGGTGTACCCGGTACCGCAGTCGTAGGTGCCGCTGAACGTCGTCGATGTGCCACCGGTGTATCCACCGGAGGGATCGTCGACGACCTTGCGGATCTGTAGCGAACCGGTCGCCAAGCGGTTGGTCGCCGTGCAGGTGACGTTGGACATGGTGGCCGAGGCTGCGGCGTCTGGCAGGGTGACCGCCCCGTTGGTGACCGTGAGCGTCGCCCCGCCAGCGGTCCGGCACGCCCAGTCGCCGACCTGCACGTAGCCCGTGGCCGCGGCGCCGGTACCAGTCTCGGTGAGCTGGTACGTGCCGGCCGGCACGCGCTGGGCGGTCACCGCAGCGGCCCCCGACGGACCGGAGATGGTCGCGCCACTCGGCGGTGGGGCCGCCGAGCCGGTGGCCGTCAGCGTCCACAGGTTGGCCGCCGCAGAGCCACTCTGGACGGACTTGACGAGCGTCAGCGTCGCCCGCGGTGTGTAGGTGTTCGTGTAGGTACAGGTGATGCCGGGGTTCGCCGCGTTGAGCGGCGCCGGGATGTTGTTCAGCGTCACCTGGCGGGCGCTGACGTTGATTGTCGCGTTGCGCACCGCCTGCGGCGTGCCGTTGCCGTCGAACTCGGTGCACACCAGGCTCGTCAGCACCCACCGGTCATCGGCAGGGTCGGTCTCGGTGACGGTGACGGTGTTGCCGCTGGTGAGCTCGGCGGTGCGGGTGCCCCCGTTGGCGAGGCTGAAGGAGCCGTTCGACCAGGGTGACCCCGCCAGCGTCGATGAGGAGGTGTACGCGAAGTTGCGCGCCGGCGGCGCCGTGCCGGCCGTGGCCTTGACGATCGTCAGGCTCCGGACCTGCACGAGCGTGGCGTAGAGGCACGCGTGCGTCTGCGCCCTCTCGACCGTGGAGAAGACGTTCTGCGGCGTGCCCACCGGGGATGTGGGACAGGCGGTGGCATTCGCGGTGGGGATGAAACCGTTGACGACCATCTTGAACGTGAGTCCGCCCTGGGTGATGGTGACGTTGGAGATCTGGTTGTTGAACGCCAGCTCGTCGTTGACGTCACCACCCGTGTTCGGCGTCTCGTTGAGCGTCCAGGGAAACGCGATCGTCGTGGCCCCTAAGGTGGTCAACTGGATGTTCAGGTTGCCGGTGAAGTACTGGTCGCTCGTCGTGACCGGGTTGTTGTAGTGGATCATCCGCCCGATCAGGAACGGCACACCGTCGTCCACGGTCGTCTGGGTGGAGGGACGGAACCCCACTGCGCTCTGGGTGGAGGTGTTCAGCGTGCCCGGGCACGATCCGGAGTAGCCGTGAGCGGTGATCGCCTCGCCCGGACTGGGCACGAACGTCGTCGACGTCGTCGAACCCACGGGCGAGTACCTGATGCAGTTGCCACCGGTCCCGCTGTTCTGCCCCCGGTGATCGGCCATCTGGGCCTGGATGGTGCCGACGGTGATCGTCGCCGCCGAGGCTGCGGGCGGCGTTGGCGCGACGACGGTGGCCGCGACGCACACCGACGTCACCACGATGGTCATGGCGAACGCCGTGCGCACCGCCCTCACGAATCGAACTGGCGCGTCAACCACGTCCCGCCCTCCACCACATGCTCGAAGTCCTCCGCCGGAAGACCAGCCGCCGCGTCCACCGTGGCCGCGCGCCGAAGCTACCAGAGCAGCTGACGCAGGCCGCCAGGGTTGCCTCGACGTCGCCGGCGCCGGGTCGTCCGATCACGCTCTGCGTCGGTGCCGTGCGATAGGCAGGACCGACCCGAGCACCGAGGAGCGACCCGTGGCCACGTTGCCCACCGTCCCCACCGGGGAGGACACCGCCGCTGTCGTCGAGGCGCTGCGCGAACACGGCGCCGTCGTCGTCGAGCGCTTCATCGGCG
>CAZMGD010000048.1:0-29863 GCA_964565705.1 uncultured Ilumatobacteraceae bacterium | reverse complement strand
GGACACCACCCTCTCAAGGTGGCGGCACGGGTTCGAATCCCGTACGGGCTGCAAAGAAAAGTCCAGGTCAGAGCCACTCTTCGGAGTGGCTCTCCTGTTTTTCTGGACTCGTTGCCACTCTGGTGCCACTCTCTTCAATAAGGAGAACCAGATGAAAGGCCTCATCAGGCAACGGGGAACCTCGTGGGAATTGAGGGTGTACCTCGGCCGCGACCCGCTCACCGGCAAGAAGCGCTACGTCAGCCGAACGGTTCGCGGCGGAAGGCGCGACGCTGAGTCTGCGCTCGCCGAAATGGTCACCGAGGCGGAACGCGGCATGACCGTTCGGACCACCGCGACCGCAGGGGAGCTGCTCGAGGCGTGGTTCGCCTTCGCCGCCCCGGACTTCTCGCCGAAGACGGTCAAGGAGACGCGTGGATACATCGACCGCTCGTTGATGCCGACGCTCGGGTCGACGCCGCTGGCGAAGCTGAAGCCGGCCGATCTCGATGCGTTCTACCGTCGACTCCTCGCTTCGGGCGGATCCGGCGGCCGGCCGTTGGCGCCGGCAACCGTGCGGCGTATCCACGGCATCCTGCGCCGATCGCTCAATCAGGGCGTCAAGTGGGGATGGCTCGGCATCAACCCGGCGATCGCGACAACCCCGCCTCGCGTGCCAGCTTCGGACATCAAGCCGCCTGCACCCGAGGCGCTGGCACGCGTACTTCGGCGGGCGGATGCAGAATCGCCGGAATTGGGCTGCTATCTCATGCTCGCGGCGGCCACCGGCGCCCGTCGCTCCGAGCTGATCGCGCTTCGATGGCTCGACGTCGATCTCGATGGAGCGACCGTGTCGATCGAGCGCGGAATCGTCGCCGGCCCGGACGGCCTCGTCGAGAAGGGAACGAAGACCCACTCGGCTCGCCGCGTGTCGCTCGATGCCGGAACCCTCGCCGCGCTCGTCGAGCAGCGTGAGCGAATGCGCGACCGTGCCGCGATGTGCGGGTGCGCGGCGGCTCCGAACGCATTCGTCTTCAGCAACGCCGCTGACGGGAGCGAGCCGTGGTTCCCGGACTCGGTGTCGAGGTCGTTCAAGCGTCTGTGCGAGAAAGAGGGAGTGCCCGATGTCCGCCTCCACGACCTTCGCCACTTCGTTGCCACACAGCTGCTGAGTGCAGGCGTCGATGTGCGCACGGTCGCGGGTCGTCTCGGCCACCGCAACGCTGCAACGACGCTGAACGTGTACGCCCACTTCGTCGAACAATCCGATCGCAACGCGGCCGACATCATGGGCGGCGTACTGAGAG
The DNA here is from genome assembly GCA_964565705.1 of uncultured Ilumatobacteraceae bacterium. Lineage (GTDB taxonomy): Bacteria > Actinomycetota > Acidimicrobiia > Acidimicrobiales > Ilumatobacteraceae > CAZMGD01. The sequence goes on along the minus strand of CAZMGD010000048.1, from coordinate 28,577 downwards.
ACAGAACGTAGGCGCTCGCAGCTGCATCGGCGCTCCGTCAGAGGTCGATGCCGAGGCCGATACCGCGCCGCTCGATCACGGGTTCTCTGACGAGTTCGGGGTGGTGGCGGCGTACCCAGTCGGTGAGCGGCGCGGCAAGTTCGGGGTGTCCGTGCTGGTGGCTGGCTTGGAGGACGGTGGCGGCTTCGGCGAGGTGGTTGGCGGTGACGGGGTGGCCGTTGGCCCACGTCTTCCAGGTGTCGAGGGCTACCACGATGTCGTGGGCGTGTTCGAGGTTGGCGTTTGCGTTGTGCCAGCGGTCGAGGACGCGATTGGTGCTCTTCCTGTCCTGTGCATGGTCGATCTGGCTGTAGGCGTCGCGTCGAGCATCGAGGAGTGGTGCGGCGTCATGTTGTCGGCGCTCGAGACGTTGCTGTGCGGCCGTGAGTTGGGTCGTGGTGTCGTCGAGGTGTGTTCGGGCGCGGTGACGACCGAGCCGTCCGGTGCTGTCGAGTGACCGGTGTGCTCGCCGTTGTTCGTCTTGCAGATCGTTGACGGCGCGCTTTGCGTTGTCGATGAGGGCGTCGTGGGGCGCGCAAAGTGGCTCGAGCCGCTGCAGCTCGGCCCGGTTGTGGGAGATGACGTGATCGAGTCGCTGGTCGCGTTGGTGTTCCTCGTCGCGGGCCTGTTGAGCGCCGACGACGGTGGTGCGGGCGTCACGGTGGATCGTGTCGAACCAGTTCGGTATCTGACACCTCGGCGCAGGGGCGCTCGCACGTGGAACGATGGCGGCGAGTTGGCGTCTTTGGGTGGTGGCGGGGATGTCGGCGCGGTCGATGGTCAGGATACGTTCGAGGACGTCGCGTGCGTCTCGGAGTTGGTGGGTGTCGGTGACGACGAGGAGCATGTTCTCGTCGCGTCCGCGGGTCGCTCCCACGTAGAGACCGCGGCCGGTGGTGGCTTCTGCGGCGAGGGTGATGCTGGTGGTGGTGGTGTCGGATTGGTTGCCGGGTTCGGTGGCGGCGTAGCCGAGCTGCACGTGCTCGGCGACGTAGCCAGCCGGTAGGTGCAGGTCCCCGTGCCCGTCGATGCGGGTGACGTCGATGGCGCCGTTGGGGTGGAGTTTGGTGACGTTCCAGTAGTCGCGGTTGCGCACGATGTCGCCGGTCGAGGTTCGGAGTTGGCGGTCGTTGCGGCGGGTGACGATCAGATCACCGACGTGTGCGCTGCCGTCCGCGATGTCCACGGAATGTTTGAGGTCGAGGTCGCCACGGTCGATGCGCGCTTGTTGGACGGCGGTGTTGATCGCCTGGACGTGCTCATTGGTCGTGGTGGTGATTGCCATGCTGCCGGATGGCCGTTGAAGCCACGCGGTGGCGATGGTGTCGAGGTGTTCGTTGAGCCAGCCGGCCCGGATACGTCCGTGGTGTTCGTAGTCGTAGAGGGCGCTGGTGTTGCCGTGGCGGAGCTGGAGCGAGGCGTTGGCTTCCCACGGGTTGGTGAACCGGTGGATGGTGTCGAGCTCGATCACTCGGCCCGCCGCGCAGAGCTCCGCGAACATGCCACCGCGGGCGACGGCTTGGAGTTGTTCGGTGTCACCGATCAGGGCGAGTCGCCAGTTGTGTTGGTCGGCGAGTTCGATGAGTCGGTGGAGGTCGCCGGTGGCGAGCATGCCGGCTTCGTCCACGATCACGGTGACACCGGGGCCGAGGTCCCAGTTCGATGCGAGGTGTGGTTGGTTGTGCTCCCACAGCAGTTTGGCAACGGTGTCAGTCATCAACCCGGTTTCGTCTCGAAGCTTCCGGGCGGCCTTCGCCGTGGGTGCCAATCCGATGACAGGGCGATGGTGGACCTGGTGGAAGTCATCGACCGCAGCCCGCAGCATGGCGGTCTTTCCCGCCCCGGCCGGGCCGACCACCAGGACCAGCCGATCCCGTCCCGCGACGGCCGCCGCGGCATCGACTTGCATCACATCGAGACGCCCCGGCGCGATGGTGGTGGAGGGCTGCGGCTCGTCTAGCTGATTGTCGATCGCCCACGACAAGATGTGTTCTTCCTGTCGGAGCACGAACTCGCTGGTGAAGTGCGTTTCGATCGGAGCGATCCACACCGACCGCCCGTCTGATTGCCGCAGCTCGTTGTCGGTGGGGTCCAGGTCGACGCAGATACCCAGGATTCGGTCGGTGTTGCGTTCCAACATCCCGACCCACTCGGTCCCGGTGACCCCGGGTTGGGGGCGGACGCCGTCGCACAGGGCGCGCATCACGTCGAGACGATGCCAACTCGACCGTTGCGACAACACCTCCACAACGTCGCCCGCCGACATCGGCTCGATCACCGGGGCGACCAGGGCGGCGGTTGCGATGTCGGCGGTGAGGGTGTCGGGAGTGACCCCGACCGAGGCTGCTTCGGTGAGCCACCGGTCTCGAAGACTGGCGGCACCGTTGCCCGATTTCGGGCCTCGGGTGTCGAGTGCGGCTTCTCGGCCGATGGCGCCGCGTTCGATCGGGGTCGGGTCCCGGCCTTCCCGGTTGTAGAACTCGGTGAGCTTGGCGGTGACGGCGGCGTCGACTTGGGCGGTGCGTTTGGAGAACTGTTCCAACAACTCCTGGGGGATGCCGGCGATCTCGGCCTGACCCTTGACGATGTCGCCGAATGCCACCCCGTATCGGGCCGTGAGTTCCTGTCGCAGCACCGACTGATAGATGCCCCCGAAGGTGCGTTGGTGCTTCTTCAATACCCGCGCATCCAACGCCCACCACCGGCCGTCATCGGTTCGCACTTTGGAGGAGATCACGACGTGGGTGTGCAACTGGGGGTCATCCAATCGTGACGTGGTCTGGCGGAACGACGCCACCGTCAGACCACCGGTGTCGGGATGCAGCCGGGAGCCGTTCGACCGGATCCGGGTCGTTGCCCCGTATCGCTCGATGGCCGCGACCGCTGCGGTGACGGCGACGTCGTGGCATTGCGCCAGGCCGTCGTCACCGGTCAGGGCCCACCAGACCGACAACGACTTCGGTGCCGAGAACGTTGCATCGAAGCCGGCCACCGGCGACACCACCCGACCGTCCTTCGTGACCCGATCGACGAACTCGCGCCCCAGCGCTCGACCCGACACCGGGTCGCGACCGGAGAGCAGTTCCTCGAGCTCGATTGCGGTGACGTCTCCGATGAGGCCGAGCTGGCGGGCCTGCTCCCCGGCCCACAGCCCCGGCAGCTCCTCCTCCTCCTTGGTCAGGTAGCCGGTGTAGTAGCGCGCTGTCACCGACGCTGTGGACGCCCTGATCGTGGTCACCCTCAACACGGGAGGCACTCCCAGCTGCCAGCGGGCACCTGTCTAGCGGGGTTCGGGTTGATGGGTGTTGTGGTTGGGTGGTTCATGGTGGGGTCGCGGGTTAGACGCTGAAAAGTTGGGGTGGCGTCGTGGTGGTGCGACGGGAAGGCTTGGTGGAGGCAACGGTGGTGGGGGTGTCGTTGACCGCGATGACGGTGGTGGTGATGTCGTCGGTGTCGGTGTGAACGACGGGTGGCCAGGTCGTGATCGGTGTGCCGATCCATTCCTCGAACTGCTGGCGCGGGACGCGGAGCTGACCGCCGACACGCTTCACCGGCATGCCGGCTTCGCCGTTCGTGGCGAGGAACTGGTGGGCGAGGTCGTAGGCGGTGGTGCGCGAGATCCGCGCCACCGTTCCGGCTTCCATCACCGTCAACAGATCCGGAACCCGAACCTCAACCGTGGTTTCGCTCATCAAAGCCTCCATCACCTGACGACTCCCCCGTGAGCCAGCCGGTCGTTACAAACAACTGCCCTCCGTCCACACTCATCGAGGACCCCGGAGCCGGAACGTTGTTGCGCACGCGGTTGCGCGTGACCTCACTGCGGCATGCCTGCCGACGCGCAGCTTCGTGACAACGCCTCACAGGTACGTACGGGGATCGGTCAGGCCGATTCGTGGGAATGGGGAAGGCCAAGCTGCGATGCAGCCGGCGCGCCTAGCGATTCGTGCGGTGTGGCGGTTCAGCCAGCGATGCGGATCGACCGTCCCGGGCCGTCGTTGACGCGCATGCAGTCGTCAAGATAACTTGACGACGTGGATCCGGTGATCATTGCCAGTGCACGCAAGCACGGCATCCACGACGACGACATCCTTCACGCCTACCGAAACCCCACCAGAGTCCTGCAACTCGACGATCTCGTCATGCTCATCGGACCGGATCGAACTGGACAGCTCCTCGAGATCGGCGTGAGCCACGCCGATGGAATCGACTTCATCATTCACGCCATGCCCGCAAGGGCCAAGTTCCTCAGGTGACCAACATGCCCCGATCGATCCAAGACATCCTCGACCACGCCGACGAATTGGCCAAGCGGTACGAGGACTTCGACCCGGACCACGCTGAGGAGGTCCCAGTAGAGGAATACCTCCTGCAGCGCGCGGTGGTTGCTCGCGCCCGCAGCGAGCAGCAACTCATCGAGTCCGTCGCCACAGCCCGAGCGGCCGGGCTGCCCTGGCAGAAGATCGGCGCCCTCCTCGGCACCTCCGCCCAGGCGGCGCAGCAACGCTATGGGGCCGTCGTCGAAGCTTCCTGATCGACGAGCCGATCGGCAGTGCGGCCGGGTGATGGACCGCGTCACGACGTGTCGTGCGATGAACCGGCGCCTGTTCCGACGGGAACTTCTCGAGGAGCGGGGGCGACAGGAATGACGAATACTCGATGTCTCGAAAGGACGATCCCGATGCCAAAGGCCTCCGCCACCCGAACTCGACCGACTGCGACAGCTCCGAAGGCGGAGCGCGGCTCGTGGACCGGCTGGATCATCGGCGGGGCGGTCGCGCTGATCGTGGTGGTCGCCGCCGTCATCGCCGTGGTCGTCGCCGGCGGTGGTACTGACACGTCGGGGCTGTCGCAGAACCAGCCGGTCAACATCGCGGGACAGTCGCTGCCCCCCTATGCCGATTCGGCGACGGATCCGGCGGTCGGCATGATCGCGCCGTCGATCAACGGCGCGAGCTTCGACGGATCAGCGCTCAACGTGCGGCCCGGCACGCCCACGCTGCTTGTCTTCCTTGCCCACTGGTGCCCGCACTGCCAACGAGAAGTGCCGGTCCTCACCGACTGGGCCGCCTCCGGTCAAGTGCCTGATGGTGTCGACGTCGTCGGGATCGCGACGGCTACAGACAAGCTGCGACCCAACTATCCGCCGTCGAGCTGGCTCGCCGACGAGGAGTTCCCGTTCCCGGTGATCGCTGACAGCGAGAGTTCGGCCGCAGCGGAGGCGTACGGATTGTCGGGTTACCCGTTCTTCGTGTTGCTGGATGCGGATGGCGCCGTGGTCGCCCGCACCAGCGGCGAAGTGGATCCCGCCACGCTGACATCGCTGCTGTCCTCCGTGGCCGCCTGAGACCGAAGGCTCCGGTCACGACGAGAGCGTGTCGCTGACCTCCACCTCCACGTCGCGCTCGCCGGCTTCCTCGAAGGTCAGGGTCATCCTGAACCGGTCACCGTCGACGAGCGGCTCGGTCAGATCCTCGAGCATGAGGTGGAGCCCGCCCGGTTGGAACGACAGGACCTCGCCGGACGGCAGCGGCACCGTCTCCATCTCCTCCATGCCGGTCATCCCGGCCATGTCCATCCCGTCCTGGTCGGCTCCGTGCTCGTGGTCGGTACCCCCCATGACTTCGACCGTCTCGTGCATCGACGCTGTAGCGGCCACCGACGCCGGTACGGCGACCGATTCCAGGACGTCGTCGACTGGGCTGAACACTGTGAGGTAGACCGCTCCGTTCGTGGCAGCGTCGGGGGTCGGTCGCGCCCAGACGTCGACGATCCTGAACTGGCCGTCTTCTTCCTCGTCGCCACAGGCGGTGATCCCGGTGAGAACGAGCAGGGCCATGGCTCCGACGCCGAGCCGGGTGGACAGGGATCGGTGGTGTCGCTGCGGGAGACGGGAGTTCAGGGGAAGGGTGCTCATATGTCACGGGTCGCCGGTTCGGCGCTCGTGGTTCCCGATGTCTGAAGGATCGGTCCGCGATGTCTCAGTTGATCGTGTCGAACGCACCCGGATTGGCGAGGAACGTGTCGTGGCACCACTGGGCGCAGAAGGAGAAGTCGCGACCGTCCCACGTGGCGTTGATCGACTCGGCTGGATCGACGGCCATCCCGCAGATGGGGTCGAGCACGCGTCCTGGCGGGGGTGGGGGCGGATCAGCGAACGGGGCATTGAGGGTCGGATCCTTCCAACCATCGCCCAGGTGTTCGAGCTCGGCGGCAGCGCGTTCGGCGACGTCGGCTCCGAGGAGTCGTTCGACGATGTGGAGCGCCAGGTCGGTCCCGGACGTGAGCCCGCCGGCGGTGGCAACGTGGCCCTCGTCGACCCAGCGCATGCCGCGGCGAACCGTCACGCTCGGGTACATGGCACGCAGCGCGCTGTACGCACCGTGGTGGCAGGTCGCTGATCTTCTGTCGAGCAGGCCCGCTTCAGCGAGCACGAAGGCACCGTTGCAGACCGACATCGTCAGCGTTGCTGTGGGGTGGACGCGACGGAGCCAGTCCAGGAGTTCCTCGCCGACGGTGTCGAGGCCCATGGCGGGCACGACGACGATGTCGGGTTGTCGGCACTCGGCGAACGAGGAGTTCGGCACGACGCGCATGCCCCCCGACAGAACCAGCGGTTCGGTCGTCTCGGCGACCAGCGACAGGGCAAACGGAGAACGGCCGTCGGTGGGCGACGTCGCGTACTCGAACACGCCCCAGGGTCCGGCGATGTCGACCAGTTCCGCACCCGGCGCGACCACGAAGGCCACGTCGTACGGCGGGCCTACGCGTGAGCCCCTGCCCGGTTCGTTCGTCAACATGGTCGTGTCATCCTGTGCACCGGTGTCAGGTCGCTTGAACGGGTGTTTCGGTTCCCGGGAACTGAACAGCCCGTTCGGGCGACCTGGAAGCCCGTGTCCGAGCTTTCGGTCACATGTCGACATTCGTGAACGAGATCGGGAGAACAAAGAGATGAGAATCAGTCGAGGAACGGTTGTCGCAATCGCGACGACCACGGTTGGCGTGTTGTGGTTCGCCGCGCCGGTGTCAGCACATGTCGGAGTCGACAAGGACGAGATCGAAGCCGGCGCATCGACGCAGCTTTCGTTCAGCTTCTCCCACGGGTGTGAGGACTCGCCGACGAACTCGATGCAGTTCCAGATCCCGGAAGGGGTCAACAACGCGACCGCCCAGGTGCATCCGGGTTGGGACGTCGAGATCGAACGAGCCGAACTGGCCGAGCCGATCGAGTCCTCCCACGGCGAGGAGATCACCGAGCGGGTCTCCGTGATCACCTACACGGCCCAGGACGGTTTCGAGGTGCCCGGTGACCTGCGTGACACCTTCACGCTGTCGTTCCGCGCGCCCGACACCGAGGGCATGTTGGCGTTCCCGATCATCCAAGGCTGCGTCGACGGTTCCAACGACTGGATCGAAGTGTGGGACGGCACGGGTGACGAACCCGAGCGGCCCGCACCCTCGGTGATGGTCGTGGCCGGCGCCGGTGCGGAGTCCGGCGGGCACGGTCATGCGGAGGAGGAGACGAGCGACACGACTGCACCGTCCGACACGACGGTGACGATCGACACCGATGACAGCAGCGACGACGGTGGCTCGAACGCACTCGCCATCGGTGGGATCGTCCTCGGTGCTGCTGGTCTCGGCGTCGGGGGAGTGGCACTCTCGCGCAGTGGCGGCAAGTCGAAGGACGTCAGCTCGAGCTGACGTTCTGAACCTCGGATCAGCGAGTCCGTGACAGTCGTGGTGTCGTCGCCACGGCTGTCACGGTCCGACCGTGTGAGATCGGCACTGTGGTCCACTGCGTTCCACGCGGCGATCTCGGTCATCGCCACGTTCCCACTCATCTGGCACGTCCGGACGCGTCTTCCGCTCGGGACGGAGCCCACGGGCACCGTGGCGCTGTTCAATCTGTGGACGCTGCGTTGGGGTGCTGAACACCTGGTCCCCTTCGGCGACCGATACTGGAACGCTCCCATCTTCGCACCGGCGACCGGCACCTTCGCCTGGAGCGAACCACAGCCGTTCACGGGTGCGATGTTCTGGTTGCTGCGCCACCTGGGCGGTGACGTCGCAGGGTACAACCTCGTACTGATCCTCTCCCTGACGCTGACGGGCGTGTTGGGGGCTCGGCTCGCTCGCGTGTTGGGTGCCGGCACGGTTGCCGCGGCCGTGGTCGGTGTCTGGTTCCAGCTGTTGCCGTTCGTGTTCGATCAGCTCGGTGTGCTCCAACTCGTCATGGTGTGGCCGCTGGTGCTAATGGTCACCGAGTTCATCATCTGGACCCGAGATCCGGAGCTCGGCCCGGCCGTTCGCTTCGGGCTCGCCGCGGCGATCGCGATCCTCAGTTGCGGCAATCTCGCGCTCGTCGCTGCGTTCACGATGCTGATTGCAGCACCGGTGATCTGCTCGCGGCGCCATCCCGGAGCATGGCCGCAGCGGATCGGTGGGCTGTGTGTCGCCGTGTCGATCGTGATCGTGACCGCGGTTCCCGTGGTGTTCGCACAACAGCAGCGACTCGAGGGTCGCCGATGGAGCGACGCCACGATCCGGGCAGGTTCCGCGACGTGGGGCGATTGGTGGATCGGAGGACGTGCCTGGCCGGGTGTGCCGATCGTTGTACTCGCGGCGTGGGGAGCGTGGCGCACGCGTCGTGAACCGGTCACCAGATACCTCCTGGCCCTCGCCCTGCTGGGGATGCTGTTCTCGTTCGGACCGCGCCTGCCCCTCATCGGCCCGAGCGGGTGGGGTTGGTGGATCGAGGTCATGCCGGCGATCGGTCGGCTCCGTAGCCCATGGCGAGCAGCGGCGATCACACAGCTCGCACTCGTCGCGCTCGCGGTACCGGTACTCGTCGCCCTCATTCGCGGACGACGCGCGGTCGGCGTCGCCGTGGCAGCGGTGCTGGCGACGGTCGTCCTGCTCGGTGCCGGCGGCCCCGGCCGGCTGTTGATCGCACCGACGGAGGATGCGGTCGTCGTTGCGGCGCTGCGCTCACGGCCCGACGGCTCGCCGGTGGTCGTGGTGCCGTTCGCTCCCGGCCCAGCGGCATCGGACTTCGAACCGACGGCCGAGGCGATGCTCACCCTCCTCGATGCCGGTCATCCACTCGTCAACGGCTACTCGGGATTCTTTCCCCTCGACCATTCCGTGCTGAGGGATCGGCTGCAGGGATTCCCGGACTCGACGAGCAGCGCAGAACTTCGACGGAGAGGCGTGAGGTACGTCGTCGCCGACCTCGCCTGGCTCGGATCGTGGCGGGACGAACTCGACGAGCAGCGGATCACGGTCGTGTCGGTGGGCTCGTCCTCGGTGCTGCTCGAGCTCCCGGTGTGAGCAGGGTCGTCGGGCTAGTGCGCCAAGGGCACTCGATCGGTTCCCTTTCGGAGGTACGAGCCGAGTGTGATCGTGCCGGACACCAGCACCATCACGGGGCCGGGCGGCAGGTCGAGTTCGAGTGCGATGAGAAAGCCGATGGTGTTGCCGATGACACCGACTGCGATCGCGATGAGGAACATCGCACGCAGCGACGAAGTGAGCGCGCGAGCGGTCAGTGCGGGCAGAATCGTCATGGCGTCGACGAGGAGCGCACCCGTGAGGCGTACGGATGCCCCGATCGACACGGCGACCAGGACCAGCACCCCTGTCGTCAACGCTGCGACCGGGACTCCCGAACAGGCGGCGATCTCGCGATCGAAGAGCAGCAGTCCGATCGATCGATTCCAGCGCAGACACACCGCGAGCACGGTGACCATCAGTACCGCGAGGATGATCAGATCGATCGTGCGCACCGCGAGGATCGAGCCCCAGAGCAGTCCGAACGCCCCGTTGGCGTTGACGCCGGAGACGGACAGCACGAGCAGCGCCGCCGCGATCGACAACGTCATCACGAATCCCATGGGCCCGGCCAACCCGCCGGGGCGGTCGGCGAGCGGTGCGACCGCTGCACCGGTCGCCGCGCAGAACACCAGGGCGAGTGCCGTCGGGTCGACGCCGATCCACAGTCCGACCGCGATGCCGAGCAACGCGACGTGCATCACGGCGAATCGTGCCGTGAAGATGTCGAGTCCGACGATGAGTACGCCGACCACCGGCAAGAACAATCCGCCGAGCACGATTCCGGCTGCCGCCCGACGGACCGCCACCAACTCGAACAGCCGGGGGAGGTCGGACGCGATGGTCATCGCCGACGTCACGACGCACGGTCCCGCAGCCGGCCGCCTGCCATCTCGACCACCCGGTCGGCGCGGGCGACGATGGAGGCGTCGTGGGAGATGACGAGTCGGGCGATGCCGAGTTCGGCGAGCAGGATGCCCACTTGTTCTTGACCGTCGAAGTCGAGGGCGCTCGTCGGTTCGTCGGCGATCAACATCGTGGCGCCCGTCGCGATCTGACCGATCGCTCGGGCGAGGTACGCACGTTGGAGCTGTCCACCCGACAGACTCGACACTGCCCGATCCGTGAGGTGACCGATTCCGAGGCGGTCAGCGGCGTCGAGCGCCGCCTGACGGTCACCGCCGCTGTGCAGGAGGTCACCCACTGGGAGTGGGAACGCTCCGACCGATGTGCGCTGAGGCACGTACGCCACCGAACGGCGCCGGTTCGTCCACGAACTCTTGGATGTCGCGACCGCTCCGTCGGCAACGATCCGTCCACCAGCGATAGGAACCAGTCCGAGCGCGGCCTTGGCCAACGACGACTTCCCGGAGCCGTTCGAGCCGGTGATGACGACGAACTCATCGGCTGCCACGTGGAGTGAGGCCATGTCGACGGCGACGATCGGGCCGTAGCGGACGACGACCGCTTCGAACTCCAGCACCAGACGTCAGTGCTCCGTCACGGTGTGCCGAGCATGCCGCCGTACATGGCCCGAAGCATCGTGGTCACCGCCGGCGGCGCCGTGTTCGGGTGGCCGGACTCGAGCGGAGGCTCGGGTGCGTACTCCATGTCGAGTTGGACACCTTGGGCCCAGGCGGTGCCGGCGATGATCTCGGTGAGTACGAGCGACATGTCGATGCCGGCGGACACTCCCGCTGCGGTGATCACCTTTCCGGTGCGGACGACCCGCTGATCGGTGGGGATCGCCCCGAAGTCGGCGAGCTCGTCGTGGCAGAACCAGTGCGTGGTCGCCGGAAGGCCTTGTAGCACTCCCGCCGCTCCGAGCATCATCGATCCGGTGCAGACCGAGGTCGTCCACTCGGTGGTGGGATGGACCTGGCGGATCCACTCGATGAGTGGATGCCCACTCCGGGCCATCGCAACCGCGGCGATGCCGCCGGGAACGACGAGCAGATCGACCTGGTCGATGTCGTCGATGCCGAGCTGGGCGACGAGGGTGAGCTTGCCGCCGTCGGACACCGGACCTGCCGTTTCCGCCACGAACTGGAACTCGTAGCCCGGCAGCATGGCCAGGGCGTGGTAGGGCCCGATCGCGTCGAGCGCGGTGAACCCGGGGTAGAGCAGCATGGCGGTGCGTTTGGTCATGGCGGTGGCTCCTGGTCAGTTTGGTCGATGGGGTCACGAACGACGGCGACGCAGATGTGCGGCCGGCCGGTGAGGGGGTGCGTACCGATGTGGGCGCGGACGCCGAAGACGTCGTGGATCAGTTCGGGGGTCAGCACGTCGAGTGGGTTGCCCGACGCGGCGACTCGCCCATGCCGGAGCACCGTGATCGAGTCGCAGATCGCGGCAGCCTGATCGAGGTCGTGGAGTGCGGCGATCGTGGTGAGCGGCAGCGATCGGACGAGGTCGAGCAGTTCGAGTTGGGCGCGCACGTCGAGGTGGTTGGTGGGCTCGTCGAGGATGAGCACCGGTGCCTGCTGGGCGAGTGCCCTGGCGAGCAGCACGCGTTGACGCTCGCCGCCTGACAGGGTGGCGACGAGACGCCCGGTCGCCCACGTCATGTCGACGGCCTCGAGCGCCTCGCGAACGATTCCGTGATCATCGTCGCTGTCACGTTCCAGGAGGCGCTTGTGCGGTGCGCGTCCCATGGCGACGGTTTCGTAGACGGAGAAGTCGAAGTCGAACGTGTTGTCCTGGGCGACCACGGCGCGCCGCTGTGCGGCCCGGCGTGCGGACAGCGCGCTCCACAGGTCGTCGCCGTCGATGGCGACGGTGCCGCTGATGGGCCGCAAGGCGCGGTAGAGACATCGCAGCAGCGTGCTCTTGCCCGAACCGTTCGGCCCGATGATGCCGTGGAGCTCGCCCGAGCGGATCGCGACCGACACGTCGGACAGGATCTCGTTGCTGTCGATCGTGACGTCGACACCGTCGATCGTGACGTTCATCGGGCGCCGCTGTTCGCTCGACGGAGCAGGACCAGGAAGAACGGTGCTCCGATCGCCGCGGTGAAGATCCCGACCGGCAGCTCGTTGGGCCGGTCGACCGTGCGGGACAACAGGTCGACGAGCACCATGAACGTGGCACCGGCGAGCATCGCCACCGGCAGGAGTCGACGGTGGTCGGGCCCGACGACGAAGCGCACCGCGTGGGGGACCATGAGTCCGACGAAGCCGATGCCGCCCGCGACACTGACGGCGGCAGCGGTCAGCAGCGCGGAGATGACGAGCAGCTCGATCCGGAACCTGTTGACGTCGATCCCGAGCGCGGCGGCGGTGTCGTCGCCGGCGGCCATGATGTTGAGCGACCGGCCCCGCATGATCAGCCAGAGCGTCGAGGCGATGATCACCACGGTCGGGACGCCGAGGTCGTCCCACGATGCGGAGGCGAACGAGCCGAGCAGCCAGAACATGAGCCCGCGCAGCTCCGCAGGGTTGGTGTACAGCTGCACGAAGCTGGTGCCTGCGGTGGCGATGTAGCTCACCGCCACCCCCGCCAGCACGAGCCGCGTCGGGCCGACCCGGCCCGATTTCTGGGCGAGGACGAACACGACGACCAGCGTCACGAGCGCCGCGACGAACGCCGCGCTGCTTGCACCGAGCCCACCGACCGCTGCGGACCCGTACGCCAAGGCGAGGACGGCACCGAGCGAGGCGCCCGAACTCACGCCGAGCACGTAGGGGTCTGCCAGCCCGTTGCGTGCCAGTACCTGCAGGGTGGCGCCGGCGACGCTCAGGCCGGCGCCGACGATCGCCGCGAGCAACACCCTCGGCGTGCGGATCTCCCAGACGATCTGATCGAGCACGACGCTCGGCTCAGCGGCCGACAGCCCGAGATGACCACCGACCACGGCCCACACATCACCCAACGGCAACGTCACGGTGCCGATGGAGATGCCCACCGCCATCGACACGACCAGCGCAATGGTCAGACCGACGAGCAACACGACATAGCCCCCACCTCCGACGAGGTGGGGGCTGTCGCGTTCTGTGACGTCGGCGATGTCAGCCGAGGCCGGCGATCGCATCGCCGATCTTCTCGATCGCGACCGCGTTGAACGGGCCGAGGTAGAAGCTCTCGGCGACCGTCGTCCAGGTGTTGGTCTGCGCTGCGTTCCACTGCGGGTACTGGGCGAAGATCTGCTCAGCGTACGCCTCGGCGTCCTCGTCGGCCATGAACAGGCCGATCACCAGCACATCGACGTCGGCGGCAGCGAGCGCTTCGGCGTTGATCGACGACGACGCCGCGAAGTCAGGCAGGCCGGCAAACGAGTTCACACCACCGGCAGCCTCGATGATGCTGTCGGCGAAGGGCCCGCCGAACACCGCGGGGACTCCGTCGGCGCTCATCATCGCCATACCGGGGTAGGCAACGAGCACGTTCACCGGATCGTCACCCGCCGGCTGTGATGCCTCGGCGATCCGGGCCTCGGCGTCGGCGATCACTTCTTCGGCCGTGTCCTGCACGTCGAAGATCACCCCGAGCTCACGAAGCAGCTGGAACGAGGACTCGTAGGTCTGGCTCTCGTTGATCGCGATGTCCTCGGCCGATGCGTTCTCGTCGCCGTAGGCGCAGTTCACCGGTGTGACGTAGGTGTTGATGCCCACCTCGGCGAGTTGGTCGCGTGTGGCCGAACCCATCGCCTCGGAGAATCCGCCCGCCCAGGTCGAGATGACCAGGTCGGGCTCGAGGGCGAGCACCTCTTCCTTCGGCACCTCGAAGTTCTCGTTCAGTGACATCCCGCCGTCGGGCAGTGCGGCAATCTGGTCGACGATCCCCTCGACGTCGGAGACGCCGTAGGACTGGCTGTTGGCGAGGATGCTGTCCTCGATGCCGAGCACCAGAAAGCTTTCGACCTCGGCAACCGAGGTGCCGTTCAGGATCAACACTCGCTCGGGTGCCTGCTCGAACGTGACCTCGCGACCGCAGTTGGTGATCGTCAACGGGTACACCGTGGCCGTCGGTTCTGCATCCGGAGCGTCAATGGTCGCACCGACCGCGTCGGCGATCAGTGCGGCGTTGGCGTCGACCACTGCCAGTAGGTCGAGATCGTCTCCGGGGAAATTGGCGAGCGCCACGAGGGTCGCGCCGGACGCGTCAGCGATCTCGGCGCCACCGCCCATGTGGACGTTGTCGAAGACCAGCGTCGGATCCAGGTCGGCGAGGTCGGCGATCTCGGTCGCGGTGGCCGGTGCCGGTCCGTAGGTGCCAGCGACGTCCAACCCGGCGAGTGCGGCCCACTCGACGGCAAACGCCTGGGCGACGACGACGTCGTCGGATTCGCCGGTGACGGCTTGCAGGTCCGACGACGCCTGCTCGTACCCGGCGTCGTATGCGGCCAGGTTGTCGGCGGCCTCATCCTCGGTTCCCCACAGAGCGGCGAGCTTGTCGACCTCGGCACGCAGCGTTGTTGGGTCGTAACTCGGCATCACGTTGACGACCTCGGCCCCCGAACCGGAGGCTTCGGTGAGCTGTTCGGCGAACCCTTCGAAGCCGGCGACGACCACGAAGTCGGCGTCGGACACAGCGGCAAGGTCCGACGCCGTGGGCTCGTAATCGGGCGGGTGTTGCACGCTGTTCGGCGCGATGAACGTGACGTCGTCAGCACCGGCCAGTTCGGCGATCGCGGCGACCCAGCTCGTCGAGGCGACCACGACCGGACCGTCGGCCGCTTCGGCCGGCGCAGAGTCGGCAGGAGACGACGCTGCCGGAGCCTCGGTCATCGGGGCGGCAGACGTGTCCTCTGTCGCATCGTCGTCGCTGCCGCATGCGGCGAGGACGAGACCGGTGACGACGACGGCCGTCATTGCCCTGGCCAGTGCAGGACGTCGAGGTCCGCTGGAACGTTGATTCATGAATGTGCCTTTCGTCGAGATGACGTGGTGGAGGCGGTTCACGCTGATCCGCTCGCTATCGCGACACCGTCGGCGCCGCGTCGGGCACCCAGTCGTTGCGTGGGCGCAGTGAGTTCCCGGATTCTCGAAGCAGCAACCGTGCAGGCGATCGCGATTATGGAAGCACCTCGAGTTCGAAGCGTCCGTCGGCGTGGATCGCGCACACGCCCACCAGCTGCCCGACGGAGTCGAACCGTTGGGTGAGGGTCTGACCGGCCCCGACGAAGAACGGACCGATGAGGTGTCCCCGATCGTCGTCGTTGGTGATGCGCAGCACGTCGCCGACATGAGCGATCAAGCGGTCGGGCAGCACGTCGACCGGCAGGCCCTCGGCGACGCGGTCGCCGGTGCCGAGTGGGATGAGGTACGTGTGCGTTGCCTCGACGTCACCAACGCTCACCATCTGAACCCCAGGCTCCCGGGAATCGGTGCGTGACCATGCCGCGATACCGACGGTCACCACGACGAGCGTGGCGAGAACGACCCCGATCCGGGCGGCGGGTCGCATCCGGCTCACGCTCGATCGATCAACTCGGAGAGGTCGGCGGTCATATCGGTGGCCGATGTTCCGAACGTCCACACGAGCACGACCTCGCCCGCGTCGTCGACGACGAACACCGACCCGGTGTGAACCACGTCGACGCCTCCGTCGTCGGTTGGTGTCAGGACGTACGAGGCACCGAAGCGCTGCGCAACCGTGAGCAGTTCGGCATCGTCGGTGGTGCGCAAACCGTGTCCGTCGGGGACGAACGATCGGACGTAGTCGGTCAGGATCTCCGGCGTGTCACGTGTCGGATCGACGGTGACCATGGCGACGTCCACGGACTCGTCGCCGTCGCCGATGTCTGTGAGCGTCCGCTCGATGTTGGCCATCGTCAACGGACAGACGTCCGGACAATTCGTGAAGCCGAAGAACACCAGGAGCAGACCGTCCGGTTCGGCCCGCAAGGCGAGCGTCTCCCCGTCGCGGGTGGTGTCGGGGAGCCCGAGATCGCCGACCTGAGGCGCCGGCTCCAGCGTGTAACCGACGAGCTCTTGAGTGCCGCTCGAATCCCCACCGCACGCACCGAGCACGAGCCCGGCGGCGACGAGGACCGACGCGCCGAAGCGACCGCCGGGCAAACGCCTGAATCTCATCGCGTCAACCAGCATCGCGTTCGGGCACGACGAGTCGAATGTCGGTGTCCTCGAATCCGGTGCGACGCCGAAGGTGGGCGAATGGTCGCGGCGACGGAACGGTCATCAGCCAGATCAACACGACGCTGATCAGCTCCGGGATGTGCTGTGCCTCGCCCAGCAGCGGGATGTCGCCGTTCAACAGATCGATCGCCGCCGTGATCACGAGGGCGCCCGCGAGAACGAGCGACACCATCAACATCGCACGCGCTCGCGCCGGACGAACGACAACGACCAACAGCCCGGCCCCGTAGGCGACAGTGAATGCCGCCAGATGACGAGCAGAATGGTCGGCAGCGCCTTGATCGTCGCCGAAGATCAACGACGGCACCGACAACGCGATGATCTCCATGGCGACGACCGCGAGTACGACGCGAGCGATGCTCCACCGCGACGCCCGATCGGCCATCGCCGCCAACTTGGTCACCCGCTTCGCGAAGTCCGGCGGTGGCGCCGCCGGCCCGAAGGTCACCACTCGTGACGTATCGACCGCTGCTTCGAACGCCCGGCAGTCGGCGCAGCGGGACAGGTGGGCCTCGAGCAGCCGCGGCTCGATTCCGGTCGACTCGCCATCAGCTCGCGCCGAGATTGCTTCGCGCCACGGTTCGCAGTTCACGAGATGTTGTCGTTGCGACCCGCCGAGTTAGTTCCCGACATTCCGGACCATGCCTGCCGGTTGGAAATCGTGGAGGCCCGCACCATGCTGAAGAACCGTGCCCGACGCCGATCCGCTGAAGCCGCTGCTCGACGCAGCCGTGGAGGGTGACAACGTCGCCGTGGCAGAACTCGTGCGGCTCACGCAGGATCGGGTGTACCGACTCTGCTGCGTTCTCGGCTCGCCGGGCGAAGAGGACGACCTCGTCCAGGAGACCTATCTCCGGGCGTTGAAGTCGCTCCCCACCTACCGGGGCGAAGCGACGGTGCAGGTCTGGATGCTGTCGATCGCCCGCCGAGTGTGCGCGGATCATGTCCGGCGCCGGCAACGGCAACGTCGACTCATCGACAAGCTGTCTCGCTACACACCGGCGTGGCACGAGAACCCCCACGAGATCACGCCCGACCTGCTCGAAACCCTGGACCCCGATCGCCGCGAAGCGTTCGTGCTGACCCAGCTCGTCGGGCTGAGCTACGAAGAAGCCGCCGATGTGGTCGGCTGCCCCGTCGGAACGATTCGGTCACGCGTCTCGAGGGCCCGCGGCGATCTGTTGGTCGCCCATCGCCGAGCCAGCGCTTAGTCGATCCTGACGACTGCGTCAGCTCTGCCGGCTCGGTGGCCGGGCTCAGGTAGGAGCGCGATCGCTGCAGGTGTCGCAGGTGCCCTCGACTCGGACGTCGATGTTCAAGGCGTCGAAGCCGGCCCGGGTGCTTAGCTGCTTGCGGAGGGTTTCGATCACGGCGGCGTCGTAGTGGCGCACGTTGCCGCATGTCTGGCATCGAAGGTGGATGACCTGGTCCTCGTGAGCGATCTCCCAGGTCGACGAATCGTGGTCGAGATGTGATTCGCGAACGAGATCCAGCTCGGAGAACGTCGCAAGGGTCCGGTACACGGACGACAGATTGATGCCAGGGTCGACGAGTCGGACACGGTCGGCGATCTCGTACGCGTTGAGGTGTCCATCGGTCGAGCTGAGCACGTCCCAGACCACTTGTCGCGGCTTGGTGAGGCGGCAGCCACCGTTTCGGAGTGCCCCTGCGAAGTCCACCGTCTCAGCGTACGCGTACGACTCACCGTCGACGCGTCGTCATCTGTTGCGATTCATTTGCAGCAACGCAGTCGACGCCGTACCATCCCCGCACCGCTACCACCAGCCGAGGAGGCTCCCGATGATCGCAATGCACGCCCCGGACGGGTTCTTGGAGCCCGCCGTGGCAGTGGTGACCGCCGTGTTCAGTCTCGTGATCGTGGGGATCGCGATTCGCAAGGCGTCGACAGAGTTGGACGATCGACAGGTGCCGTTGGCTGGCATCGCCGCGGCATTCATCTTCGCCGCTCAGATGTTCAACTTTCCGGTCGCCTCGGGCACCACCGGACACCTGCTGGGCGGGACACTCGCAGCGATCCTGCTCGGCCCGTGGGTGGGAACGCTCGTGGTGAGCGTGGTCGTGTTGGTGCAGGCCCTCTTGTTCGCCGACGGCGGGCTGACGGCGCTCGGGTACAACGTGTTGAACATGGCGATCGTGCCGGCGTTCGCCGGATGGGCGTTGTTCCTCCTGTTCCGCAAGATCCTGCCCGCGAACGCAGGGGGCGTGATCGGCGCCACCGCGTTGGCGTCGGGTGTGTCGGTCGTGCTTGCCGCGACGGCGTTCTCGGTCGAGTGGTTGTTCGGCGCATCCGCTCCCGTTCCGTTCGACACGGTCTTCGCGTCGATGGTCGGTGTCCATGTCCTGATCGGTATCGGCGAAGGGGTGATCAGCGCGTTGGTGGTGGCCGCCGTGCTGGCCACCCGACCGGATCTCGTCACGGGGGCACGCGACCTGACAATGGATCAGTTGGCCGATCGCCCACGTGTCGCGGCGCGTACGTTCGTGATCGGTGGGATCTTCGTCGCGGTGTTCTTCGCCGTGGTCGTGAGTCAGTTCGCGGCGAGCGATCCCGACGGGTTGGAGCGTGTTGCCGAAGACGAGGGCTTCATCGACAGCGCCCAGGAACACGCGTTGGCTGACAGCATGTTCGCCGATTACGCGACCGATGGGATCGACAACGAAACCCTCAGCCTTGCCGTCGCGGGGCTCGCGGGTGTCACCCTCACCCTGCTGGTCGGCTACGGCATCGTCAGCGCCTCGCGGCGAGCGAGCACACGACTGGCCACCTGATGTCCGGGCGACACGGCGCCGTCCACCATCGCCATCTCTACATCTCTGGGGTGTCTCCGGTACATCGGCTCGCACCCGAAGCGAAGCTGGCAGCGCTGTTCGTGTTCGTCGTGTGTGTCGCACTCACGCCGCGGCACGCCGTCGCCGCGTTCGCCGTCGACGCCGCCGCGTTGGCAGCGGTCTTCGTGGTGGCACGTCTGCCAGCGTGGGTGCTGCTCCGGTTGCTGGGGATCCTGCCGTTCGTCGCGTTCGCGTTCCTGGTGCCGTTGATCGCCGGAGGCGAGCAGGTCGACGCGTTCGGTGTCGAACTGTCGGTCGCCGGGCTCTGGGCGACGTGGAACATTCTGATCAAGGCAGGCCTCGGAGCGCTGGCCAGCATCATCGTGGCTGCGACCACCCCGTTGCCCGACATCCTCCACGGACTCGGACGGCTGCGATTCCCACCCGTCGTCGTGGCGATCATCGCGTTCATGTTCCGATACCTCGACCTGATCGTCGATCAGCTCGCTCGCATGCGCATGGCGATGACGGCGCGCGGCCACGATCCTCGATGGCTGTGGCAAGCCGGAGCGGTGGCTTCGTCGGTCGGGGTGTTGTTCGTCCGCTCCTACGAGCGGGGCGAACGAATCCACCACGCCATGCTCGCCCGCGGCTTCACCGGCACCATGCCCGGACTCGACGAGGATCACGCGACGACCCGCGAGTGGATCACGGCAGCCGTCCCCGCCGCCGTCGCCCTCACGGCGCTCACCGTCACGGTCCTGTCGTAGTGAGCGCCGAGTCGGTCTCCGTCGTCGACGTCACCTTCCGTTACCCGGCAGCGACCACACCCGTCCTCGACCGACTCTCGTTGGAAATCGCCGCCGGCGAACGCGTTGCAGTCCTCGGGCCGAACGGATCAGGCAAGACAACGTTCGCGCTCCACCTCAATGGGCTCCTCGATCTCCAGGTAGGTCGGATATCGATCGGCGATCTCGCTCTCGAGGCCGCGAACCTCAAGGAGATCCGCCGACGGGTGGGCACGGTGTTTCAGGACCCCGACGATCAACTCTTCATGCACAGCGTTCGTGACGACGTGGCGTTCGGCCCCGCCAACCTCGGCATCACCGGCCTCGAACGCGACGAACGTGTCGACCAGGCCCTCGACGCAGTCGGCGCCCGACCGCTCGCCGACCGACCACCCCACCACCTCAGCGGCGGCGAGAAGCGACGCGTCGCGATCGCCACCGTGCTGGCGATGCGACCCGCCGTGCTCGTCCTCGACGAACCCACATCCGGGCTCGACCCGCTCGGACGCCGAGAACTCGCCGAACTCCTCGACACGCTCCCGCACACCCAGGTGATCATCACCCACGATCTCCCGTTCGCGCTCGCTACGTGTCCCCGTGCGGTCATCCTCGACGGTGGCGCCATCGTTGCCGACGAGCCGACGATCGACCTGCTCGCCGACACCGCACTGCTCGCTCAGCACCGACTCGAGCTCCCGTTCGGCTACGCGCCACCGCGACGCTGACACGGTCGTCATCGAGCGCGGGACATGTCCCCGTGAACGTTGGGAGATTGGCTCCTTCTGGCGTGCCGGCCGTTCATCAGCGCCCGTCGGCCGCGTGCCGAGCGGCCGGTGGTGGAACTGGCTCTGGAGCGAACTCGATGCTGGGGTTGAACGATGCGCGGCGTCGGGATCGCCGGAGCGCGGCCAGCACGGTGCTGCCGAGGAGGCAGATGGCGACCACGTTGGTGATCGCCCGGCCGGTGTCCCAGCCGAGTGTCGAGGTAGCGATGGTGAAGAGGAAGAAGCGGTGGAGGTTGTCGACCACGGCATCGCCTGGCACGTACTGGAGGCCCGGGTTGCCGCCTTCTCCGGTGAACGTGCCGATCGCGAACGGCCAGAACCACATGTTGAGCAGGAATCCGTAGGCGAGGGCCGACACCGCGCCGTAGGCGGCGAGCGAGGCGATCTCGAGTCGCCCTCGACAGCGGGGGAGCAATCCGGCGAACAGCCCGACCCACGCGGCACCCATCATCTGGAACGGGAGCCATGGCCCCACCCCTCCGGTGAGGAGCGCGGATGCGAACAGCGTGGTCGATCCGAGCACGAAGCCGAAGCCCGGACCGTACACGCGCCCGGCGATGATGAGCAGGAAGAACACGGTCTCGATCCCGGCGGTTCCGGCGCCGAGTGGGCGGAGTACCGCACCGACGCCGGACAGCAGCCCGAGGATGGCGATCGCCTTCACGTCGAGCCCTCCTCGCCCGAGTTCGGCGAGGATGACGGCAATCAGTAGCGGCAGGATCAGCACGAAGATGAACGGGGAGTCGGTGCGGTGGGCGGTGCCCTGTGGTGGGGTGAGCACGAGTGGCCACAAGAACATCGTGAGCCCGGCCAGCGAGCCGATGGCGAGCACGAGCCACGTCCGTCCGCGCACGATCACGGGATGGTGCGCGGTCCCGGCTCGTCATCCTCCGACCGCGACGCGCCGAGCGCGGTCGTGACCTGGGCGACGGTGAGCCACGGCATCGGATGCATGACCTTGGCGACCTGAGGGGCGAACACGGGCGACGCGACGACCACGTCCTCCGTCGGGCCATCGGCGACGATCTCGCCCTCGGCGAGCACGATGACCCGGTCGGCGACCCGGGCCACGAACTCGACGTCGTGGGTCGCCACGACAGCTGCTCGCCCGGCCGCTGCCAGATCTCGGACCACTTCGGCGAAGCGGACCTTGGCCCCTTCGTCGAGACCGCGCGTCGGCTCGTCGAGCATCACGACGCGCGGTTGGGCGCTGAGCTGCACGGCAAGGGCGAGGGCAAGTCGTTGCCCTTCCGACAGGTCACGGGGATGGATGCGGCCGTCGATACCCGGAACGATCCGGTCGAGCAGCGAGCGGCAGGTCCCTGCCGTCTGGTCGGACTCGACGTCCGCGAGGGTGCATTCGGCGTCGACGGTCGACAGGTAGAGCAGGTCGCCGGGTGTCTGGGGAACGAGGCCCACGCGGGAGCGGGCGGCGGCGCTCGAGAGCGTTGCCGGGTCGATGCCGTCGGGGGCGAGTCGCACCGAGCCGGCCTGGCGGGCACCGGAGCCCTGGAGCGCCCACAGCAGCGACGACTTGCCGGAACCGTTGCGTCCCATCAGGGCGGTCACTTCACCACCGTTGATGTCGACGTCGACGCCGGCGACGGCAATCACCGTGCCGTAGCGCACGACGACGGCGCGAGCCTTGACGGCGACCGTGGTCGTCGGTCGCTCGCGTTGCAGCGGCTCCAACGACGCGAGCCGGGCGCGCAGCTCGACGCTGCGGCGGCGTGCGTCGCGCACCGACAACGGCAGCGGCGCCCAACCGAGCGCCTGGCCAAGCCGGACGACGGGCGGGGCGACGTCGCTGACGTGCATCATGTTCCGCGGTGGTCCGGATCGGACGGTGCCGTCGGCGCCAACCACGACGACCATGTCGGCGTACTCGACGACACGCTCGAGACGGTGCTCGGCAAGCACGACCGTCACACCGAGGTCGTGCACCAGACGACTGAGCGCAGCGAGGACGTCTTCGGCGGCGGACGGGTCGAGCGCAGATGTCGGCTCGTCGAGCACGAGCACCCGCGGATGCGCGGTGAGGGCGGCGCCGATGGCGACCCGTTGTTGTTGCCCGCCCGACAGCGATCGCACCGACCGGCGCCGGAGCTCGGAGATGCCCAGCAGGTCGAGCGTTTCCTCGACGCGCTTGCGCATGACCGCGGCGGGAACGGCGAGTTGTTCCATGCAGTAGGCGAGCTCCTCTTCGACGGTGTCGGCCACGAAGCCGTTGACGGGATCCTGTACGACGACGCCGACCACCTCGGCCAACTCGCGCGGCGGATGCGTGCGGGTGTCGATCCCTGCGACGGTGACACGCCCGATGAGTTCACCGCCGGTGAAGTGCGGCACGAGGCCGTTCACCGCACCGAGCAACGTCGACTTGCCCACCCCGGTGCCACCGACGACGAGACAGAGTTCGCCTTCGGGGATCGTGAGTTCGACGTCGCGGAGCGCTGGGCTCGACGCTTCCGGGTAGGTGATCGTCACCGATCGGAACTCGATCACCGGATCCCCCCGACGGGAGCACGGTGCGGTGACACGTCGAGGACGACGTTCGCCGGTTCGCCGATTCGTACCGGGGGCGCGAGGAAGGCGGGGAACGTTCCGACGAGCGCGGCGATGGCCGGGAGCAGCCCGAGGGTTGGCCATCTGAGTGGCTGGAGCGTGGGATACAGATTGTCGGGGTCGATGCTGGTCGCAGCGAACATGAGCGCCGCGGCACCGACGCCGCAGGCTGCGACGAGCCATTCGGCGAGGCGCCACGGATCGGGCCGGTAGACGCTTCGTTGGATGCGCCGTCCGGCCATTCGTATTCCGAGCACCGCGACGATGCAGCCGGCGACGAGCATCGGTGCACCGAGTGCTCTCGGCGTCGTGCCGTCGAGCAGTCCGTACGTACCGACGCACACACCCCCGACTCCGGCCAGGACGAGGATCGAGGTGACGACTCGGACCGACCGTGGTTGTCCCGCACTTCGCCCGTACCCACGGGAGTCCATCGCCGCGGCGAGCACGAGCGAACGATCCAGGGCGTCCTCGAGGACCGGGATCATGACGCCACGCACGACACCCCTGATCCGGCCATCGACCCCTCGCAGCCGGCGTGCCCGTCGGATCCGTGCGCCACTCTCGACGAGTTGGGGGGCCACCATGAGCGCAACGGTGACCGCCACGCCGAGTTCGTGCAGCGCTGCGGGAAGCGACTTGAGTAGGCGCTTGGGATCGGCGAGCATGTTCGCCGCTCCGAGGCACAACAGCAGGGTCGCAAGCCGCACGCCGTCGTACACGGCGGCGAGCACTCCCTCGAGACTGACCGGCCCACCGATACGAATACCCGCCGCCGCCTCGGGCAGTTCCAACTCGGGGAGGGTGAAGATGATGTGTTGGCCGTACTGGCCGTCGAGCAACATGCGGAACACCACGCGGATGGTGATGATCACGAGCCCCAGCCTGAGGTAGGTACCGAAGCCCTGGGCCCACGGCGCATCCGATCGACGAAACGACACGACGCACCACACGGCAGCCGCGAAGCACAGCAGGGTCAGGACGTTGGTCGTCCGTGATGCAGCGGTCGCCATGCCCAGCGCCCAGAGCCACCAGGCCGCTGGGTGCAAGGGTCGCGGCAACCGCTCCGTCACGGCGAGCCCCTCCGTCGGCGCGCTGCGAAGATTCCCGCGGTGGCCAGGACACCAGCGAGGGTGATGCCGAGCGCGGAGCCGACCCCGAAGCCGCCATCGCCGCGGCCGTCGTCGCCCAGGTCGACGGTGCCGCGTGGCGAACTGCCGGTGAGTTCAGAGCCGTCGGGTGGGGACGCGGAGGCCGATTCCTCTTGTGGTGTGGCGTCGTCGGAACTCGTTCGCAGCGTCGTCGACGGCCGATTGCTCGCGGTGGTCGTCGTGGTGCCGGAGCCCGAGCCCGGCGCCGATGTCGGGCCTGCATCCGTCGTGGTCGTCAGGCTTGCTCCGGACGTTCCCACGCCTGCGCCCGCGCCCGGAGTGCCAGGGCGTACGCCGGCCGACGGAGACGAGGCTGCGGGTGGTGACCCGCCTCCACCGACCGCCACAGGGGGAGCAGCGATCGGTGGGGCGGTCGTCGCCGCTGACTGGGTCGGCGGGCGAACCGTGGTGGGCGCGGAAGCAGCGGTGGTCGGCGCCGGTGTGGCCGGCGGAGCGGTCGCGGCGACCGTCGTCGCGACCGAGGCCGGTGTCGAGGTGGGCGTCGGTGTCGGCGTCGGAACGGTGCAGTCCGACGGTTTGAGTGGGTTTGCCGGTTCGCCGGGGATCGGCGCGGGCGGCGCGTAGCCGGGCGGGGGTGTCTGCGATCCGGTGCGGTTCAGGGAGAACGACCATCCCTCGACGGTGCCGGGCGGTGGCGTGCGGTTGCCGGCACCGAAATTGCTGTAGCACCAGGTGCCACCTCGCTGCGCCACCCAGTACGACCAGTAGGCGGTAGCGGGCGGAGTGTCGCCGCATGGCTCGGTGTCGGGGCCGGGTCGGCCGGCGATCCGACACACGAACCCGGCGAATCGCCGGGTGGGTTCCCAGGCGATGCCGGCCGTGTCGAGCGCGTCGAGACCTGATGTGACAGGTCCCGGCGCGCACCGGACATTGACCCCGCCGCCGAGGTCCTGGAAGTCGATCACGACCGTGATCCCGATGTTGTCCGTGCACGCGCCGTCGTACCAGCCCGCCTGCGACATCGCCGGCGATGCCACAGGGACTGCAAGCCCTGCGGCGACGAACGCCAACGATGTCGCGGCGAGCCGCTTGATCATCCGAATGAGCCGTTGACGTCGACGATCAGCTCGACGGCCGCTTCAGCGACGAACAGGCACACGGTGCCCGTGGCCGACAGCTTCGAGATGACGGCGTTCGGCACCGGGCCGGACGTCGAGAAGTTGAGACTCGATGCCAACGGCCGGGTTGCGTCGCACGGGTACACCGTGACGTACCCGGTCCCGGTGCCACGATCGGCGGTCACGTTGAGCACCACCGACCCGGCATCGGCGGGGACGCCACCGCGGCCGGTCACCGGCAGCGTCACCGTCGTGCCCGCGGCAAGCGGTCCGGCGCCGACCTGGGCGCCGTCGGCGGTCGCCCCTCCGACCCGCGAGTCGAGGAGACGCGCCGGGGTGAGTGCCCCGTAGTCGGAGCCAGCGGGGAAGAATCCGTTGACGTCGACGATCAGATCGACCGTCGCCTCGGCGACGAAGAGGCACACGGTGCCGATCGTCGACAGTTTGGTGATGACGGCATTCGGCGCCGGCGTACCGGTCGAGTAGTTGAGGCTCGATGCGAGCGGCCGTGGCGCGTCGCAGGGGTAGACCGTGACGTAGCCGGTT
Organism: uncultured Ilumatobacteraceae bacterium; assembly: GCA_964565705.1. Lineage (GTDB taxonomy): Bacteria > Actinomycetota > Acidimicrobiia > Acidimicrobiales > Ilumatobacteraceae > CAZMGD01. Next base: position 2,404 of record CAZMGD010000048.1, on the reverse strand, counting down.
CCGGAACCACGGTCGGCGGTGATGTTCAACACCGCCGACGATGCGTCGACGGGTGTGCCGCCACGTCCGGCAACGGGGAGGACCACCGTCGTGCCCGGCGTCAGGGGTCCGGTGCCGACCTGCGTGCCGTCGATCGTTGCGGTTCCGGCGCGGGTGTCGAGGAGGCGAGCCGGTGTGACTGCGCCGAAGTCGGAACCGGCCGGGAAGAACCCGTTGACGTCGGCGATGAGGTCGACCGCCGACTCTGCGACGCGCAGACATGCCGTGCCGGATGCCGACAGCTTCACGAACACGGCATTGGGCACCGGTGCGTCGGTGGAGAAGTTGAGGCTCGACGCCAGCGGCAGGGGAGCGTCGCACGGGTAGACGGTCACGTAGCCCTGGCCGGTACCGCGATCGGCGGTGATGTTCAGAACTACCGATGTCGCATCGAGCGGCACGGTGCCGCGTCCTGCGACCTGGAGGACCACCTGCGAGCCCGGTGCGACGGGCCCGGTTCCGGCCTGGAGTCCATCGACGGTGGTCCCACCGACTCGGGTGTCGAGGAGGCGAGCCGGTTGCACCCCGACGACCGCGGAGGAGTTGATCGCCCACGTCGTCGACGCAGTCTCGCCGGCGATGCCGAACTTGTCGACGCCCCGAACCTCGAACGTGTGCGTTCCGAGGGGCAACCCGCTCAGCGCTCGCGGTGACGTGCACGGTTCCCACGCGCCGCCGTCGAGACGGCACGTGGCCGACGCGGCCGCGTCGTCGAGCGTGAAGGCGATGGAGGTCGACGTGTCGGTGGTGGAGGGAGTCGACGTGATCGTCGTGACCGGTCCGGTCGGCACCGCCCAGCCCGACAGGCCGAGCGCGAGGACCGCCTGCGCGGTGGAGCGCCGGAACTGGTCCTCCGAGTTCGGATCGATGCCGCCGACGATTGCGTCGGCGTAACCGCCCTGATTGAGGGCGATCGCACCCTCGAAGGTGGCAGCCGGCGTGCCGTCGGCGACGTCTGCAGCGGTGAACTGGACGGACTCGACGAAGCCGGCGGCCGCGTCGGCCATCGCCGGCTGGCCGACGACGCGCAGCGCCTGGGCGGCGAGCCCGGTGGTGTTCGTGTTCACGCCGGTGAACGGGTTCACGAAGCCGCCGTCGACATCCTGGACGGACTCGAGCCAGGCGATCGCGGCATCGATGGCGTCGTTCTTCTCGGGCCCCGATGGCAGCACCACGAGTGCCGACAGAGCCATGGCGGTCGCGTCGGGATCGATTTGCGTGTCGTTCTCGCAACCTCGAGTCGTTCCGTAGAACAGGCGGAAACCGCCTGCCGGGCACTGCTGTGCCAGCAGGAAATCGATGGCGTCGGTCGGGACCCCGTCCGGTGTGTGCGACAACGCCATGACGTTGAGCGCCTGACCGAAACCGTTGCTGTTGTTGCCGTAGATGGAGATGTCTGAGAACCGGCCTTGGTCGATGCCGCTCGTGGTGATTGTCGTACGCGCCAGCGCTTCGAGGTCGCGGCCTCCGAACGAGTTGACGTCGGCACCCGCGAGCACTGCACCGAGCATCGTCTTGCCGAGCGGTCCGGCGTAGAGGCTGCCGGGATCACCCGACCATGCGATGTAGTCGTCGAGGTTCGCCTCGACCTCGGCGAGCGCTGTCGTCGTGGCAGCGTCAGCGGCCCGATCGCCGGCGGACAGGGCCAGGACCGCGTCGAGCGTGAGTCCCCAGTCGCTGCCGGGCCCGTACGGGCTCGGCATGGTCCCGCCGGCCGCTGCTAGTTGGGCCTCGAGGAAATCCAGGGCGGCCTCGGCTGTCGGTGGCGGCGCCGCGGTGGCCGGCGGCGAACCTCCGATCCCGAGACCGATACCGGTGGTGGCGGTGAGTGTGAGTGCAGCCAGGAAGAAGGCTGATGGACGATTCTTGGAGCGCATGTTCGTGGACCTCGCATGAACAGGGTCGACGACGAACAGATGAACGCGTGCCGCGGCAGAACGCACACCCGCGGCCGCGACCTCGACGGCTATCAGGGATATTCGGCCACGTCAGGTAATCCGGCTCGCCCGAAGGCATACGGTTGCGGGTCAGCGCCGGCATCTCACCGGCTTCCCCCTCTGAGGCGACGTCACCGTACCCCGATGGGCCTCCCAGACCCAATCGGTCGGTCGGGAGTCACGGTCAACGAAATCGGCTCGGCCGGACATCGGCGCGCGAAGCGACGTGTATAGAACCTGCCACTCTGTTTGCCACTCTACGCAGCAGTATCGGCCGACACGGGGCGAAATCGATCGGAGCGTGGTGTAGTGTTTGCCCTGCTCAGACCACATGTAGCGGCATCAGACAACACGAGTCGGACGACCTCTCTCGCCCTCTCAAGGTGGCGGCACGGGTTCGAATCCCGTACGGGCTGCCAAGCACAACC
>CAZMGD010000047.1:0-30251 GCA_964565705.1 uncultured Ilumatobacteraceae bacterium | reverse complement strand
GAACGGCGACCTGCTCTGGTTCCGCTACACGGGCAGTGGTGAGCAGGATCCGTCCGGCACGCACGGGTTCGCGGGGAACAACTCGGGCAACCAGATCGGCCGCGGCTTCCAGACCGTGCGTCACCTGTTCGGCGGGATGACCGACCGCGCCGGCCTCGAGGGGCAGGCAGCACCTGCCCGGGTCTTCTTCTTCGTCGATGCGAACGGCGACTTGCGCTGGCTCCGCTACGGCGGCGACGGTGAGCAGGACCCGACGGGGTCGATGGGGTTCGACGGGGCGAATCAAGGCAACCAGATCGGCCGCGGCTTCTCGGCGAGCAGGATCGAGACGACCACCCCTCCGCAAGGTGCTCTGGAACGTCTGCAATCCGCCATCGAGGCTGCCAACCGGCGATGGGAGGCGTTGCCGGAGGGCGAGCGCCGCCCCGATCACCAGCCCGAGCCGCTGCCGGCGCCGGAGCCGTTGGCCGTCCTGTGCGCGCAGTACAAGGCGTCGGCCTCCATCTTGCACGACGAAGCGCGCAGCGCCGCCCAGAACGGTTTCGTCCAACTGGCGGAGGTGGCCACGGAGCTCGCCGAGGAGTACGACGAGTTCGTCCGCATCGCTTGCCGCGGACCGGTCGGCTGACCCGCCCGGGTTGTCGTTGGAGGGTCGAACGTCATGAATCCTCGGTTGCGGTGGGCCTCCAGCCGAAGCGGTGACTCACTGCGACCGATGCGCCCGGCGCGAGCACGATCACGCCGGTGCCGACGACGCCGCGGGTGGCGAGCGCGAATCCGTTCGGGACCATGGTCATCGGCTCCACGCACACCCATCCCGGCACGCCGCTGTACACGACCACCTGCGTCACCGGCCCGGACCATCCCAGCTCGATCCGACCGATCTCGGCACGGGGCTCGGTCAGACCGGTGTAGCAACGATCCATGATCGGCGCGCGGCGTCGGACGCGGAGATCGTGCTCACCGTCGATCGCCACCGCGGCGCCGTCGGGCATCGGTCCCGAACCCGGCCAGTAGGCGCTCGCCGGGACGCGGATCGGTGCTTCGCGGAACCAGGGGTGGATGCCGAGGCCGATCGGCACCGGCCACGGCGCCCGATTCGTCACACCGAGCCGGTGGACCAACTCATGCGATCGCAGCTCGTACGACTGCCGAGCGTCCAGCCGGTAGCGGCTCTCGTGGAGCTCGACTCGCAGCCTGACACGCCGGTCACCGGCGGTGACGACCTGCCATGGAGCGGACGCGGCGAGCCCGTGGATCGCGCTGCCGTCGTCCCAGTTGACGGGGACCTCGAAGCTCTCACCACCGAACTCGAAGCGTCCGTCGGGGATGCGGTTGCACCACGGCACCATCGGGTAGGACCCCCACTGTGCCCACCCGGCACCCGCCTCGTCGGGACCTCGCAGCACCGCGACGCCGTCGATGGCCAGTTGACCGAGGCGGCCGCCCACACCTGGGTGGATCTCCGCGCACGCGTCACTGCTTCGCAGTACGAGCGTCCCGCCGTCAGACACCACGGGTGATCAGATCGTTCGCACCGTCGCGGTGAAGGCCGTGGTCCGCACGGCCCGGACGAAGGTGTCGCCCATGAGCCGCACCGAGCCGGCCACGCTGGTGTCGTTCACCGACGTACCGACATGGAGCTCGATCACACCCGGTTCGACCCCGTAGTGCAGGTCGCGCCCGGTGAACCCGAGTGCGGCGACCGGCACGCCGAGCGTGATCCGGGCCGACGCTCCGGCGGCGAGCGAGACGCGCTGGAACGCCTGGAGCTCGCGCACCGGGCGCGTGACCGAGGCGACCGGATCGGATGTGTAGAGCTGCACGACCTCGTCGGCGCGCACCGGTCCGGTGTTGGTGAGCGTCACCGTCACGGTCACGACCGCATCGAGCGCCGCGGCGGCCAGTTCGGCGGGCTCCACCGACGCTGCCGACACGTCGAACGACGAGTACGACAGGCCGTGACCGAACGGGTACAGCGGAGTGTTCGACTCGTCGACGTAGGCGCCCTTCCAGTGCGAGCGTCCACCCGACACCTTGTGGCCGTAGAACACGGGGATCTGACCCGAGCTGCGCGGCCACGTGACCGGCAGCTTGCCCCCCGGGCTGATGGCGCCCACGAGCGCGTCGGCGATCGCGGCCGCGCCCTGCTCGCCGGGCAGCCAGGCCATCAGCACCGCGGCACACGCGGCATGCACCACCGGCGAACCCATCGGCCGGCCACCCACGATCACGAGCACCACGGGCGTGCCGGTGGCGGCGACGGACAGCACCAGCTCCTCCTGCACGCCCGGCAGCGTGAGGTGGGCGACGTCGCGACTCTCGCCTGAGGTCGCATCCTCCGTGAGGCCAGCCTTGTCGCCCACCACAACCACGGCCACGTCCGCGCCGGCCGCAGCAGCGACCGCCGCGCCGAACCCAGACCGGTCGATGCTGTTCACGTCGCAGCCGCCGGCGTGTACGACCTCGGTGCCCGGCAGCCGCACCCTCAGCTCGTCGAGCACGTTGCCGACGTGGGCCAGGTCGAGGTCGTCGTCGATGTCGGCACCGTGGTCGAGCGGCATCGCGAACACGTTGTTGCCGCTCTTCAGCAGGTCGAGCAGCGACTCGACGTGAGCGAGGTAGCTGTAGTCGCCGAGCACGTTGCGGGCGCTCGCCGCGCTCGGTCCGAGCACCGCCAACCGACGGGGCGCGTCGCCATTCGAGCCGAGCGGCAGGATCCCGCCGTTCTTCACGAGCACGAGGCTGTCCGCCGCGACTTGGCGGGCAAGGTCGAGCTGTGCCGCGGTCCGCGTGTGCACGCGCACCGCACCGGTGTCGACGAACGGCTCCTCGAAGAGGCCGAGCTCGAACTTGGCGCGCAGCGCCCTGCCGACCGCAGTGTCGAGCTCGGCGACCGACAGGAGCCCGCGGTCGAGCGCCCGGCGCAGCGGTTCCGCGTAGCAGTCGGTCATCGGCAGCTCGACATCGAGCCCAGCGCACAGCGCCGCCGCCGCGGCGCCCTCCGACGACGTGACCACGTGGTGGTACGCGTCGAGCTGGTTGACCGCGAAGTAGTCGGCCACGACCACGCCGGCGAAACCCCATTCGGTGCGCAGCACGTCGGTGAGCAACCACCGGTTGGCGCCGCACGGCACGCCGTCGAGCTCGTGGTAGCCGTTCATCACCGACGCCGCCCCCGCCTCGCGCACCGCAGCCTCGAACGGGCGCATGTACACGTCACGCAGCTCGCGCTCGGGCAGGTGGGCGGGCGCCCAGTTGAGCCCTCCCTCCGACGCCCCGTACCCGACGAAGTGCTTGAGGGTCGCGATCACGCCGTCCGCCAGCGAGTCGCCCTGCAGCCCGAGCACGAACTCGACGCCCATCCGGCTGACCAGCAACGGGTCTTCGCCGTAGGTCTCCTCGAGCCTCCCCCAACGCGGATCGCGGCAGATGTCGAGCACCGGCGACAGACCCTGGTGCGCACCGATCGAGCGCATCTGCAACCGGATCGCGTCAGCGATCGCCCGGTTGTGTTCGGGTCGGAACGTCGCCGCCACGCCGAGCGCCTGGGCGAACACGGTGGCCTCGCGGGCCATCAGCCCGGAGCAGATCTCCTCGTGGACGAGCGCCGGGATGCCGAGCCGGGTGTGGTCGCGCAGGTGCCGCTGGATCGCGTTCGCCAGCTCGGCCGCTGCCGCCGCGCCGAGCGAGCTGGCCCCGCTGATGCGGGTGATGTGCCCGATCCCGTTCGCCAGGAGTCGTGCCGCCCGCGTTTCGTCGAGCCCCGCGGGCCCGGCGAGCTGGAACACCCACGCGCTGCCGAGTTGACCGAGCTTCTCGTCGACCGTCATCCGTCCGAGCAGGTCGGTGACGCGGTCGTCGATGCCGACGGCCGAGTCCCGGTAGGGAGCGAGCGGGTTCATTCCTTGACCGCGCCGGCGGTCAGTCCGCCGACGATCTGGCGTTCGGCGAGTGCGTAGAAGATCAGCGCCGGCACCATCGACAACACGGTGTAGGCAAGCACGAGCGCGTAATCGGTCGTGTACTGGGTGGAGATGTTGTTGACGCCGATCGGCAAGGTGTGCCAGTCCTTGTCGGTGAGCACGAGCAGCGGCAGCAGGAACGCGTTCCAACTCGACACCAGCGTGATCACGGCGACCGTCGACAGCACCGGCCGCGACAGCGGCAGCGCGATCGACCAGTAGAAGCGCCACGGCCCGCACCCGTCGATCTCGGCCGCCTCTTGGAGCTCCGGAGGGATCGCGCGCATGAACGGCCGCAGGATCACGATCGCCAACGGGAGCTGGAACGCGGCCTGTGGGAGCGATACCCCGAGCGGGTTGCCGAGCAGGTCGAGTTGGCGGATCACCACGAACAGCGGGATCACCGCGACCGCGACGGGGAAGAGCAGGCCGAGTGTGAACAGGCCGAAGAGCGGCTCGCGGCCGGGGAACCGGTAGCGGGCGAGCACGAACGACGCCATCGACGCGGCGGGCAGCAGGAACGAGACGGTCAGCAGGGCGATCAGCGTGCTGTTGAACACCTGGCGCCAGAAGCGTCCGTTCTGCAGCGTGTCGGCGTAGTTGCGCCACACCCACGGGTTGGGCAGACCGGCGGGGTCCTCGATCAGCTGGCGATTCGTTCGGAACCCGCCGAACACCGCGAACAGGATGGGGACGACGACCACCCCGAGCACGGTCAGAGCGATCGCGTAGAGCGCGGCCCGGCGCATCAGCCTCACGTCATCGACCCTTCCATCTCACGGCGCATCGTGATCCGCTGGTAGGGGATCGCGACGAGCAGCGACATCCCGAAGATCACGATCGACACGGCACTGGCGTAACCGAGGAGCCGGTCGCTGAAGCGGTCGTAGAGGAACGTGGCCATCGTGGACGAGGCGCCGATCGGGCCGCCGCGGGTGGTGACGTAGACGAGATCGAACAGCTGCAGCGCGCCGATGATCGACAAGAACACCGATACCCGGATGGTCGGAGCGAGCAGCGGGAGGGTCACGTACCGGAACGTCTGCCACGGCGTGGCACCATCGATCTGGGCGGCCTCGTGAAGCACCGGTGGGATCTGCTGCAGCCCGGCGAGCAGCAGGATCATGTGGAAGCCGAAGTACTTCCACGAGATCACGAAGAACAAGCTCCAGAGGACGTACTTCGGGTCGTCGATCCAGATCCGTTGCCAGCTGTCGAGCCCGACCGTGGCGAGCGCATGATTCACGAGGCCTGTGGGTCGCAGGATCTGGCGCCACACGATGCCGGTGACGACCTCCGAGAGCACGTATGGCGCGAAGAACAGCGTGCGCATCGCGGCTCTGCCCTTGATCCGCGAGTTGAGCAGCGCGGCGAGCGCCAACGCGGCCGGGATCTGGATCGCCAGCGACAAGACGATGAGGATGATGTTGTGCCGGATCGCGTCGCGGAAGTTCGCGTCGGCGAACGCTCGTCGGAAGTTGCCGAGGCCGACGAAGTCGTCGAGCGGCTCCAAGCCGTTCCAGTCGTAGAGGCTGTAGCGCGCGCTCTGCACGATCGGGTACAGCACGAACAACCCGTAGAGGGCGAGCGCGGGCGCGATGAACACCAGCACGGTCGGCCAACGGATGCTGCGCCGTGCTGTGCGGGTGGGGCGCGCACGGCGCGCGCGGAAGGCGAGGTCGGTGTCAGCCATCGGAGTACGAGCAGGGTGCGCGGTGACGGTGGTCCGGTCGGCGAGGTGCGAGAGGCCTCGCCGACCGGACCGAATCCTGCTACATCAGGACTGGACGATCAGCCGCCGGCCACCGCGGTGATCGCTGCGGCGGCGTCCTCGGGTGTGGTGCTGCCAGCGAACAGCAGTGCTGTCTGGTCGTTGATCGCGGTGCCGATCTCGGACGTGAAGAACTGGTCGAGGTAGAGCTGCAGGAAGGTGGACGACCCGAGCGCCTCGGCGACGGGCACCAGCTCCGGCCCCAGGCCGTCCTTGGCGGTGGGGTTGACCGGGATGCCGCTGCCGGCCTCGGCCCACGTGCGCTGGTTGGTCTCGTTGGTGAGGAACTGGAGGAACTCCACGGCTTCGGGCGGCGCGTCCTTGCCCACGGCGAAGCCGTCTCCGCCGCCGATGAACTCGGTCGCCGCCCCGGCGCCGTCCTCGACGGCCGGGAACGGGAACCAGCCGATCTCCCAGTCGAGATCCTGCACGGTGTCGACCCCGGCCTGCGACCGGAACGCGCCGGGCGCCCATTGGCCCATCAGATCCATGGCCGCCCCTCCGGTGGCCATGATGCCGGCCTCACCGTCTGGGGTGTCCCAGTCGGCGCCGAGGAATCCGGGCTGGAACGGGTCGAGCGCGACCAGCTCCTGGATCTTCTCGCCGGCCTCGATCACGGCTGGGACATTGAAGTCCTTCGTGTCGGCGATCTGCTCGAGCGCTTCCGCGCCGCCGATGCGCAGCATCAGGTAGGCGTAGTAGAAGTGGGCCGGCCACTTCGCCCCGGCGCCGACCGCGATCGGTGTGATGCCGGCGTCCTGCAGCTTCTGCACGTCGGTGAGGAACTCGGACCACGTCGCAGGCGGCGCGTCGATGCCGGCCTCGGCGAAGAGGCCCTTGTTGTACCAGAAGCCGACGACGCCGGCGTTGAACGGCACGCCGTACTGCTTGCCGTCCACCTGGTACAGCGAGACCGGGCCGTCGCCGAGATCGCCGATCCAGGGCGCGACCGCATCGGTGACGTCCTGCACCAGACCCTGCTCGGCGAGCTCGCGCAGGTCGCCAGTCCCCCACGACTGGAACAGGTCGGGCACGTCACCCGACTGCAGCTGGGGCTCGAGAGCGTCCTTGAACGCGTCGTTCTCGTAGACCGTGATGTTGATCTTGACGTTCGGGTGCTCGGCGGTGAACGCGTCGGCCATGGCCTGCCAGTTGGCGAGGCCGGGGTCGCTGTTCTGGATGTGCCACCAGTCGATCGTGACCGGGTCACCCGACGGTGCTCCGGTTCCCCCGTCCGACGCAGCGGTGGTGGCCGATGCGTCGGCGTCGTTCGAGTCGTCGTCCCCTCCGCAAGCGGTCAGGACGAGTCCGAGTGCGGCCACGACGGCAGCGCCGCGGCGCCACCGGAACCGAGCTCGGCTGTTGGGTGTCTGATTGGTCATCACAGTCCCCCTTGTTGTGGTGAGTGACCGGGTTGGTGGAGATCCGTAAACGATTTCAATGCAGGTCGCGGCGACGGTCAGGCCACGGGTCATGTCGCCGCCGGGACGGACGTGCTGCGGCGCACCACGAGCTCGGTGGGCAGCGTGACGTGGATCGGGTTGTGCTCGCCGTGCTGCTCCGGGTGCTCGATGAGGGTCACGAGCACGCGCACGGCCTCGCGCCCGAGCGCTTGGATGTGCTGGTCGACGGTGGTGAGCGGCGGGTCGGCCATCGCCGACTCGGGGATGTTGTCGAAACCGACGACCGACAGATCGTCGGGCACGACCAGACCCAGCTCGTCGGCGGCCCGCAACACCTGCAGGGCCATCAGGTCGTTGGCGGCAAACACGGCAGTGGGCCGATCGGCGAGCGTCAGGAGGTGGTGCGCGGGGGCCACGGCGGAGACCTCCGTGAAGCTGCCCTCGGCCACGAGCGCCTCCTCGACGTGCAGGCCCGCGTCGGCGTGGGCGCTGCGGTAGCCCGCCTCGCGGCGGCGGGCCGATTCGAGGTCGGATCGGCCCCCGAGGAAGGCGATCCGGCGGTGGCCGAGCTCGAGCAGGTGCCGGGTTGCGGCGAGCGCGCCTTCGAAGTTCTGCGCCTCCACGACGGGCTGCGTGGACCCGCCCACGTGCGGGTCGACCGACACGATCGGGTGCGCCGAGCGTCCCGCGTGCACCGTCGGGGCGACGAGGATGGTGCCGTCGGCGAGCGTGCCCGACAAGCGCGCCAGGTGGCGACGCTCCCAGCCCGGTTGACCCTTCGTACCGCCTGAGTAGACGATCAACTCGAACCCCGTGTCCTCCACCGCCTGCGCCGCGCCCTTGAGGAGCTCGGCGCTGAACGGCTCGATGCCAGACACCAGCACGGCGATCACGTTCGTGCGCTGGCTGCGCAGGCTGCGGGCGACCAAGCTCGACTCGTACCCGAGCTCGGCGATGACTCCGCGGACCCGGGCGACGGTGGCCTCGGCGACGCCGTACCGACCGTTGACGACGCGCGACACCGTGGCGATCGACACGCCGGCGCGCGCCGCGACATCGCCGATCGTGACTCGGGCGTCGTACGTCACTCCCTCTCCCACCGTGCGGTCATCCCCTCGGTTGCCCCAGCCCCCGCAGATTGGTCTGGTTCAGATCGCAATCGTTGTCGAGAACGTTTACAAGATGGCACATGCGGGGTCGCACCGCAAGGGTGAGATCCTCGAGCAGGCGGGCCTGATCAGGCCGTGCTGCACGCCCCTCAGGAGGGACGGCGACCTCCCGCGGGGTAAATACAGCGATGACTAGAAGAATACGGGTCTCCCGAGTACCCTGTCAGCGTGGACGCGAAGCGGACGATCGAGCTCGACGAGCTCTCGGCCGCATCCCTTGCCCGGAAGGATGACGCCATGCAGACCTCGCTACGCATCGACGGAGCCAACTGTCCGATCTGCTTCAACGAGACGCTCGACGACCTCGCCCACATCGACGGAGTCCGAGCCGTACACGGCTCGCTCGAAGGGCCATGCATCGAGATCGAGCACGACGGCGTCGCGCTCGAGTTGATCACTCGCACGGTCCGCGACCGTCTGCACGGCGTCGAGATGTTCTCCAACGAGATCGGGATGACAGGTCTCGACCCGGTCGCGATCCCCACGTGCGTGCATCACCGAACCGACCGTCCGTGACCTCCACCGAGGGCACGACGTGTGAGCATGCGATGTCAGTTGTCGTGCCGGCGCCGGTTCAGGTCCGGGATCTGGACACCCGATCGGCGATCCACGATCTCGTCGTCGCGTTCTACCGCGAGATCGTCTTCGACGACCTGCTCGGTCCAGTCTTCGACGAGGTCGCCGAGACCGACTGGGCCGTGCACATCCCTCGCCTCATCGACTACTGGTGCACGATCCTCCTCCGCGAGCACGCGTACAACGGCGCTCTGCTCGAGGCCCATCGCGAGGTACACGATCGCGATCCGTTCCGCGACGAGCACTTCGACCGCTGGTTCCAGCTGTGGGTCGCGTCGATCGATGCACGATGGCGCGGACCGAAGGCCGACCTCGCCAAGCATCACGCAGCCGCCACCGCCGGGCTGATCTCGCGTCGGCTCCGCGGCGTCGACCACGACTGCGGCGCCGTCGACGCGACCTGACCGGGCGACGCGCCGCTCCACCTGAGCCGCGGCGGCGAGAGCGCGACCGATGTCGCGTTGACTGCCAGCGGCGCGCAGATGACGAACCGTGAGTGTTCCGGATGCCCCTGCCAGCGTGCTGACCGTGGTGGTCGTACCGCATTCGCTTGACACCGTCCGGACGTCGAGCCCACGCGGCCGCAGTACGGGCCTTCCTGCCGGTGCTCGATCAGGTCTTGACCGAGCTCGGAGCAGGACAGGGCGCGACCCGGCGTGCACTGACGTCTCCGCGATGCAGTCGAATCGACGAACGCGAGGTCGTGAGGCTGTCTCTGTGTCGCCGCCGCGCTCACTCAACGGTGACGGACGTCCCGCAACAAGAGCGTCGCCTCGGCGTCCGGTCGCTCGGCGGTGGGATCCGCCACGTGCACCCGGAGCCGACAGTTGGCGCGGCCAGGCTCGTACCCGACGAGCTCGTCGACGACGAGGGACGTACCGTCGGCGAGCCCTTCGGCGATGCCGAGATGCAGGGCGCACACCGTGTCTCGCGCGGCACGGGCGGTCGACTCGAACGGGCAGTTGCGCAGGACGATCTCGACCCCGCCCCGCACCGGCCGTACGTCGGGCGCGAAGCCCTGACGGGCCATGGCTGCGGTCATGTCGGCGATCACATCGCCCGACGGTGACGGTACGCGGAACTCGTCGGCGGCGCGACGCCCGATCTCCTCCGGGCTGAGCCCGGTGGTGATGATGTCGGCGAGCAGGCGGCTGAGCCGCTCGTACGGCCCGGTCGTACCCCACTGCCCTTCGGCTGCCGGGTCGACCGCGTACACGAGTCGGGGTCGGCCGGGCCCGGTCGCCGGTGCTGTGGTCTCGACCACCAGCCCGGCGTCGACGAGCTTGGCGAGGTGTTGCCGGATGGCGTTGTGGTTGAACGCGAACCGTTGGGTCAGCTCCGCGATCGCGACTGGTTCGTCGGCATCCACGATGTGACGGAACACGGCATGCCGGGTGGGGTCACCGAGTGCTCGGGCTTGCTGCTGCAGGGTGCTCACCGGCATCACCTCGTCTCGCGCTCGGCACCGCGGCGTTCCTCGCGGATGGGCCGGGCGGCGGTCGCGGACGCACGTGATCGGCGTCGGTGTTCCGGTCCGAGCGCGGCGAGATGGTCGAGCAGCACTCGCGCTCCCGAGTGCTCGACGTCTCGGGTGGCGGTGACGAGCGTGATCGGATTTGAGTCCGCCATGTCGAGGAGCCGAGCTACGGCATCCGAGCCCGGCCGCTGGTCGAGCTCGTCGCGGTATCGGCGGGCGAACTCCGGGAACTTCGCGGGCTCGTGGGCGTACCAGCGGCGCAGTTCGGTGCTCGGAGCCACCTCGTGCAGCCACTCGTCGATCGCGGCCTTGCGCTTGGTGACACCGCGAGGCCAGAGGCGGTCCACCAGGACTCGATGACGGTCAGGCGTGCTGCTGTCGTAGGCGCGGACGATCTCGATGCGAGGCGATGGCAGGTCATCGTCAGCCGGTGCCGCATCAACGTCGTCGCCGATGGGTGCTGTGAACATGTCGGTGGTCCTCCTCGGCTCTCTCTGACGCATCGGACTGCTCCGCGGACTCTCGCCACCTGTTATTCTAGCATCAACTAGAATAACAGACGGGTTGGATCGGAGGTCGCGAAGGAGATGACGGCTCGGGCCCGAGCACGCGTCCCTTGCACCGGGACCGCGGCGCAAGACAGCGAGAGCCGGCGAGCGACAGCGGGTGGTCGGGGCGCTGCCGATCGGGTTCGCCGTTCGCATGCACAGACTCGTACGACGCTGCGTCTCGTGTTGGCGTTCATCGCCGCCGCGGCGCTGGCCGTTGCGTTTGGGGGCCCTCGATGGTTGGTGCTGCATCTGTTCCTGGCCGGAGGAGTGATGCTCGCGATCAGTGGTGTGTCGTTGATGCTGACGGTCACCTGGTCGGCGGCTCCTGCGCCTCCGGGTCGGTGGGTGGCCGTTCAGCGAGCGTTGATCGCTGCCGGTGCGGCTGGCGTCGCGCTCGCCCGCGAGGGCGGGCTTCCCGCTGCGTTGGTTGCGGTTGCCGGGTCGGTCTACCTGGCCGGGTTGTTGGTGCTCGCCTGGCTGCTGGTCGCGACCATTCGCCGAGGCGTCGAGCGGCGGTTCGACGTGGCCGTGGCGTTCTACCTCGCCGCGATCGCTGCGGGCGTCGTCGGCATCGTGCTCGGTGTGGTCATGGCCGCCGGCACACTGTCTGTGGAGATGCGTGCTGCGCACGTCACCACGAACCTGCTCGGTCTGGTCGGGCTGGTGATCGCTGGCACGATGCCGTTCTTCGCGGCCACCGTGGGGCGGTCGCGGTTGGCGCCTCGCGCCCGTCCGAGGACGATGACGGTCACGTTGTGCTGGATGGGCTCGGCGTTGGCGGTTGCGGTGGCCGCGATGGCGGTCGATGCCGGACCGCTCGCCGCGGTCGGGCTCGGCGGCTACGCGCTCGGCATCGGGGGCGTGCTCTGGATGCTGCCTCGCCCGACCCATCGCCAGTTGCGCTGGGCGGGTCCGCGGTTGCTGGCACTGTGGGCTGGCGGCTGCTGGTGGGCGATCGCCGTCGCCGCGACGGCGGTGGACGCGTCGCGCGCGGACCGGGCGGTGTTCGGCGATCGTTGGCTGCTCGTGCTGGTGCTCGGGGGGTATGCCCAGATCCTGTGGGGTTCGCTCGCCTACCTGATGCCGATGCTGCGCGGGGGCGGGCCTGAACGGCTTTCGGCGGGCTTCGCGTCGACGAGATCGTGGGTCGGGCTCGCCGCGGCCAACGCGGCCGCTGTGAGCGTGGCAGGCTCGCTGCCAGCGGAGGTCACCGCCGTCGCGGTCGCGGCGTGGGTGCTCGACGGCGCATGGCGCGCCGGTCGGGTCGGAACCATCCGTGCCAGCCGACCGACCGAGGAGTGACATGACCACCACCTTCCTGCTGCCGACGAGTCCGATCACGTCGCTCGACGCGTACCTCGCGACCGATGCCGGCGGTGTCGGTGTCGAGACAGCACAGCGGCTCGGGCCGCGAGCCACGATCGAGTTGATCACCGCGTCTGGGTTGCGCGGCCGGGGCGGAGGCGGGTTCCCGACCGGACGCAAGTGGGCGAGCATCGCCGACCAGGGATCGCGCCACTACCTGGTGTGCAACGGCGCCGAGGGAGAACCGGGCACGTTCAAGGACCGTGCCCTGCTGCGCGCCAACCCGTACCAGTTCGTCGAAGGCTTGATCGTCGCCGCGTTCGCGGTCGGCGCCGAGGAGGCCTTCATCTGCCTCAAGGCCAGCTTCGAGCGCGAGATCGCCGCGGTCACCCGCGCCGTGCAGGAGTTCCAGACCGCCGGCATCTGCACCGACTGCACCGTGACCGTGGTCGCCGGCCCCGACGAGTACCTGTTCGGCGAGGAGAAGGCGATGCTCGAGGTCATCGAGGGCAAGCCGCCGCTGCCGCGCTGGTTCCCGCCCTACGAGCACGGCCTGTTCGCGGCGTCGCCACAGGAGGGATGGGAAGCGGGTCCGCACGGCGCCGGGCGCCGCACCGACGAGCCCAACCCGACGCTGGTGAACAACGTGGAGACGTTGGCCAACGTCGCGCACATCCTCGCTCACGGGGCCGGCTGGTTCCGGTCGATGGGTACCGTCGACTCGCCGGGGACGATCGTCGCCACCGTCGTCGGCGACGTGGTGGCTCCCGACGTCGGCGAGGTCGAGCTCGGCACGCCGCTGCGTGCGGTGATCGACGCCGTGGGGAGCGGGGTGGCACCGGGTCGAACGGTCAAAGCTGTGTTCTCCGGTGTCGCCAACCCGGTCGTGACCTCGGCCGATCTCGATGTCCCGGTCAGCTACGAGGGGTTCGCTGCGATCGGCAGCGCGATGGGTTCGGCCGGGTTCATCGTCCATGACGACACCGCGTGCATGGTCGACGCCGCCTACCGGTTGTCACGCTTCTTGTCGATCGAGTCGTGCGGCCAATGCCCGCCGTGCAAGATCGGCTCCGGTGAGATCACCGGCCGCCTCGAACGGATCGAGACCGGTGCCGGCGACGATCGTGACATCGGCGTGATCCACGGCTGGCTCGAACGCGTCACCGACGGCAGCCGTTGCTTCCTCGCCACCGAGGAGCAGCGCCTCGTCAGCAGCGTGCTGCGCGCCTTCCCCGAGGAGTTCGCCGAACACCTCGAGCTGCATCGGTGCCCGCGTCCGGCGCAGCGCCCGATCCCCAAGCTGCTCGACCTCGCCGACGGCCACGCCACCTACGACGAGCGCTTCTGGCACAAACACCCCGACTGGACCTACGACAACGATTGAGCTTCGCTTCAAGGAGACGTGACCATGTGCGACTACTGCGGCTGTCGTCGATCCGGACCGACCTCGGAGCTCGCCGCCGAGCACGAACGTCTGCTCGAGCTCGGCGACATCCTCCATACGAGCCTGCACGACGGCACCGACGCACCTGGCGTGTTCGCCGAGTTCGTGGAGCTGCTGCAGATGCACGCCGCCAAGGAAGAGGTCGGACTCTTCGTGCACGCCAAGGCATCGACCCCACTCGGCGACCAGATCGACGCGCTCTGCCGCGAACACGACGACCTGCACCGGTGGCTCGCCGACGGCCTCGCCGGACCGCGCGTGCCCGACGCGCTTCGCCTCCTCGTCACCCACATCGACGACGAGGAGTACGACCTGTTCCCGCACATCATCCATGCCCTCGACCCCGAGCAGTGGGACGAGATCGAGCTCGCCCACCGCGCTGTCGAGTTGGTCTGGAACCAATCCAACGACACCGCGCGCGACCAGGCCGAACATCCATGAGAACGGTGAGCAGTGCCGCCTTTTTCTAGGATGTGCTAGAACAAGTACTTCAGCAACAACATTCAGAGGAAGGGGAACCAATGGCAGCAACCGCTACAGCCCGCTGGGAAGGATCTCTCGACGAGGGGACCGGGACCCTGTCGACGGCCACCGGTTTGCACGGCACCTTCACCAAGGCCTCCCGGTTCGCCGACGGCGCCGGTACCAATCCGGAGGAACTGATCGGGGCTGCCCACGCCGGCTGTTTCGGACAGTTCCTGGCGCTGCTGCTCTCCGACAACGGCACGCCTCCGAGCTCAATCGACACCACGGCCCGGGTGTCGATCGTGATCGGCGAGGACGGCCCGACCATCAACCGGATCGCCTTGTCGACGATCGTGGACGTGGACTTGTCGTCGGAGGAGATCACCGACTTCGCCAACAAGGCGAAGGTGGGTTGTCCCGTGTCCAAAGCCCTCGCCGGTGTCGCAGAGATCACCCTCGAGGTAGCCAAGGCGTAGGCCCGCCGTCGACGACGTGATCCACGACGTCACCAATGCCGATGGCTGCTGGGCCATGGCTCGACTCGGGCGGACACGAGCCGGTCCCTATAGTTCCCGCCACGGGAGGGCATGGTGCACTGTGGACGGTGTGGGGCGGCCAGCCCCGACGGCAAGCGGTTCTGCGGCGAGTGCGGCGCCGCGCTTGGTGACGTCTGCCCGACGTGTTCGGCAGCTGTCGAGGCCGGCAAGCGTTTCTGCGGTGACTGCGGCACCGGGATCGGGGCGGCGGCTGCCATCGTCGACGCGGGGGCAGCGCCGGCGGTTGATGGTCCGGTCGCCGAGCGGCGCATGTGCTCGGTGTTGTTCTGCGATCTGGTCGGGTTCACGCCACTCGCCGAGGCGCGGGATCCGGAGGTGGTTCGCGAGCTGCTGAGCCGGTACTTCGAAGCGACCCGCGCGGTCATCTCCCGGTACGGCGGGACGGTCGAGAAGTTCATCGGCGACGCGGTGATGGCCGTGTGGGGTGCTCCGCTGGCGACCGAATCAGACGCTGAGCGAGCGGTGCGAGCGGCGCTCGATCTGCTCGAGACGATCCACCAGTTGGGTGAGGACGTCGGGGTCAGCGGGTTGAGCGCGCGGGCTGGGGTGGTCACCGGCGAGATGGCGGTGACGATCGGCGCGGCCAACGAGGGGATGGTCGCCGGCGACGCGGTCAACACCGCGGCGCGGGTGCAAGCCGCCGCACCACCGGGCCGCGTGCTGGTCGACGCGACGACACGCCGGCTGACCGCCAGCGCCATCGCCTTCGACGACGAAGGCGCGCTCGAGCTCAAGGGCAAGCGCGAGCCGTTCCACGTCTGGCGCGCGGTGCGCGTGGTGTCGAGCGTGGGCGGGGTGCAGCGGATCGACGGTCTGGAGGCCCCGCTGACGGGACGCGGCGCGGAGACTCGGTTGACCCGTGAGCTGTTCCTCGCCTCGGCAGAGCGTCACCAGACACGTCTCGTCCTCGTCACCGGACCGGCGGGGGTGGGCAAGTCCCGGCTCGGGTGGGAGTTCGAGAAGTACGTCGACGGGTTGGCCGACGCGGTGTACTGGCATCGGGGGCGGTGCCTGTCGTACGGCGAAGGTCTCGTGTACTGGGCGTTGGCCGCCGCCGTACGCCAGCGGCTGGAGATCGCCGAGGAGGACTCGCAGGGCACGACCGTCGCCAAGTTGCTGGACGGCCTCGAGCGGTTCGTACCCGACGTCGCCGACCGGGCGTTCATCGGCATCCGGCTCGGTCGTCTGCTCGGTGCTGCTCACCCTGACGACGGCGGTGCTGAGCTCGGGCGCGAGGACCTGTTCGCTGGGTGGCGCCGGTTCTTCGAACAGCTCGCCAGCGTGCATCCGGTCACGATCTTGATCGAGGACGCCCACCACGCCCATCGTGAGCTGATCGACTTCGTCGACCAGCTGGTCGACTGGTCGCGAGACCAGCCGATCTTCGTGCTCGTCTTGGCCCGCCCGGAGATCGATGACCGTCATCCTGGTTTCGGGTCTGGTCGCAACCGGGCGCGCATCACTCTCGACCCGCTCGACGCGGCGTCGATGGACGCGCTCGTCGATGCCCTGCTGCCCAGCGCTCCGATCGCGGCGCGCGAGGCGATCGTCGAACGCGCTCAAGGGATCCCGCTGTACGCGGTGGAGAGCATCCGGGCGTTGATCGATCGTGATGTCGTCCGGCCGGTCGATGGCGTGTACCGGCTCGTCGGTGACATCGGGGTGTTGGGGGTGCCCGACAGCCTGCACGCGTTGCTCGCTGCCCGCCTGGACGGCCTCGATCCGGTTGGCAGACGGGTGGTCAGCACCGCCGCGGTGCTCGGCACGACCTTTTCGCGCGACGCGGTCGTCGCGGTCTGCGATCTCGACGAGGCGGCGACCACATCGGTGTTGACCGAGCTGGTCCGCCGCGAGGTGTTCGAGGTGTCGGCCGACCCGTTGTCGCCCGAGCGGGGCAACTACCGCTTCGCTCAGGATCTGCTCCGCCAGGTCGCCTACGAGACGCTGTCGCGCCGTGATCGCAAGGCGCGCCACCTCGCCGTCGCCGCCCACCTGCGCTCGGTGTTCGCCGGCGACGGCGAAGAGGTCATCGCCGTCATCGCTCGACACCACGTCGACGCGATGGACGCCGTCCCCGACGACCCCGACGTCGCCGAGATCCGCGAGCTCGCCGTGACTGGCCTCACCCGGGCGGCCGAGCGCGCCGAGCGCGCCGGATCCCCAGCGCGGGCCGCCGCCTCCTACCTGGAAGCCGCCGACCTCGTCGAGACCGCCGATCCGACCGACCCGCGGACCGCGACGCTGCTCCTCGCCAGCGCATACGCCACGACGTCGGTCTCCCCAGCAGCGGCGATCCCGACCTCGGAGCGCGCCGTCGTCGCGGCGGTGACAATCGCTGACGAGCGCGGTGCCGCCCGGGCCCGCATCCAGCTCAGCAGGGCACTGCGCCGCAGCGGCCGCTACACCGAAGCACGCCAGCACGCCGTCCGGGCCCTCGACGTGCTGCGCGACGACCCCGACGCCGACACGGTCCGCGCCCTGAACGAGCTGGCGGCGTTGTCCGACCTCGCCGGCGAGCCCGACGCCGACCGGTTGACCTCGGAGGCCCTTGCCCTGGCCGGGGCACTCGACCTCGTCGGCCCCGTCTTCATGGACGTGCTCGCTGCACGCGGCTTCCACCTCTCGTTCGTCGGCCGAAATCGGGAAGCGGCGATGTACCTGCGCGAGGCAAGCCGGATCGCCCTCGACTGCGACGACTCCCGAAGGGCAACGTCTGCGTTGCTCAACCTGTCCGATCTCCTCAACCAATCCGATCCGGTCGCCGGTGCCGACGCCGCCCGGCATGCCGTCGAACTCGCGGTGCGATCGGGCGAGGTCGACCAGCTGGCAAACGCATTGTTCAACCTGGCGATCGCCCAGCTCGCGACCGGTGACTGGGACGACTGCGCGGCCACGCTGACCCACCCCGACACCGTCCTGCTGCTCGACGACGAGTTGCTGGCGGTCGTGCGCGGCCTGCTCGCCGCGCTGCGCGGCAACGGCGACGACGCCTCCCACACCCTCGACCGGCTCACCGATCTCCTCACCAGCGAGGACCCGCAACTCCACGAAATCGTCATGTGCGTGCGCGCGTTCGTCGCCGCCGCTGACGGGCGACCGGCCGACGCGCTACGCATCGGGCAGGAGCTGGTCAGCGATGACCGCAACGTGTTCAGTGGCGACTCCGCTCGATGGGTGTGGCCCCTCGCAGCACGCAGCGCGCACGACGTCGGCGATCTCGCCGCCGAGGCGGACCTCCTCGACGTCTACGACGGACTCCCCCCGGGTTCGGTCGCAACGGTCCAGCGCGCCGAGGCACTCCTCGTCCGAGCACGCCTCGCCGCCGCCGACGCCGCAGCTGCCGACCCCCTGTACGCCGCTGCCATTGACGCGCTGCGCACCTCCAGCACGCCGTACCACCTCGCCCACGGCCTCCTCGACCACGCCGAGATCCTCGCCGACCGCGGTGACGCCGCGACCGCCGCCGGGGAGATCGCCGAAGCCACAGCGATCGCCGATCGTCTCGGCTGCGCACCCGTGCGCGAACGCGCCGATCGACTGCAACGTGCCACCGCGGGTAGGTGGCAGTAGCGACGTCTCAGTCGTTCGGACGGTTGCAGTCCGGGAACCGTTGCTCGGCCTCCGCTCGCCCCGGGTGAGAACCCGGCTGTGCCGGAAGTGGGCAGTAGCCGCGCCTCCTCGCGTGAAGGATGTTCAGCACGCCGATGGCGGATCCGGCAGCGACGACCACGATCGGTGCGAGATCGAGAGCAACGCCGAGCAGCACCAGCACGACTCCCGAGCCCACGCCCCACACGACGGGATGAGCCACCACCCAATCGCTGAACCGCTTCGGCGGACCACGCATCTGCGACCCCATCCCTCGCTCGAACCGCCAACGACCCTAGGTCTTTCCCGTCAGGACATCGTCCGATCTCAAGAGTCCGGCGCGGTTTGCGATTCGTGGGCGCGCCGGGCGGCGAACTCGAGATCGAGTTGGCTCTCGGTCAGGGCCGTGACGTGTACGAGCTCGTCCGTCCGGGTGCACGGCCGAAGCGGTTGGTCGGCCCACAGGCCGATCTGGTCGTTGACCGTGTGCCATTCGCGGTGGACGTCGTCGACGACGACACGTACGACTGGCATCGGTCACCTCCCCGTCGGCGGACTCGATCCGGCCGTGACCGCACTCCTGCGTTCGGTCGCATCCCGTCGAGACACCACTCCCCATGCCCGACGAGTGCTCGGCGCCATCGACCTCACCGCGGAGTCGGAGGCGAGCACGGCCTCGGACCACACAGCTCGGGCCCCTCGCAGCGGACTCGTCCACGAACTCAGCAGTCGCGAGCTCGACGTGCTGCGGCTGTTGCGCAGCGACCTCAGCGGCCCCGAGATCGCACGGGAGCTCCACACGGCCACGCAGCGG
Organism: uncultured Ilumatobacteraceae bacterium; assembly: GCA_964565705.1. GTDB lineage: Bacteria > Actinomycetota > Acidimicrobiia > Acidimicrobiales > Ilumatobacteraceae > CAZMGD01. The sequence goes on along the minus strand of CAZMGD010000047.1, from coordinate 11,166 downwards.
AATCACCGGAGCGCAATCCGACGAAAGGCCCTATCGGAACCGACGGTTCGAGCGCAGCGTGGATGGTGGACGTCGACGACGCTCAGAGGCCGTGTCATGAGCACCCATTCCGATCCACCCGTCACCCGAACCCCGGCTGATGCCGACGCGGAGGAGGCCCTCACGGACCGCGTTCCGTTCCGCTCCGCGCGGTGGAGCACCCGTCACGGCGCGGCGCTCGAGCGGGCGCAGGCCGTACTTCAGCCGATGTGGCGGGATCGTCGAATCGGAGCCGCCTGCGGCGTCGGTGCTGCCGCGGTGTGGGGGCTGGTGGCAGGCCTGTGGACCCCGCGCAGCCCGCTCACCACCGCTCAAGCGATCTGGTCGATCGTCATCAGCCTGACCGTCGGCGTCGTCGCAGGGCTGACCATGCGATCCCGGTGGGCGCTGCTTGCCGCCCCGATCGCGTTCGCCGTGGCGTTCGAGCTGACCAGGGTGAACGCAGACGGCCCCACCGTCGACGCACCCGCCTTCAGCACGTACGGGACCTACGCGCTCGTCGTCGGCCGCGGCTTCCACGGCCTGATCTCACTGGCCCCGATGGCGTTCGGCGCGATCGTCGGCGCCGGCATCGCCCGCCAACTCCGTCAGCCAACCCACTCGACCGGGCCGGTGCGTCGATGGCCGCGACGAGCGCGGCAAAGCGTTGCGGTGCTCGTTGCGGCCGGACTCGTCGCCTTCACCGCTTTGCTCGCCCGACCGGCGAGCACCGATGCGATCGTCGACGCCGATGGTCATCGTGTCCCCGGGTCGATCGCCGAGCTCAGCACCGTCGACGTGAACGGACACGACCTGCACCTGATGATCCGCGGACACAGTCTCGACAACCCGGTGCTGCTGTTCCTCGCCGGCGGACCCGGCGGGGCCGAGATGGGAGCGATGCGCCGGCACCTGCCAGAGCTCGAAGAACACTTCACCGTCGTCACCTGGGACCAGCGCGGTGCCGGCACGTCCTACGACGAGCTCGACCCGACCGACACCTACACCCTCGCGTCGGCCGTCGACGACACGATCACCGTGACCGACCAGCTACGTGAACGCTTCGAGCAGGACCGCATCTACCTGCTCGGCCAGTCCTGGGGGTCCACGCTCGGCGTGCTCGCCGTCCAACAAAGGCCCGAGCTCTACACGGCGTTCATCGGAACCGGCCAGATGGTGAGCCAACTCGCCACCGACACCATCTTCTACGAGGACACCCTTGCCTGGGCCGAGGCCACCGGCGACCGCGGCCTCGCTGCCGAACTCGTCGCCATCGGCCCACCCCCGTATGACCGAATGCTCGACTACGAGACGGCACTGTCGAGTGAACGCGACGTCTACCCCTACGACCACAGCACCAACTCCGAAGGCGAAGGCGGGTTCTCCGAGAACTTCTTTGTCTCCGAACACAGCCTGATCGACCAGGTCCACATGCTCGGCGCGTTCATGGACACCTTCAGCGTCCTGTACCCCCAGCTCCAGGACATCGACTTCCGTCGGACGGCCACCGACTTCGACATCCCGGTGTACTTCGTCCAGGGCGCACACGAAGCCGACGGGCGCGCCGAGGTGTTCGACGACTGGTACCCGATGATCGACGCCCCCACCAAGGACCGCATCGTCCTCGACACCTCCGGCCACCGACCGCTGTGGGAGCAACCCGACCAGTTCGTCGACTACATGGTCACCACCGTCCTCGCTCAGACCATCGATTGACCGGCAGGACTCCACTCCTCGCCGCATCGATCGATGTGCTGGCGGCGCGACCCTGCACTGCATCGTGGGTCACACCGACGCGTCGGGCGGCCTCGATGTGCCCGACGGTTCTCGGGCGTAGGCGAGCAGCGCGGTGGCCGCCCACCTCGTGACGTCCCGGGTCTGGTCTGGCGTGAGCCCACAGACGTCGCGTGCTGCGATGATCGCCTCCGGTCCGATCACGAAGGCGAGGGCGTCCTGCAGCCGTTCGAGTGCGTCCGGCGGGAGGTCGTCGTGGAGGGGGCCGAGCGCTGCGGCGATCAGGGCTCGACGCCGACCGAGACGTAGGGGCGGCTCGTCGGTGGCCGTCAGGTTCACATCGAGCGAGTTGCGCACGATCAACCGCATCGCCAACTCGTTGGCCAGCAGGGCGTCGTTGACGGCGGCCTCGACGGCGAGAAGTCGCTCGGTGGGGTCATCGCCGACCGATGCGAACACCGTCGCGAGGGTGGGGAAGTCGCGGTCGAAGAACACCTCGGCGACGAGGTCGTCCGCGGACGCGAAGTACCGGTAGGCGGTGGTCTTCGAGACGAGGGCGTGCTCGGCAACCTCGGCCAAGGTCGGGGTGCCGCCGGCATCCACGAGCTCCTTGGCGGCCGCCAGCAGGGCATGACGGGTGCGCAGCTTCTGGTTCACGCGTCCCGTCTCGGTGGCGGTCGTGCGCACTGTGGCCAACTGGTCACCTCGTTGTTCGGTCCCGTCGGTTGTCGCCATCGATCTCGCCTCCTCGGCCGCTGAACTCAGACCCTTGACAAGTTCATGCAACCAGAGTTACATGAGGCGTCTAGAGTTCAATGATGGGAAAGAGTAACGGACGATGACGGCGCAGACAACCATCGCCTCAGGGTCGCTGACGACAGCCGAGATGGATCGCATGATCGACGAGCACTTCGGGTTCGAGGCGTGCGACGACGTCGGGGGCGTGCTGGGGACGCTCACCGACGACGTCGACCACGACGTGGTCGGCGCACCGCTCGGCCCGCGGCGGGGGCGCGAACAGGCGCGCGAGTTCTACCAGCGGCTCTTCGCCGATCTGGAACAGGAACAGGTCACCACGATCCGCCGATACCACGGCGCCGACTTCGTCGTCGACGAGAGCCTCTGGCGAGGGGTGGCCGTCGGCAACCCACTCGGACTGCCCGGTCGGGGACGGCCGCTCGAGTTCCGGATCCTCCACCTGGCTCACTGGCGGCGTTCGACGCCGTCGGCGGCTCCTTCCAAGCGACCGTGTTCGGCACGAACGTGCTCGACTGGCCGGGCTTCGTCGCCTTCGGCCAGTCGTTCGTCGACGCGTTCTCCGACGGTCGCCACGAGTTCGATCTCGTCGTCGCCGAGGGCGACACCGTCGCCACCATCGGCGACGTCAACGCGATGTGGGCCCAGCTCGGTGTCACACCACCGGACTGAGCTGAACACCAGAGCGACCCGTCGCGCCGCAACCCGCAGTGGAAGCGGCGCGCCCGTGACCGAACTCGCCCTCATCCAACCACCACCACCAACCCGAAAGGAAGACCCCATGACCATCTCCGAGATCCCAACGGCCGCCGCGCCTCCAACCGTCGAGCCGCAGCGCATCGCCGACGACACCTATCTCATCCCCAGCATCGTTGCCGCCCAGCCCGGCACCTACGTCTTCGTCAACTCGATGGTGATCCTCGCCGACCAGCCCGTCATCGTCGACACCGGCGCACCCTTGTTCCGCGAGCACTGGCTGGCATCGGTCGCCTCCATCGTCGACCCCGCCGACGTCCAGTGGGTGTTCCTCTCCCATGACGACGGCGACCACCTCGGCAACCTGTCGCAGCTCCTTTCCCTTGCACCGCGCGCCAAGGTGGTGTCCAACTTCTTCACCAACGAGCGCGTCCGTATCGACCACCCGGGCCTGCTTCCCCTCGAGCGTCAGGTGTGGCTCGAAGCGGACACCTCGTTCGACGTCGGTGACCGGCATCTGCACCTCTTCCGCCCACCGATCTTCGATGGGCCGACCACGCGGGGGCTCTACGACGAGCGCACGGGAGCGATGTGGGCCGTCGACTCGTTCGCCGCCCTCACCACCGGTGCCGTCTACGACGCCGCAGACCTGCCACCCGACCTCTACGACGAGTCGTTCGCGCTCTTCAACAGCCTGGTATCGCCCTGGCACGCATGGCTCGACACGGCCGCCTACGCCCGCCACGTCAGCAGGGTCGAGGCCATCGCCCCCACGACGATCGCCTCCGCCCACGGTCCCGTGCTGCGACATGACGCCATCCGCGACGCCTTCGACCGAGTCCGGGCCATGGCCGCGCAACCCAACGTTCCCCCTCCCGGGCAGGAGACTCTCGACGCGCTCATCGCCCAGACCTTGACGACCGGTGAAGACGGATCCTCCCGCCTCCGCTGACACGACCGCGGACGCGTTCGAGTTCTCTTCTCACACCGAAGCCCCGTAGATCTCCGCGAAGTGTGCCGAGAACGACCCGGCGAGTGTCACGACGGTCGAACCCGTCGATGCCCTCCCACTCCCCGCGAGCGCGGCCAGTGGCCCCCACTCGTCGCTCATGGCGAGCGCACCGAGCTGTTCGTCTCGGCGGCGTCGAGCGCTTCGATGACCAGGCGGACGTCGGTGTCGTCGCCGGCGAGCATCTCGACGATGTCGCCGATGTACCGCCACCACGGGGCGTGACTGACGTGGCCGTCACTGGGCAGTCGTTGTCGGCCGCCAACGGGCAGATCCTGGTAGCCGCCCACAATCGCCTTGCCTGGAGTGGCGACATCCGACATGTACTGGCTCGGGGGGTTGCCGGACGCAAGAGCCTGGGCTCGGGTTTGCTGGAGTTGCCGTCGGCAACGACGAGCCATCGGGGCTGGAGTCGGCGCGGAGGCCCGTCGGGCCGCGCCCGTGACGCGCTTGATCAGTCGGTGCGGGTGATGCCGGGAATCTCGTGGGTGGCCTCGCGGATGGCGTCGCCGGGCGCGTCAGCAGGTTGTTCCCGATCGTGAAGATCGCCCCGTTCTCGTTCGTCGAGAACACGGGAGGACTGAACGCCACGACGTTGACCGCCTCCACCGGCGCCGACCGGACGGCGGCGGCAGCCGCCGCGAGACCAGATCGACCGAGAGACCGGCGGCGCACGCCACAGACTCCCATCGTCAGGCGGCGATGATGTCGCCCAGCTTCCAGGTGCGGTCGAAGTACGGCTCGAGCGGACCGTAGAACCGGCAGTACGCGAACCAGTGACGGCCGGGGATCGTCTGGATCCAGTTCGACTCCCCGGCCACAGGCGGGTTGGGCCCGAAGAACAGGTCGACCGACCCGTCGACGTTGGTCTGCAGGTCCGTGTTGCGTGAGCCACGGTCGCCGCGCTGCTGCTCGTTGTCGATCAAGCAGCGCGTCGTGATGTCGTAGACGGTGATCGACCAGAACAACTTCGCCGGCGGATCTGCCGGGACGTGCAACGTGTAGTCCACCGCGCCGTCGAGCCAGGAGCCGTCGGCCGCGGTGTACGCCCCGAGGTACGCCTGACCGAGCCCGGGCGTCTGGCTCTTCATCGCCTCCGAGAAGCTCACCGCCTCGTAGAACCACGCAGTCCGCTCCAGCAGCTGGTCGTAGCCGTCACCGCGCTGATCCGAATGGTCCATCTGCAACACCAGGTCCCACTGCCGGTCCGGCCAGTACGACGCGCCCGGGAACCGCTTGGCGAACGAGTTGACCTGCGCCATCAGCTCCCCGGCGGCCGTCGCCTCGGCGAGGATCCGCGTCAGGCGATCGTCGGGTGCGAACGGCTTGCCCCGCTCGATGCCGAGCTGGCGCATCATCGCCAAGAAGAACCGGTCGCGCTCGTCGACGATCTCGGACTGGTAGATGTCGTGCAAGCGCACCCAGTAGTCGATTCCCCTCGGCTGGTCACCTGTCCACGCCCGGCCGCCCGGCGAGACCAACCTCGTCGCAGGTGGATCATCGCGCTGCGCGAACGGATACACCCGAACCGCGTCGACCAGCGCCCGGGCCCGCTGCGGATCCGGGTCGAGGGTGCGGAACCCGAACATGATGTTCATCCCCGTCGAGTGCACGACCGTGTGCCCGTCGGCGCCGTCGGGCACGTCCTGCCCCGGCGGGACCACCAGGTGCTTGCCACCACGCCCCTGATCCGGACCCATCTCCCCCATCACGGCGATCTCGCGCTGCCAGAAGTCCGACACCCCACCCGCCGTCGGCCCGGCCGGCAACTCGATCACCAACGGCCCGGTCTCGCGCAACGCGATGAAGTTCAAGATGTACGGCGTCGTCGCGTTCGCCGTGATCAACCCCAACCGGTCCGCGTAGCTCACGTAGTGGACCAGATCAGTGTTCGACGCCCCGAACACCTCCCGATGCTGCAGCTGCCACTGCGCATACGACACCAACGGCAATCCCCACAGATACACCTGGCAAGCCATCTGGAAGTCGAGCTCGTCGAACACCCTCGGGATGTCCTCGCGGGCAGGCAACTCGCCGTCCATCCTCACACCCGCCAACCGTCCCTGCAGTTCCTCACGCATCCCCGCATCATGGCGCATGCGGCGGCGTTCTGCGAGCGGATCCGGGCGCCGCTGCCGGACATCATCCCAAAGACCGTCTTTATGGCGACTCGACACGACCCGCAATCCGTCAGCGCACCACGGAGCGTCGCGGCCTCCTGCATGGATCGAGTGTTCGTCGGCGCCGCTCGGGTTAACCTGCCGAAGCCGGCACGTTAGGGAGGGTCTTCAATGGCATGCGATCGCCGACGTCCTTCTGCCCCCGACCGCGACATCATTCGAGGAGCCATGACCGACACCGACGCCACCATCGCCCGCGCCGCTGACGCGTACCTCTACTACTACCCACTGGTCGAGAACCTCGCCCAGGTCGAGCGATACGTCACCACCGGCGTCGGCTCGAACCCTGCCGCGCCGTTCAACACGTTCTCCCACGCCCGCAAGCTGGCCGACGCCACCGACACGTTCGTCACGATCAACAACGACACCGTCTACTCGATGGCGCAGCTCGATCTCACCGTCGGACCGCTGCGGATCGACGTCCCCGACACCGGCGCCCGCTACTACGTGCTGCAACTCGTCGACGCCTGGACCAACAACATCGCCTACATCGGCACCCGAGCCAGCGGCAACGGCGCCGGATCGTTCGTCGTCGTCCCGCCCGGTTGGACCGGACCGCTGCCGACCGACGCGACCCGGATCGACAGCTCTACCGACATCGTGTCCATCGTCGGACGCTTCGCCTGCGACGGGCCCGACGACATCCGCAACGTCACCGCACTGCAAGACCGCACGACGATCACCCCCGTCCACGCCGACGCGCCCCGACCAGCCGGCATCCCCCAGACGCGGACCGACCTCGCCGAGCCGCTGGCCTTCTACGAACGCGCGCGGGTCCTGTCGCAGCGCTACCCGGCGCCGGCCGGTGACACCACCTACGCCGCACGCTTCGCACCACTCGGGCTCTCCGACACCACCAGCCCCTATGTCGAGCCCGACCCCGTGCTCGTCGAAGCTCTGCGAGCCGGGCTCGCCGCCGGCCAGACGAAGATGGAAGAGATCAGCCAGCACGGCGAAGCCCCGGTCGTCAACGGCTGGACCGTCGGACTGCACATGTTCGACTACAACCTCGACCACCTCGGACCCGGCACCATCGACAGCCCCGAATGGAAGATGGACTACCCGCCCGAGCTCCGCTTCGCCCTGCGGGCCGTCGCCGACCGGGTCGGTCTGTGGGGCAACAACGGCTACGAAGCCGTCTACTGCCAAGCGTTCACCGACATCGCTGGCGACCCGCTCACCGGGCACGCCACCTACAGCATGACGTTCCCGACCAAGCCGCCTGTCGGCGCGTTCTGGTCGATCACCATGTACAGCATCCCCGACTACTACCTCGTCGCCAACGCCATCGACCGCTACTCCATCGGTGACCGGACCCCCGGCATCCGCCACTCCGGCGACGGCTCACTCACCCTCACCATCACACACACCGAACCCAGCGATCCGCTCCAGCGCGCCAACTGGCTCCCCGCCCCCGACGACCGCTTCCGGCTCGTGTTCCGCCTCTACATCCCCGGCGACGAGATCCTCGCAGGCACCTACCAGTTCCCACCGGTCGTCCGCACGCCGTGACCACTTCGCCGCCGGCTCGTTGATCGCCGGCATCGATCAGCGCGATCAGCGCGGCGTGAGCCCCCGCGTGACGAACTCGACGACGTCATCGACTCGATGCATGGCCTGCCCCACCGTCAGATCACGCCGATTCACCATCCGCGCCAGATCCGCCAGCAACAGAGGAATCACCATGTTGGCCTGCTCGACGAAGTACAGCCGCGCCACACCCGATCCGCCAAGAGCCAGCACGATCAAGTCGTTCATGCGCGGCACGCTGTCGGTGTGGATCGACGTCGGCGCGTACAACCGGCCGCTCCCGAACCGGGTCGCCAACTCCGCATGGATCACGAGGTAGTCACGACCAGACGGTGACCCCAAGCTCTCGGCGAGCGGGCGCACTGCAGCCTCGACCAATCCGCCCAGGCTGATCGACTCGCCTGCCTCGAGAAGATCCAGCCGCTCGTGACGGGCCCGGTTGATCGGCTCGCGATGCTTGTTCACGATCGCCAAGACGAGCCCTTGACGGTCCCGGAAGTAGTAGTGCACGACCCCGCGGTTGCGCTGCCCGGCAGCTTCCTGGATGTCGATCAGATCGACCGCATCGATCCCGCGACGCGACATCAACCTCTCCGCCTCACGGATCAACCGATCCTGCGTCGTCATCCCGGTCGCCCGTGCGATCTCGACATCTTCGCAGGCCAAGCGTCGCGCCACGCCGATCGATGTCGACCGCCGGCGCCCCGGGCGCGCTCGCGCGATGCTCCCGTAGCCTCGTTGTCGCTCGGTCTCGGGCAAGTACGCCGAACACCGCACTCGTCCGTTCCTGCGATCGACTGTCCGGGACGATCGTCGGTGGATCTCCAGCGTCGTGGTGGACTCCAGCATCGGGCAGGAGCCGACGAACTCCCCGCGGCGACGCCGCTCCACCCGCGCACCTTCTGTCACGCCCTCCACCGGGACGCCGGTCGCGGTCGCCGCTACGGTCGACCGAGTGTCTCGTGACGACGGCGCCGACCTCACCGAGCTTGCCGGCTTCGACCTCGACAGCCTGCGCACGTCGGTCGGCGCGACGACGTACGACCGCGGCGCCAAGTACGCCCGTACCGGCAGGGTGCTGGCGGCAAGCTGGGACTCCGACACGCAGGAGATCGACGCCCGCGTCGTCGGGTCGAGGGCGGTGTACGACTTGGTCGTCGGGTTGGACGGCATGCCCGGCGCGCTGCGCTTCGAGTACGGCGACTGCTCGTGTCCCGTCGGCCTCGACTGCAAGCACAGCGTCGCCGCGCTGATCGCCCTGGTGGAGCGGGCGGCCGGCGGTGTCCCGTCGTGGCGCGCCGCCTCCCAGCCCGCCCGCGCCGTCGTCGCCCCGCAGCCACCGCGCGACCCGGTGTGGCTGGCACGCATTCGCGAGCTCTCGCCGACACCGCGGCTGACCTCACGAGTCGGCCGCCCGCTGGCCATCGAGCTCTCCGTGCCCGCGGCGGGGCCCGGAGTCCGCAAGAAGCTCAGGGCTCGAGTCATGCGCCAGGGCAAGGTGAAGTGGGTCAACGACAACCTGACATGGGACGTCGAGCGGTCATGGCAGCTGCGCGACGGCTTCCGCAGCGACCACGTCGAGCTGTTGGCGTCGATCCGCCGCGCGGTCGACGCCGCCGCACGCCAGCGGTCGACGTCCACCTACTGGTACTCCAGCTCAACGGCCGCCCGAGAGCTCGACTTGACGACCATCGACGCCGATGTGCTCTGGCCCTTGCTCGACGCCGCAGGCGACCTCGGCGTGGAGCTGATCCACACCACACCCGCCTGGGGTCCCGTGGAGCGGATCGACGACGGCGAGTTGCGCCTCGACGTGACCGGCCGGCGCTCCCGCAGGGTCGCGCCCGTCCTGTACCTCGGCGGCGAGGCCGCTCCGCCCGACATGGCCGCACTCGCCTTCATCGGCGACGCCGGCGGGGCGATCGTCACGTCCCGTCCCGGCAGCAGCGCGTCGGCCAACCGCGACCAGCCGCTCCTCCTCGCCCGCCTGACCCGCCCGGTTCCGCCACCGCTGCAGCTGATGGTCCTCGCCGGCGAGCACATCGAGATCCCGCCGGGTGACGCGGGACGGTTCGCGGCCGACGCCTGGCCGATCCTCGCCGCCGTGGCGCCGGTCGTGTCGTCGGACCGGTCGTTCACCGCGCCGCGGCTCACCGGGCCCGAGCTGGTCCTCACCGCCGAGTTCGGGCGCGACCACCACCTCCGGCTGACCTGGTCCTGGCTCTACGAGGTCGACGAGGCGCCGGCTCGCTTCGCCGCCGACGCGCCAACGTCCGCCGGGGACCTGCGCGACCCGCGGGCCGAGGCGGCACTGCTCGCCGCCGTCCGCGACGCGGCGCCCGACGCGGACGCAGGACGCGATCGCTCCCTCGACGGCAGCGCCACCATGCGCTTCGCCACCGAGGAGCTCCCCCGCCTGCGCGCCAGCGATCACGTCACCGTCGTCGCCGACGGCGATCCGGCGGCGTACCGAGACGTCGGCGGCTCGCTCACCATCGCCTTGACGGCCGACGAGGCCGAGGGCACCACCGACTGGTTCGACCTCGGCGTCACCGTCGTCGCCGACGACCGCGAGGTCCCGTTCGCCGCAGTGTTCGTCGCGCTCGCCGAGGGTCGCTCGCACCTGCTCTTGCCCGACGGCTCGTACTTCGCCCTCGACCGGCCGGAGCTGATCGCCCTGCACCGCTTGATCGAGGAGGCAAGGGCACTCGACGACCAGCCCACGTCGACACTGCGGTTGAGTCGCTTCCAGGCCGACCTGTGGGACGAGCTGCAGGAGCTCGGCGTGGTGACCCGCCAAGCGGCCGCCTGGCAACGACAGGTCGATGCCCTGCTGCGGTTCGACGCCGGCATGGCCATCGCCGACCCGCCGGTCGATGCCGACATGCGGCCCTACCAGCTCGACGGGTTCCGCTGGCTGGCGACGCTGTGGCACCACCGACTCGGCGGCATCCTCGCCGACGACATGGGCCTCGGCAAGACGCTGCAGACCCTCGCCCTGTTCGCTCACGCCCGCGAGACCGAGCCGGGCCTCGGGCCGATCCTCGTGCTCGCGCCGACCAGCGTGGTGTCGAACTGGGTGGACGAGGCCCGCCGTTTCGTGCCGCAACTCGATGTCGTGGCGGTCACCGAGTCGGCCAGGCGCAGCGGCATGCCGATCGCCGGGCTCGCCGTCGCCCACGCCCCACTGGTGGTGACGTCGTACACGCTGTTCCGGCTCGACTTCGACGAGTACTCGTCGGT
>CAZMGD010000046.1:0-30346 GCA_964565705.1 uncultured Ilumatobacteraceae bacterium | reverse complement strand
GCACCTTCGGCCTGGAGGATCGACGGCGGCTGGTAGCCGTCGAAGCCCATGTCCGACGGTGCCAAGGAATGCGCGGTCGAGCTGTACTCGATGACCAAGAGCTTCTCGATGGCCGGCTGGCGCGTCGCGTTCCTGCTCGGCAACCGCGATGTGGTGCAGGCGCTCGTCAAGCTGAAGAGCTACCTCGACTACGGCACCTTCCAGCCGGTGCAGATCGCGGCGACGGTGACGATCAACGAGGAGCCGGACTTCCCGAAGGAGATCTGCGCCACCTACCAGAGCCGTCGCGACGCGCTGATCGACGGGCTCGGCCGCATCGGCTGGGACATCCCCAAGCCGAACGGTTCGATGTTCGTGTGGGCGCCGATCCCGGAGCCGTACGCCGACATGGACTCGGTCACGTTCTGCTCGCACATCGTGCGCGAGTGCGACGTCGCCCTCTCACCCGGTGTCGGCTTCGGCCCGGGCGGTGAGGGGTTCGTGCGGTTCGCGCTCATCGAGAACGAGCAACGCATCGGCCAAGGCGTCCGCAACCTGAAGCGCGGCCTGACGCGCTTGTCGACCTAGCGTTCACATGGGTGTCACGGATTGGTGACACCGCGAGCGAGTGCGATCCCTAGGTTCTCCACGGATGGACACGTACGTGCTGCGCCTCTGGCTGCCCGACCGCCCGGGGGCGCTCGGCCTCGTCGCGACGCGGATCGGTGCCGTGCGTGGCGACGTGCTGAGCATCGAGATCGTCGAGCGCGACGGCGGTCAGGCGATCGACGAGCTCGTCGTCGCCCTGCCCGATGCCGACCTCGTGCCGCTGATGCTCACCGAGATCGCCGAGGTCGACGGCGTCGCGGTCGAGGATGTCTGGCCGGTGATCGCCGGCCGGGCGACACGGGAAGCACAGCTCCTCGACCTGGTGGAGGCGCTGGTGCTCGCCGATTCCGACAAACGGCTGGACCTCCTGTGCGACAGGGTGCAGGCCGCGCTCGACACCGACTGGGCGGTCGCGCTCAACGGTCAACCGGCCGAGGTCTGCGCCACGGCGGGGACGCTGCCCGAGGAGGGGTGGCTCCTCGCGTTCCTCGCCGGTGCCCGGTTCATGCCGACGACCGAACCGGCGCCCGGCGACGTGGCCTGGGCGACGGCCGGTGATCTCACGGTCGCGGTCGGCCGCCAACGTTGGAGCCTCCGGGCGTCCGAGCGCGGCCACCTGAAGCAGCTCGTCCGGATCGCTGCATCGCTGAGCTGACGTCAGACGCGCGATCGTTCGACGGCGCGCAGCCAGCCCTCGTGCAGGGCGTCGGGCAGCGTGCGGTCCTTGCACGGTTCGGCTCGGGCCTCGAGCTGCCACGTGGACTCGAGGGCGTCGAGCGATGGCCACACGCCCTCGGCGAGCCCGGCGAGGAAGGCCGCACCGAGCGACGTCGTCTCGCGGTCCACCGGTCGCAGCACCGGCACACCCAGCTGATCCGCTTGCAACTGCAACAACAGGTCCATCGACGACGCGCCGCCATCGACGCGCAGCACGCCCAGGGAGAGGCCGGTGACGCCGACCATCGCATCGACGGCGTCACGTGTCTGGTACGCCATCGACTCCACGACGGCACGGGCGATCTGGGCGCGACCGGTGCCGCGGGTGATCCCGACGATCGTGCCTCGCGCGTGGGGCTCCCACCACGGGCTGCCGAGGCCGGTGAAGGCGGGCACGACGTACACGCCATCGGTGCTCGCCACCGACGCCGCGAGCGGCCCGATCTCGGCGGCGTGGTCGATGACGTGCAACCCGTCGCGCAGCCACTGCACCGCGGCGCCGGTGACGAAGATCGACCCCTCCAGGGCGTACGTCGTGCTGCCGTCGGCCAGCGTCCACGCGACGGTGGTCAACAACCCGTCCGCCGGTGGCGGGCAGCGACCGCCCACGTTCATGAGCACGAAGCTGCCGGTGCCGTACGTGTTCTTGGCCATGCCTGGGCGCACGCAGCACTGGCCGAACAGCGCCGCTTGCTGGTCGCCGGCGATGCCGCTGATGGGGATCCCCGGGGGTGCGCCACAGCGCGACGAGGTCACCCCGAACCGTCCGCTCGACGGCCGGACCTCGGGCAGGCTCTCCGGTGACACGCCGAAGAGGTCGAGCAGTTCGTCGCTCCACGTGAGGGATCCGATGTCGAGCAGCATGGTGCGGCTCGCATTCGACGCATCCGTGGCGAACACCTCCCCTCCGGTCAGGTTCCAGAGCAGCCAGCTGTCGATCGTCCCGAACGCGAGCGCCGACGTGAGCGGCACGCCGTTGGCGAGCATCCACTGCATCTTCGACGCCGAGAAGTAAGGGTCGAGCACGAGCCCGGTCTGCTCGCGCACGAGCGGGAGGTTGCCGGCACGCTCCAGCTGCGCGCAGGCGTCCGCGGTACGCCGGTCCTGCCACACGATCGCCCGCCCGTAGGGCCGACCCGTGACCCGATCCCACGCGACGACCGTCTCGCGCTGGTTGGTGATCCCGATCGCGGCAGGCGGTGCACCCACCTGCTCGAGCACGTCGGCGATGGTGGCCGACGCGGCCTCCCAGATCTCCGCCGCGTCGTGCTCCACCCACCCCGGCCGGGGGAAGTGCTGGGTCAGCTCGCGGTAGGAGCCGCGGCTGGGCGCGCCGTCCGCGAACACCGCACGCGACCGCACGCCGGTCGTCCCGGCATCGAGCGCCAGCACCCATTCGCGCGACGTCATCGCTTGCGCTGCTTGGACGACCGCTGTGGGCCCGTGCTCGTCCGCTTCGTGGGTGCCGGCTTCGGCCGCGGTCCGGGTGCCGCTGCGGCGGAGGTCGCTGCCGCCTGCGCCTCGCGCTCGGCACGCAGCTCGCGCAGGCTCTTGCGCGAGTAGCCGAACTTGGCGAGGACCGCGCCGAACGCCAGGTACAGGGGGAGGCTGGCGAGCAGGCCGAGGTAGGACCCCACAGGCGCCTTGGCGATCAGGGCGAACACGAGCACCATGACGCCAGCGAACAGCGCCCACTCCTTGAGGAGCCGGCCCCACGGCACGGTTCGCTGCGCATCCCAGGGCATGGGCCGAGCGTAGATGCCACGCCAGGCGGCGATCCATGTACCCTCGGCGCGTGCGTGTGGGAGTCCTGACCGGCGGCGGCGACTGCCCCGGCTTGAACGCTGTGATCCGGGCGATCGTCCGCAAGGGCGAGGTGGCCGGCGACGAGATCCTCGGCTTCCACGACGCCTGGGACGGCGTGATGGCCCAGGAGTACACGCCGCTCGACATCACCAAGATGCGCGGCATGCTGCCGCGCGGAGGCACCGTGCTGGGTACCAAGCGGGGCAGCCCGTTCGACCACGACGACGGGATCGCCCGTGTGGAGTCGGCGTTCCGAGAACTGCATCTCGACGCGCTGATCGTCATCGGTGGAAACGGCTCGCTGACCGTCGCCAGCATGCTGCACGCGGAGTACGGCTTCCCGATCGTCGGCGTGCCGAAGACGATCGACAACGACGTCAACGGCACCGACGTGACCTTCGGGTTCCACACCGCGGTGCAGATCGCGACGGACGCGATCGACCGCCTGCACACGACCGCGGAGAGCCACGACCGGGTGATGGTCGTCGAGGTGATGGGCCGCCATGCCGGATGGATCGCCACCTACGCCGGCATCGCCGGCGGTGCGACCGTGATCATCATCCCTGAGGAGCCCTTCGACATCGACGAGGTCTGCTCGATCATCGAGCGCCGCCACGAACGGGGGCGCTACGCGTCGATCGTCGTCGCCGCCGAGGGAGCCACGCCGGCGGAGGGCACCCTGGCGATGCCCGATCGCGTCCTCGACCGCTTCGGCCACGAGCGGGTCGGCGGGGTCGGCGACCTGATCGCCCCGGAGATCGAGTCGCGCACGGGCTTCGAGACCCGGGTCGTGCAGATCGGTCACGTGCAGCGCGGTGGCACCCCGACGGCCTATGACCGGGTCCTGTCGACCCGCTACGGGCTGGCGGCGATCGACGCCGTGCACGACCGGGCCTGGGGCCAGATGGTGGTGCTGCGTTCGTCACGGATCACGAGGGCGCCGCTCTCGGAGGCGATGGGCAAGAACCGCACCGTCGACCTCGACCTCTACCACGACGTCGCCAAGTCCTTCTTCGGATGAGACATCCGGTTTTCAGGACCCAATAACACTACGTTGCGGTCGTGGACGGTGCCGTGGCGGAGGGCAGGGCGGGGTAGTCCGGTTGTGCGGAGGCGGCGAGCCCGGGGTACTGGTAGACGGTCAGTGGGGCGCCGGTCAGCGTGCCGTCGCCGATGGGCCACTGGCGCGATTGGCCCTCGACCCGCAGCTGCACGCTGGTGATCGTGTCGATCTCGCTGAGCGTGTACACGATCTGGGCCACGGCATCGACCAAGGTGTCGCCCGTCGCGTCCAGGATCCCGTTGGATAGATCGACCGTGACGAGTGCCGGACCGTCGTAGCGGACGCCGAGCAGCTCCGTGGCGGCGGGGATGGCCGTGCGCAGCCGACCGGTGCGCTCGGTGTCGGACGGGCCGGCGAGCAACGCCGACATGAGGTGCTCGGGCTCCTGGGGCACGTCGCGAGCGACAGCGCGCAGCAGCCCGACCGGGCTGCCGGCGTCGACCAGGTAGACCCGGCTCCCGCCGGCCGGGGTGTCGCTGTCACCGCGTCCGACCTCGCTGAGCTGCTCCTGGCGGTCGCCGGCGATGTCGCGTGGCGCGGCGTCGGTGCGGATGCCGCATCCGGCGACGGCCACCAGCCCCACGGCTGACGCGAGCAGCGCGAGGGCGCGCCTCACTCGGTGATCTCCTCGGCCGGGAGCTCGATGCAGAACCGTGCCCCGGGTTCACCGTCGGCGCGGTCGTCGACCCAGACACGTCCGCCGTGCAGGCGAACGTGCTCGTCGACGAGGGCGAGGCCGAGACCGGCGCCTTCGCTTCCGCCGCGCCGCCCGGCCGCCGAGCCGCGGGCGAAGCGCTCGAACACGGTGGCCCGCTCCTCGACCGGCACCCCTGGCCCGTGATCCTCGACGACGATCCAGACGTGGGTGAGCGGTTCGTCGTCCGGATCGGGGCTGGTGACCTCGACGGTCACGTCGCCGCCACCGTGCGCACGGGCGTTGTCGATCAGGTTGGCGACCACCCGGGCCAGCCGCCGCCGGTCGCCGTTGACGATCACCATCTCGGCCCGGTCGCTGACGGTGACCGACGTCCTCGGCAGGCTGCTGACCGCCACCGCCTGGCGGACGAACTCGGCCACACCGAACTCCTCGAGGTGGAGGCGCACGGCTCCGGCGTCGAAGCGGGAGATCTCGAGCAGGTCCTCCACGAGGCCCTGGAACCGCGAGACGTCGGCGACGAGCAGGTCGAGCGCGGCCTGGGCCCGCTCGGGCATCTCGTCGCGGCGGGCCTGCATGACCTCGACCGACGCGGACAGCGTCATCAACGGTGAGCGCAGCTCGTGGCTGACGTCGGAGGCGAAGCGCTCTTCGCGGCCGACGCGCTGCTCGAGCGCCTCGACCATCTCGTTGAACGATTCGGTCAGCCGCTGCAGGTCGGGGTCGTCGGCCGGGGCGAGGCGGGTGTCGAGCTGACCGCCGGCGATCGCCTTGGCCGCCTGCGAGGCGGCGACGAGCGGTCGGGCGGTGCGACGGCCGGCGATCACGCCGAGCGTGACCCCGGCCAGCGTCGTGATCACCGACGCGAACACCAGCGCCAGCAGCACGCTCTGCAGGGTCGAGCTGACCGTCGTGTAGTCGGCGAACTCGAAGTACGACGCGTCGACCTCGGGGAGCGGGATGCCGATCGCCAGGACCGGCTCGTCGTTGACCCGGATCAACATCCGGGCCGGGACGTCGTCGTCCACCACTCGCTGGCGGAGGCTGGCCGGCAGCACCTGGTCGTCGAAGTTGCCGTCGCTCGGCGTCCAAGCATCGTGGTACTGCAGCAGCGGGCGGTTGGCACCGAGCCCGGTGAGGAGACCTTGGGCGTTCGGCGGCGCGGAGCGCAGATCGAGCAGCAGCCGCTGGGCGTTGTCGTAGGCCTGGTCCACCGACGCCGAGTCACGCTGGTGCAAGAGGTTGTTCTTCGTGAAGTTGTAGGTCGTGATGGCCAAGAGGAGCGACAGCACGAACGCGCCGAAGCCGAAGGTGAGCATGATGCGCGCCCGCAGCGGGAGTCGGCGCCGGCGCTGACGGAGCGCGCCGATCCGGGACGCGAGACCTCGACGCGCGTCTGCGTCGGCGTCGATGCCGGGTGCAGCGACCGTGCTCACCCCGTCACGACTGGAGGCGGTAGCCGAGCCCGCGGACCGTCACGACGTGGCGCGGGTTCGCCGGATCGGCCTCGACCTTGGTGCGCAACCGGCGCACGTGCACGTCGACGAGCCGGCCGTCACCGAAGTAGCCGTAGCCCCACACCTTGTCGAGCAGCGCCTCGCGGCTGAACACGCGTCCGGGGTTCTGGGCCAGCTCGACGAGCAGGCGGAACTCGGTCTTGGTGAGGTGCACCTCCTGCCCGGCCAACGTCACCTTGCCCTCGTCGGGAATGATCTCGAGATCGCCGAACGTCAGCTTGGGGTACCCCGGCTTGGCCGGACGGGCGCGGCGCAAGAGGGCGCGGATCCGCGCCGACAGCTCCTTCGGCGCGAACGGCTTGGTCAGGTAGTCGTCGGCGCCTGCCTCGAGCCCGGCGACGACATCGTGGGTGTCGGCGCGGGCCGTGACCATCACGATCGGCACGTCGCTGCTGCGGCGCAGTGCCCGGCAGAGCGCGAAGCCGTCGATGCCGGGGAGCATGATGTCGATCAGCACGACGTCGGACGGCGCGTGGGTGAAGTTGGCGATCGCTTCCTCGCCGCTCGCGGCCTCCTCGACGGTCCAGCCCTCGTCCTCGAGCGCCAACTTGACGGCGGTGCGAATGCGCTCGTCGTCCTCCACCGTCAAGATGCGGGTTCCCACGAGGATCAAGTATTGCGCGGCTCGTGGGACATCGGGCGTGCAAGCAGGTCGATCATTGGTTCGAAGAGGTCCGGTGTGGCGGCGAGCAGCTCGGCGGGGCGGGCCGGGCCGCCGGCGAAGTCACCGATCCTGCACCCCGCCTCGCGGGCGATCAGCTCACCTGCGGCGATGTCCCACGGTGAGAGATGCTGCTCGAAGTAGGCGTCCAGCCGCCCGCAGGCGACGTAGCACAGATCGGCGGCGGCGGCCCCGATGCGGCGGATGTCGCGGATGTCGCCGATGATCGCGGCGATTCGCGCGGCCTGGGCGGTGCGACGCTCGGGCAGGTAGCTGAACCCCGTGCCGACGAGCGCACCGGCCAGCAGGCGGTTCGAGGACGGCGCGATGCGCTCGCCGTTGCAGGTGGCCCCCCGCTCGCGGACCGCGGCGAACAGCTCGTCGGTGGCCGGGAGGTACACCGCGCCGGCGATCGCACCGCGCTCGTCGGCCGCCGCGACCGACACCGCGTAGCCGGCCATGCCGTACAAGAAGTTGGTGGTGCCGTCGATCGGATCGATCAGCCAGCGCACGCCGCTCGTGCCGTCGGTGTCGGTGCCCTCCTCGCCGATGATCCCGTCCTGCGGCCGGGCGTCGTTGATCCGGCGGACGATGGCGTGCTCCGCGGCGTGGTCGAACTCGGTGACCATGTCTGTGGCCGACGACTTCGTCTCCACGGCGTCGACCCCTCGCCGCCTGCCCTCACGGACCATCCGCCCCGCGCTCGTGGCCGCCGAGACGGCGAGGTCGAGCAGCTCGTCGCCGAGGTTCACGGGCGGTCGCTGATCTCGCGCCACTCGCCCTGCGCGCGCAGCGCGAGCACCCCGACGATCGCGGCCCCGACGGCGCCCACCACCGCACCGCCGTACACGCCGAGGCCGAGGGGCAGCGCGCAGTCACCCTCGCACTGCACGGACACGAGCGCGTAGCCGATCATGCCGCCGGCGAAGCCGCCGGCGAGGATGCCGACCACGGCGAGCACACGAGCGATGGGGGAGGGGATCGCGGAGAGCGGGCGCTCGGGATCGGGCACGGCGCGAGGGTACTGTCCGGTGGCTCTCGTAGGCTGCGCCGCGTGGAAACGGTCGTGGTGATCCCGACGTACAACGAGGCCGGGAACATCGAGCGCTTGCTGCCGGCGGTCCACGAGAGCGTTCCGACCGCACGAGTGATGGTGCTCGACGACGACAGTCCGGACGGCACCGCCGATCTGGTCGAGAAGGTCGCCGCCGAGCTCGAGACCTCGCTGTTCACCGTCGTGCGCCGCGCCGGCAAGCGCGGCCTCGGCGCCGCCTACCGCGACGGGTTCCTCGCCGCGCTGGACTCGGGCGCCGAGTGTGTCGTCCAGATGGACGCCGACCTGTCGCACGACCCGGCGTACCTGCCAGCGCTGCTCGCTGCCGTGCAGCATGGCGCGGACACCGCGATCGGCAGCCGGTACGTGCCCGGTGGCGACGTCGAAGACTGGCCACGGATGCGCCGGGTGCTGTCGCGCTGGGGCAACCGCTACGCGGCGGGCATGCTCGGGCTGGCGATCAACGACGCGACGTCGGGGTTCCGGGCCTACGGCGCCCCGATCCTGCGCAAGATGGACGTCGGCACCGTCACCGCCGACGGCTACGGCTTCCAGGTCGAGATGACGCACCGCTTGGTGCGATGCGGAGGGCGGGTGGTCGAGATCCCGATCCTGTTCCACGACCGCACCGTCGGCGAGTCCAAGCTGGACAAGGACATCATCAGCGAAGCCTTCGGCCTCGTGAACACGCTCGCCATCCACGACCTGATGGACAGCGCCCGCCGTCGCAAGGAGCGCCGAGCCCAGCGACGCCACCGCTGACATGAGCCGGCCGACGAGCAGGGTGGTGCTGCACGTCGACATGGACGCGTTCTTCGCGTCGGTGGAGCTGCTGCGCCGTCCCGAGCTGCGCGGCCTGCCGGTCGTGGTCGGCGGCGCCGGTCCTCGCGGGGTCGTCGCCGCAGCGTCGTACGAGGCGCGTCGGTACGGGTTGCACTCGGCGATGGCCTCGACCCGGGCGCGCCGGCTGTGTCCGCAGGCGGTGTTCCTCGCGCCGGACCATGCGCACTACGCGGACGTGTCGGCACGGGTGCACGACGTGTTCCAGCGGTACACGCCGCTCGTCGAGCCCCTCGCCCTCGACGAGGCGTTCCTCGATCTGACCGGCGCGGGAGCGCTGTTCGGCGACGGGCCGACCGCCGCCCGCGCGATCCGCGCGGCCGTCCTCGCCGAGACCGGGCTGGCGTGCAGCGTCGGGGTCGCTCCGAACAAGTTCTTGGCCAAGCTGGCATCCGAGGCCGCCAAGCCGACCGCTGAGCCATCCGGCGTCCGGCCGGGCGCCGGTGTCGTCGTGGTCGGGCCGGGAGATGAGCTCGCGTTCCTCCACCCGCACCACGTGCGGGCGATGTGGGGCGTAGGGCCGGTGACCCAGCAGCGCCTCGACCGCCTCGGGGTGCACACGATCGGCGATCTGGCCGCGCTCGGTGAACGGGCGCTGGTGGGCGCGGTCGGGGCCGCCCAGGGCCGCCACCTCGCCCTCCTGTCGATGGGGATCGACGACCGGGCGGTCGAGCCGGGCCGCCGACCGAAGTCGATCGGTCACGAGGAGACGTTCCCGACCGACGTGCACACCATCGACGATCTCCATCGCCACGTCGTGCGCATGGCCGACCTGGTCGCCGTCCGGCTGCGTGGCGAAGGTCTCGCGGCGCGCACCGTGACTCTCAAGGTGCGGTTCGCCACCGGGTTCCAGACCGTCACCCGTTCGGTGACGCACCCCGATCCGCTGGACACCGGACCGGCGATCGTCGCCGCGCTCGCGGATGCCGAGGCGTCCATCGACCCGGCACCGGGTGTCCGGCTGATCGGGGTCAGCGGCTCCAACTTGAACCCTCCCGCCGCCCAGCTGCAGCTCGGTCTCTTCGCCGACGGCGCGGCCCCCGCCCCGCGCTGGGCAGACGCCAGCACGGCACTCGACGAGATCCGAGCCCGGTACGGTCCGACGGCGATCGGCCCGGCCAGCACGCTGGGGCGCAACCGCAGCTCCGATGGTCGATCGCGTTGATGCAGGGCCCGATCCGTGCGAGACTGCGGACGTGCCGCTTTCGGAAGAGGAACAGCGCATTCTCCGCCAGATCGAGGAGCAGTTGCAGAGCGACCAGCGGTTCGCGAATGCCGTGTCCTCGTCCGGGCTGTACCGGCACTCGGCGCGCACGCTGCGGTGGGCGATCGCCGGCCTGGTGATCGGACTGGCCCTCCTGGTGCTGGCGCTCCAGGTGCACTACCTGCTGTCCTTCGCTGCGTTCCTGGGCATGCTCGCCTGCGTGCTCGTGATCGAGCGCACGGCGCGGGCGATGGGCAAGGCGGGCATCGCCGATGTCGCCGCGTCGATGCGTCGGCATCGCACGAACGCGTCGTCGCGCCTGCGCCGCAAGGGCTGACGCGCTCAGCCCCCGGCGAGCTCCTTCGCCAACCGCGGATCGAGGTGGGCGCGCACTCGCTGGTGCCACGGCAGCAGGCTGCGGACCGCTCGCACCAGGTGGGTGCTGATCTCGCGGCTCCGTGTGAGGCGGAGGTCGGTGAGTCCGTGGGGGCTGTACACGGCGACGGTGGCCGCTCGGGCCAGTTCCAGGGTGTCGCCGCGGTCGATGTTGGTCGCGTCGGCGACGGCGCGCGCCTGCTCGACCGCCGTCTTCGACGCCAGCCCCTGCACGCCGACCAGCGACGCCGTGGCGACCAGTGAGCGCCACATCCGTGCGACCTGTGACTCGGGGTCGTTGTGGGTCACTCGCGTCGCGATCACGCGGGGCATGAGGACCGCCCAGCCGCCGACGGCCAGCAGGCCCACCAGCACGAGCCACACACCGACGGGCACGGACCCGCCGCCCGACGACCCGGGCGCGCCGACGCCCGCCGCTGGGTCCGCCGTGACCGGGGTGCTCGCTCCCGGCAGCCGGGGATCGGTCTCCACCGGGGCGGTGCTCAGCGTGGCCTCCGTCGACGGTTGCGTGTTGGCCGTGCCCGGGCCGGACTCGTCCTGTTCGAAGGGCACGCCGGTGTACTCCTCGGCACCCGGGGCACCGCGCCCGGGCGTCGGCTCGAAGAGCACCCAACCGATCCCGTCGAACCAGACCTCTGGCCAGGCGTGAGCGTTGCGCTCGCGCACGAGGTACCGGCCGTCGGCGCCGACGTCGCCGGGCGTGAACCCGACCGCTACCCGGGCGGGGATGCCGAGCGTCCGGGCGAAGGCGGCGAACGTCGACGAGAAGTGCACGCAGAACCCGCTGCGCCGCTGCAGGAAATCGTCGAGATCGTCGCCGTCGTCGCTCGCCGGGACGTCGAGCGAGTAGGTGAAGTTCTCGCGGAACCAGGTCTGCAGCGCGATCGCCTGCCCGTACGGCGTCGTGGCGCCCGCCACCGCCGCCTCGGCCACGGGGCGGTACTCGTCGGCGAAGCCGTCGGGCAGCTCGAGGTAGATCGAGTCCGGCGGATCATCGGACGTGGCGGCGGCCAACAGGTCGGCGGGCGGATCGGGCATCGCCGACACGACGTCGTAGGACGTGGCCGCACCCAGCCCGTCGGGGAGCACGATCGTGCTCGTGTCGGTCACGAAGTAGAGCGGGTCGGTGGAGGCCAGGAGCGACGTCGGTGTGTAGGCGACGGGGGCGAACGCGCCGCGCAGCGCGCCGATGACGAACTGTTGGCTGACCGGGGTGGAGTAGCTCGGCGCGTCGTTGAGGTCGCCACCCGCTTCGCGCAGCTTCCTGTCGGGCATGTTCCACGTGGTGCCGTCGAAGTCGGGCAGCCCCGTGAGGCGCCAGTACGCGGGCTGGTCGCTGGCGACGGTGAACACCTCGGCGTTGGACGGATCGACCAGCCGGTCGCGGATGTCGACCAGGGGGTTGATCACGACGTTGGTGCTGTCGCCGCGCTTCTGGTGGTGCTCGACCAGGGGTGCTGCGCCCTCGCCGGGCAGCGCTGGACCGAGGATCGCGGCGAGCGCGGCGACGAGCACCGCGAGCCCTGCGCCGCCGGCGGCCCAGCGCACCCACGCGCCGCCGGTGCGGGCACCGATCCAGCCGTCCGTCGACACCTCGTGCATCGCCCGCAGCACGACCGCGGCGAGGATCGTGGCGGCCAGCCAGAGCGCCGCGCTCGAGATCCGGTTGCGATCGATGCCGACGGCGGCGATCGCCATGAAGAGCACACCGGCGGGGACGGTCGCCTCGACCGCGCCCTTCCCGCGGAACGCGAACGCGTCGGCCAACAGCGCGGCGATGCCGAGGGAGAGTGCGGCGGCGAGACCGAAGCCGGCGTCGTGGGGCACGGGCGGCACGATCGTGCCGACCTGCTGCCATGCCGCGTCGAGCTCCGTGCGGGCGACCGAGAAGGTCTCGCGCGTCGGCAGCCCGAGTCGCAGGGTGTCGCTGGAGTAGACCCAGCCGGTCACGACGACCAGCACGAGCCCTGTGATCGGGAGCGCGACCGCGCCGGGCATGCGGCGCAGGGCGATGGACACCGCGTGCACGGCGAGGGCGGGCAGGAGCACGGGCCAGAGGAAGTCCCAGCCGTCGAACACGCGGCTGAACGTGGTCGCGGTGACGACGGTCAGGAGCACGAGCGCCCCGGTCGCCGTCGCGGCCGCCAAGCTCTGCTCCGAGGAGCTCACCGCGGCGCCGGACGGGCGAGCGACGGTCGCGGTCACCGCTTGGCCGCCATCGCGGCGGCGCTTCGCACCCGGGGGGCGAGACGCCGGGTGCTGCTGGTCGGACCGACGAGCGCGGCGAACGCCGGCCCGAACGCGTCGTCGACGGTCGCGTCCACGTGGAACGCCCCGCCGGTGCGGGCGAACGGGCCGTCGCAGGCGACGACGACCAGCCCGTCGCTGCGGCCGGCCACCGTCCGCAAGGCTGGCACCCTGCCGAGGCCCGGGTTGCCCGTCACGAGGATCGCCACGTGCAAGCCGTCACCCCAGCTCCGCGTCGGCGACTGGTGCATGCCGCTCGACCGTTGCACCGAGGCGAGGAACTCCATCGTCGCTTCCGCGCTCAGCGCATCGACGATGAACTCGTCGTGGTCGGTCGTCAGCAACCGCAGCACCCTGCCCTCGTCGGCCGCGCTCAGCGCGAGCGAGGCGGCGGCGCTGACGGCACGTTCGAACCCGTCGTCGGAGTAGCTCTGCGCCCAGAGGTCGAGCACCACCGTCAGGTGGAGGTCGGCGAGGCTGTCGGTCTCGCGGATCACGAGGTTGTCGTCGAGCCGGGCGCTGGCCTTCCAGTGCACCATGCGCAGGTCGTCGCCGACCGCGTAGTCGCGCAGCGACTTGAACTCGGTCGCCGCGGGATGGCCGAGCGCACGGTTGGTGAGATGCCTGCTCAACGGGCCCGACCCGCCGTTGAGCGAGGGGAGCGGGACGCGCTGCCAGCGCGGGTACACGAGGACCGTGCGTGCCGCGGCCAACTCGGTGGTCCGTCGCGAGAGCCCGAGCACGTCGTGCACGTCGGCGCGCAGCGGGCCGACCGTGACGAGGCCACGTTGGCCGGTCGGCAGCCGGTACGCGGCGCCGGCACGCTCGTTGCGGCGGAGCGGGGCGAGACGGATGCTGGCCCCGCCAGCGGCGCCCACGGGTTCCCACAGGTCGATCGCGGGGGTCGACGTGGCGGCGTGGATGACCAGCTCCACGCGGGCGTTGCCGCCGGCGACCGGTCGCGCCGGCTCGGTGACGCGGCGCACGGCGACGCGCAGCTGACGGCCCAACGTGCGCGCCGTCGTCAAGATGACGAGGAGCACCATCCCGGTGCCGACGACGAACAGTTCGGTGATCGCGAAGATCCGTCCGGTGGCGATCGTGCCGATCCCCGCAGCCAGCACGAGCCAGCCCGCGCGGGTGGGCATCGTCAGCGCCCCTTGGGCACCGGTACCGAAGCGAGCACCTCGGCCACTGCACCCTCGGCGGTGAGGCCGCGGGCGACCGCATCGTGACGCAGCGACAAGCGATGGGCGAGCACCGGCACCGCGAGACCTTTCACGTCATCGGGGATCGCGTAGTCGCGGCCGCGTGCCGCGGCGAACGTGCGGCAGGCGCGGGCGAGCTGCACCGTGGCACGAGGCGACAGGCCGAGCGCGAGACCGGGATGGCGCCGGCTCGCGGCGGCGATGTCGACCAGGTACTCGCGCAGCGGCATCGCCAGGTGCACGGCCGACGCCGCAGCGGCCATCGCCAGCACCTCGTCCCCGTTCACCACCGGCCCGAGCTGGTCGAGCGCCTGGGCGCCGGTGCCCGGCTCCAGGATCGCGAGCTCGGATTGGCG
The DNA here is from genome assembly GCA_964565705.1 of uncultured Ilumatobacteraceae bacterium. Taxonomy (GTDB): domain Bacteria; phylum Actinomycetota; class Acidimicrobiia; order Acidimicrobiales; family Ilumatobacteraceae; genus CAZMGD01. The sequence goes on along the minus strand of CAZMGD010000046.1, from coordinate 16,034 downwards.
GTCGGGGTAGCCGAGCGAGAGCCGGATCAGGAAGCGGTCGAGCTGGCTCTCCGGCAGGTTGTAGGTGCCCTCCTGCTCGACCGGGTTCTGGGTCGCGATGACGAGGAACGGGCGAGGGAGGGGATAGGTGCGCCCGTCGGCCGACACCTGTCGCTCCTCCATCGACTCGAGGAGCGCCGACTGCGTCTTCGGCGATGCCCGGTTGATCTCGTCGGCCAGCAGCAGGTTGGCGAAGACGGGGCCGCGCTGGAACTCGAAGGTCTCGGTGCCCTTGCGCCACACCGTGACCCCGACGAGATCCGTCGGCAGCAGGTCGGGGGTGAACTGGACGCGCCGCCAGGTGCAGTCGATCGACGCGGCGAGCGCGCGGGCGAGGCTCGTCTTGCCGACGCCAGGAACGTCCTCGACGAGCAGGTGGCCCTCGGAGAGGAGGCAGATGAGCGCCAGCTCGATCGCCTCGCGTTTGCCCTGGATCACCTTCGCCACGTTGTCGACGATCGAACCGACGATGGAGGCGAAGTTCGCGGTCGTTGGCACCGTGGGCACTGCCGTCACGGCGGGCACCCTAGACGCACCCAGCGGCGCCTGCGCCCGCGGGACCGGCCACGCGAGGCCGGTACCCTGCCCGACGATGAGCCGACCGCCGACCTCCCATCAGCAGTCGGTCGGGTACCTCGCGGTCGACATCGGTGGGACGAAGCTGGCCGCTGGCGTCGTCGGTGCCGACGGCCAGATCCTCATCCGCGACCGCGTGTCGACCCCACCGCGCGCACCGTGGCCGGCGCTGGCCCGTCTGGTCGGCCGGGTGCAGGCCGCGCTCCCCGGCGTCCAGCTCGAGGCGTGCGGCGTCGGTGTCGGCGGGCCGATGGAGCCGGGCGGGGAGCGCGTCTCGCCGTTGCACATCCCGACCTGGCGCGGGTTCCCGCTGCGGTCCGCGCTCGCCGACCTGACCGGGCTCCCCGTCTACGTCGACAACGACGCCAAGGCGTTGGCCCTCGGCGAGGGCTGGCGAGGCGCTGCGGTCGGCGAGGCGAACTTCATCGCCGTCGTCGTCGCCACCGGTGTCGGCGCCGGGATCGTGCTCGAGGGCCGCCTGCTGGACGGCAAGCTGGGCAACGCCGGCCACATCGGACACATGGTCGTCGAGCCCGACGACGGCAAGGCGTGCGCGTGCGGCGGGTTCGGCTGCCTGGAGGCGTACATCTGTGGGCCGGCGGTCGAGGCCGAGTCGGGCCGGCCGCCGCGGCGGGCGCCGCTGCCGCTGATCGAGCGCAACGGGCGCATGCTCGGCCGCGCGCTGGCGTCGGTCGCGGCCCTGCTCGACCTGCGGCTCGCGCTGGTCGGCGGGTCCGTCGCGCTGGGCTACGGGCAGCCGTTCTTCGACGCCGCCCAGGCGGAGCTGCACGACCGGGCCCGCCTGTCCTTCGTCCAGGGAGCGGTCGTGCGGCCGGTCGGACTCGCCGAACACGGTCCGCTCGTCGGCGCTGCCGCCGTCGCTCGCCACCATCGGGCTGATTGAACACGTCTCGCCGGGCCCGCTGGCGCGTATCGTTGCCGCCGTGCCGGTGCCGATACGCAGCGCAGGCCGGGTGGTGAGCGCGATCGCACGCCGACCCACCCTCTGGCCGACCGCTCTGCGTCAGGCGCGCGCGCTGGCCCCGGCCGGATGGTGGCACCGACGTCCGTTCCTCCCGGTGCCGGACCGTGAGTACCTGGCGCTGCGGGCGGTCGCGCAGTACGGCGACGCGGGCCACCTGCCCGACGCCGACGACGTGGTCGCCTACCTCACCTGGGCGCGCCAATGGCGGGCGGCGAGGGCCTGATCATGCAGACCGCGCTCGTCCTGAACGCCAGCTACGAGCCGCTCAGCATCGTGCCGTCCCGGCGGGCGGTGTGCCTGGTGCTCGCCGACAAGGCCGAGACCATCGAACACGATGCGCAGCTCATGCGATCGGAGTTGCTGAGCGTTCCGACGCCGCTCGTCATCAGGCTCCGCTACATGGTGAAGGTGCCCTACCACCGCCGTACCTCGCTCTCGCGGCGCGGCGTGTTCGCTCGGGACCACGGCCGCTGCCAGTACTGCGGGGCGCCGGCCGACTCGATCGACCACGTGCACCCACGGTCGCGAGGCGGCGCCCACGTGTGGGAGAACGTGGTGGCCGCGTGCAGCCCGTGCAACGCGAGCAAGCGCGACCGGACACCCGACGAGGCGGGCATGCGGCTCGCCAGCTCACCGCGCGCGCCACGCGAGCAGGCATGGGTGACCGTCGCGGTCGCGCGAGTGCCCGACGCCTGGAAGCCGTATCTCGCCGAGGCGAGCTGACGCTCACTGATGGAGCGCTGGCGGCGGGCGACGTGGCGCGCTCCAGCGGCTGAGCTGCACGCACTCGACCTCCCCGACGCCGGCCGTCACCTGTGGTTGCTCGACGCGGTCGAGCCGGCGCTCGTGCTCGGATCGACCCAGCCCGTCACCGACGCCGACCAGGAGCGCTGCGCCGCGGCCGGTGTCGCGGTGGTCCGGCGACGCAGTGGCGGCGGTGCCGTGCTGGTCGGACCCGAGGAGTGCACATGGGTGGACGTGCTGGTGCCGCGTGGCGACCCGCTGTGGCACGACGACGTCGGCCGGGCGGCGTGGTGGCTCGGTGATGCCTGGTGCGCTGCGCTCGATGCGGTCGGCGTGCACGGCTGCACCACCCATCGCGGGGCGATGGTGCGCACCCGATGGTCAGCGCTCGTGTGCTTCGCCGGCCTCGGCCCGGGTGAGGTGGTCGACGGTTCCGGCGCCAAGGTCGTGGGCATCAGCCAGCGGCGCACCCGGGGCATGGCGCGCTTCCAGTGCGCCGTGCCGATGCGTTGGGAGCCGGCACGGATCAGCGCGCTGCTCAGCGCGCGGCCGCCCGTCTCAGAGCTCGGTGCCGTCGCGCCGATCGAGGCGCGCGGGCTGATCGAGGCGTTCGCCGCCGCGATCACTGCCTGACGCGCCACTCCTCCCCACCCCCGCCATCCGCGCCCATCTTCCCTGGTCGACCGCGGGGGAGGAGGGGGGTCGTGTGGCGCGAGGTGGCGCGAAATGGTTGACAGTGGGGGCCTGTGGCGGGCAAAGTGGGGAGAAGTGGGGCCGACGGGAGGCAGTCGCGCCGGTCCCAGGCAGCAGGCAGGCAGCACAGGCAGGAGCGGTGTGGAGTACTTCGTCGGGACGCACGAGCGTCAGCTCGACCCCAAGGGTCGGTTGGCGTTGCCGGCGGCGTATCGACCGAGGTTCGAGCCGAGCTGCTTCTGCGTCATGGGCAGCCGTCACTGCGTCGCCGTGCTGACCGCGGCCGAGTCCCGTCAGGTGGTTGGCGACATGATCGCCGCCGTCGAGCGTGGCGAGCGGTCCGAGGAGGAGCTGCGAGCGATGGCCGCGAGCATGGTCGAGGTCGATGTCGACCGCCAGGGTCGGATCCTGCTCGACGAGCGCCTCCGCCGCTACGCCGGGTTGGAGCTCAACACCCGGGTCGTGATCGCCGGCGCGTTCACCAAGCTCGAGATCTGGGAGCCGACCACGTTCGAGGCGGTCACCAGCGCAGGCCAGGAGCGCATCGCCGGGCCCGGGGTGCGGTCGTGACCGGCTTCGAGCACGAGCCGGTGATGCGCGATGAGGTCGTGCGGGCGTTCGAGCCGGTACCTGCGGGTTGGGTGTTCGACGGGACGGTCGGCGGCGGCGGGCATGCCGCAGCGCTGCTCGCCGCCCACGAGCAGGTGCGGATCATCGGCGGTGACCGCGACCCCGAGGCCCTGCGGGCGGCGGGCGACACGCTGGCCGAGTTCGGGGAGCGGGTCGTGCTGCGTCGCCAGCGCTTCGACGACGTGGCCGGCGCGATGGCCGCGGCCGGCACGGCCAGCCTGTCGGGGGCTCTGTTCGACCTCGGCGTGTCCTCCCACCAGTTCGACGTCGCCGAACGCGGCTTCTCGTACCGCAACGACGGACCGATCGACATGCGGATGGATCCCGACCAGGGCTGGTCGGGATCGGACGTGGTGAACGGCTACAGCGAGGCCGACCTCGCCCGGATCCTGCGCGACCATGCCGACGAGCGCTTCGCCCGCCGCATCGCCAAGGCGATCATCGCTGCCCGGCCGATCGAGTCGACCGCCGAACTGGCCGAGGTCATCGCCGAGGCGATCCCGGCGCCCGCCCGCCGCCGGGGTGGTCACCCCGCTCGCCGAACCTTCCAGGCGATCCGCATCGAGGTCAACGGCGAGCTCGACGTGTTGCCCGAGGCGCTCGACGCGGCGATCGATGCGACGGTGCCCGGTGGCCGGGTGGGCGTGCTCAGCTACCACTCGGGTGAGGACCGCATCGTCAAGGAGCGCTTCCGCCTCGCCGCGACCGGCGGCTGCACCTGCCCGCCTGGCCTGCCCTGCGTGTGCGGTGCGGTGCGGACGGTACGGCTGCTCAAGGCGGTCACGGCGTCGGACGAGGAGCAGGTGCGCAACCCGCGCGCCCGATCGGCGCGCCTGCGGGTCGCGCAACGGATCTCCGAGCTGATGGGCGGCATGTGACATGGCGACGGCACTGAGCCAGCGCAGCGCAGTGCGCGCTGCGCGCCCGGTCCCCGAGGGGAGACCGACGCCGCGACGCCTGCAGGTGGTCGGCGACAGCCGGCGAGCGATGCGCTTCGGCGTGCTGCTCGGCATCGCCCTGTTCGCCGTGATGTTCGCTGTGACGGCCTTCCAGACGAAGCTGGCCGAGAAGCAGCTCCAGATCGACCGGACCGAGGATCAGATCGCCGAGCAGCGCGGGCTGTACGACCAGCTCCGCCTGCAGAGCGCGACCCTGCGGTCGCCCGAACGCCTGACGACCGAAGCGAAGGCGCTCGGCATGCAACCGGCGGGTCCGGTCGAGTTCGTGCCGGTCGACCCGGCAGCGGTGGCGATGGTCGAGGTGGCGACCGCGGACCTCGCCGGCGACCGGGCGCTCCCGGCACCCGACCCCCTCGACGCCTACGGCACGGTCAAGCGCGGCGTGGACGGCACGCCGTGACCCGCCCGCGCGACGGCGCACCGCGGCGCTACCGCACCCACGGTGAACCCGGCAAGCCCGCCACCCCCTCTACCTCCTCCACCCCCTCTACTCCCTCGAACCTGCGGTCGAATCGCGCCCGTTCTGGGCAGGATTCGACCGCAGGTTCGAGCGCGGCAGCGCCGCGACGTCACGGACGTCAGGGACGTCAGGGACGTCAGGGACGTCCCACGGCTCGGCGAACGGGCCCGCGCGAGGACCCGCGGTCGCCCGTGCGCCCCGATCGGCGGGCGCCCAGCGCGGCCGCCAAGGCACAGGCGCGAGCAGAGCGCGCCGCGCGGCGCGAGCTGTCGCGGCGGGCGACCGCTGCGGCGCGCGAGGCGCGGGCAGCGGCGAAGCCGCCGCGCCGCAAGGTGGCCACGCGCACGAACTCACGAGCCGACTACAACCCGGGTCGCTTCCGCGAGGGCATCCCCAAGCGCCGGTTGCGCGTCGTGTTCGGCGTCGTCGCCGCGCTGCTCGTCGTCGTGCTCGGGCGGGTCGCGCTCCTGCAGACGACCGAGGCCAAGGCCTACCAGAGCGCTGGCGCCTCGCAGCGTGAGCGCACGAACGTGCTGCGCGCCGACCGCGGCGTCATCTTCGATCGCGACGGCACCGAGCTGGCGATGTCGGTGCCACGCACGTCGATCTATGCGGATCCTCGCGCGGTCGGCGACGCCGTCGGCACGGCGGCCGTGCTGGCGCGCATCCTCGGCTTCGACGAGGAGAAGCAGGCGAAGCTCGCCGGGCAGCTCGGTGCGTCCACGAAGAGCTTCGTCTACGTCGCCCGCCTACTCGATGATGCGACGGCGAAGGCCGTGATCGACCTCCACCTCGACGGGATCGGGGCCCTCTCGGAACCGGCGCGCGTGGTGACCGCCGGCGACCTCGCCGCCAGCGTGATCGGGACCACGAACGACTTCGGAGAGGGCTCGACGGGCCTCGAGCTGCAGTACGAGGACATCCTCCAAGGCGTCGACGGCGAGTCGGTGACCGAGCGCGACAGCGCGGGTCGCTCCTTGCCGGGCGGTTCGGAGGTGGTGAAGAAGCCCGAGCCGGGCGAGGACCTCGTGCTGACGATCGACCGGTCGATCCAGTACCAGACCGAGCAGGCGCTCGTGCAGCGGGTCCAGGAGCTGCAGGCCGCCGGCGGCACCGCGATCATCATGGACGTCCACACCGGCGAGATCTACGCCCTGGCCAACGTGACCACGGGCGACGACGGGGTGGCCCGCACGACGTCGGCCAACCTCGCCGAGGTCAACGCCCACGAGCCCGGCTCCGTCGCCAAGGTGTTCACCGCGTCGGCCGCGATCAACGAGGGCCTCGTGACGCCCGACTCGTCGTTCATGGTGCCGGGCAGCCGGATCCTCGACCACTGGAACAACAAGGACTACGTCATCCGTGACGCCGAGTCGCACGGCACGATCCCGATGACCGTCAACGACATCCTCGTCCACTCGAGCAACATCGGTACGACGATGCTGTCCGATCTGCTCGGGCCGGCGAAGCAGGAGCAGTACATGCGCCTGTTCGGCCTGGGCGCGGCGACCGGCCTCGGGTTCCCCGACGAGTCGACCGGCAAGCTGAAGCCGTCCACGGAGTGGCAGGGGAGCGAGAAGCTGACCCCCTCGTATGGGTACGGGTTCACCGCGACGTCGACGCAGATGATCGCCGCCGTCAACACGATCGCCAACGGCGGGGTGTACGTGGCGCCGAAGCTGGTCAAGGGGATCATCAACGACCAGGGAGTGATGGAGCCGACGCCAGCGTCGGAGTCGCACACCGTGATCAGCCCGGCCGCGGCCGAGCAGATGAACCTGATGATGCGCAACGTCGTGGACTACGGCACGGCGACGCGGGCCAAGGTCGCCGGCGTCACCGTCGCCGGCAAGACCGGGACGAGCTACAAGGCGCAGAGCAACAAGACCTACACCGACGCATCGGGCAAGAAGGCGTACTACGCGACGTTCGTCGGCACGTTCCCGGCGGAGGATCCCCAGGTGACGATCCTGGTGTCGATCGACGAGCCCAACAGCGAGAGCAACGACCGCTTCGGCGGCACCGCCTCGGCACCGCTGTTCGCCGATCTGGCGCAGATCACGATCGGCGAGCTCGAGATCAAGCCGCCGGCGGCGGCGGTCGCGGCCGAGGGCCAGTGACCAGCCTGCAGCGCCTCGTGGACGATGCGGTCCTCACCGCGGGGCTCGACGGTGCCGACACCGACGTGACGTCGCTGGCCTACGACTCGCGCGCGGTGACGAGCGGGGCCCTGTTCTGCTGCCTGGTCGGGGCGACGAGCGACGGCCACGAGTTCGCCGCTGAAGCCGTCGGGCGTGGTGCGTCAGCGCTCCTCGTCGAGCGGCCGCTGCCGCTGCCGGTCCCGCAGGTCGTCAGCGAGGACGCCCGGCGCGACATGGCGCTGCTGGCCGACGCCTTCCATGGCCACCCGTCGCGGGCGCTGCGCGTCATCGGCGTCACCGGAACCACGGGGAAGACGACGACGACCCACCTCGTCGGCGCGATCTGCGAGGCCGCTGGCTGGCCAGCGGACGTCATCGGGACGCTGACCGGCCAGCACACGACGCCCGAGGCCCCGGATTTCCAGGCCCGCCTGGCGGCGGCGCGCGACGCCGGCCGCCTCGCCGTGGCCACCGAGGTCTCCTCGCACGCGCTCGCGCTGCACCGCGTCGACGGCACGCGGTTTGCCGTCGCCGTGTTCACCAACCTGGGCCGCGACCACCTCGACTTCCACGGCAGCACCGAGCGCTACTTCGCAGCCAAGGCCCGGCTGTTCACGCCGCACCTGTCCGAGCGCGCGGTCGTCAACCTCGACGACGTGCACGGACGCCTGCTCGCCGACGCGGCCACGATCCCCACGATCGGCTTCAGCCAGGCAGCATTGTCCGACGTGACGATCACCTCCACATCACACGCGTACGACTGGCAGGGCGTGCGAGTGCACGTCGGGCTCGGAGGCGACTTCAACGTCTCGAACTCCTTGGCTGCAGCCACCGCAGGGCTCGCGCTCGGCATCGACCCGGCCACCATCGCCGCCGGGCTCGCCGGCGCACGACCGGTCCCCGGTCGCTTCGAGGCGGTCGACGCCGGACAGGACTTCGCCGTGATCGTCGACTACGCACACACCCCGGAGAGCCTGCGCGAGGTGCTGCGCGCGGCGCGCGGCACCACGATCGGTCGCCTCGTCGTCGTGTTCGGCGCAGGTGGTGACCGAGACCGGGACAAGCGCCCGCAGATGGGGGCCGAAGCAGCGCAGCTCGCCGATCTCGTGGTGCTGACGTCGGACAACCCGCGCAGCGAGGATCCCGCCGGGATCATCGCCGACATCGCCGCCGGCATCCCGTCCGGCACCGACGTGAGGACGGAGCCCGACCGCGGGTCGGCGATCGCCGCCGCGATCGCCACGGCACGCACCGGCGACGTGGTCGTGATCGCCGGCAAGGGCCACGAGACCACCCAGACCACGGGCGGCACCGTGGTCGGCTTCGACGACCGTGCGGTCGCTCGCGCCGCGCTGGAGACCCGCTCGTGATCGCCGTCCTCATCGCCGCCGCGACCGGCATGCTGCTGTCCCTGTTCGGCACCCGCTACCTGATCGGGTTCTTCCGCGACCGGGGCAAGGGCCAGCCGATCCTCGGCAAGGAGGATCACGGGCCCGACCACCACATGCACAAGGCGGGCACGCCGACGATGGGCGGCCTGGCGATCATCGGCGCCGCGTTCATCGGCTGGGGACTCGCCCACCTGCGCCGTGGACTGGCCTTCTCGGACCAGGCGATGATCATCTGGCTCGGCATCGCCCTCATGGCGTTCATGGGGTTCCTCGACGACTTCATCAAGGTCCGCAAGGCCCACAACCGCGGCATCCTCTGGAAGAAGAAGGGCTACATCACCTTCGGCATGGCGATCGGGCTCACCTGGTTGCTGGCCTGGCAGACCGGCGTCGCCGAGACGCTGTCGTTCACCCGTGCCGACCTGCCGGGCTGGGACCTGCCGTGGCCGGTGTGGGTCGTGTGGACCGCGCTCATGGTCTGGGGCACGACCAACGCGGTCAACGTCACCGACGGTCTCGACGGGCTGGCGTCGGGTTCGGCGCTGTTCGGCTTCTCTGCGTTCACGATCATCGGGTACTGGGCGTTCCGCAACCCGGACTACTACGGCGCCGTCGTCAACCCGCTGGACCTCGCCGTGCTCGCTGCCGCCTTCGCCGGGGCCTGTGGTGGCTTCCTGTGGTGGAACGCAGCGCCGGCGCGGATCTTCATGGGCGACGTCGGCGCGCTCGGCATCGGGGCCGCGCTGGGCTTCCTCGCCGTGTGCACGAACACCCAGCTGCTGCTGCCCCTGATCTGCGGGGTGAACGTGATCCAGGCCGGCTCGGTCGCCCTCCAGATGGCCGTGTTCAAGGCGTCGGGCCGGAAGCGGCGCCTGTTCCGCATGTCGCCGATCCACCACCACTTCGAGCTGATCGGCTGGCCGGAGACGACGGTGATCATCCGCTTCTGGATCATCGGCGGGATGTGCGTCGCCGCCGCTCTCTCGATCTTCATCGCCGACTTCACCAGACTGGCCGACCAGGCAGGACGCTGAGATGACATCATGATCGCCCCGACACTCGATGCCCGGCGCGAGGCACACCAGCAGCGCGCGGCCCGCAGGCGCCACCCGAGCGCCCGCACGATCCAGCGGGCCGAGCTGGCGCCGCCGCCCGTCGCGTTCTACGCGCTGGCGATGACGGTCGCCGCGCTCGTGCTCCTCGGGCTCGTGATGGTCCTCTCGGCGTCGTCGATCACGTCGTTCCACGCCGATCAGTCGCCGTGGCGGTACTTCACGAAGCAGTTGATGTGGGCAGGGCTCGGGGTGATCGCGCTGACGATCACGTACAAGGTGCCGTACCTCACGTGGCGTCGCGTGGCCAAGCCCGTCTTGATCGTCGGCGTGCTCGGCATGCTCGCCCCGTTCGTGCCCGGACTCGGCAGGACCGTCGGCGGGGCCCGGGCGTGGGTGTCGATCGGCGGCCAGACCGTGCAGCCATCGGAGTTCATGAAGCTCGCCCTGCTCGTCTTCTGCGCCGACCTCCTCGCCACCCGTCGGGGCCGGCTCGACGACCTGCGAGCGACGTTCAAGCCGTGCCTCTATGCGCTCGCGCTCGCTGCCGGCCTGACGATCCTGCAAGGCGACCTCGGCTCGGCCGTCGTGATCGCGATGATCGTGCTCGTCGTCATGTTCGTCGGCGGCGTGCCGATCACGCCGTTGTTCGCCACCGGTGGCCTCCTGGCCGCGGCGGGTGTTGCGTTCGTCTCGAGCTCGTCGTACCGGCGGGCTCGGTGGACCGCCTTCCTCGACGTCGAGGGCAACCGCAGCCACGAGAGCTACCAGGTGTGGCAGGCGATGATCTCGATCGCCAACGGTGGCCCGACGGGTGTGGGCGTCGGCGCCGGCACCGGCAAGTGGGGATACGTCCCGCTGGCCCACAGCGACTTCATCTTCGCCATCGTCGCCGAGGAGCTGGGCCTGGTCGGCGCGGTCGCGGTCATCGGCGGGTTCGCGCTGATCACGTTCTTCGGGATCCAGGTCGCGCTCGCCGCCGCCGATCGCTTCGGGATGATGCTCGCCGGAGGCATCGCGACCTGGTTCTCGGTGCAGGCGATCATCAACATCGGCGGTGTCAGCGGCGTGATGCCGGTGACCGGCCTGACGCTGCCGTTCATCTCCTTCGGCGGCTCGTCGCTGATGGCATCGATGGCCGCCGCCGGCCTGCTCCTGAACATCGCCCGCCACGCGCGCTCTTGATGTGGCAGCCGGCGCCGTGAGCGCTCGTTCATGCGGACCCGACTGCGGCGCCCGCGCCGCAGCCGAGCCCGGCGCGCCAAGCGCGCCCGGCCCGCGAGCAAGCACACCAATGCCCTGCGTCGGCCATTCCGTGGTGGCAGGCTGGAGCGGATGAACGGTGCTGCCCCCTGCTTCGCCGTGGTCGCCGGCGGTGGGACGGCGGGGCATGTGCTTCCTGCGCTCGCCGTCGCCGAGGCACTGGTCGCGGCCGGTCACGAACCAGGAGAGATCCACTACATCGGGGCCACGCGGGGCTTCGAGACGTCGGTGTTGCCGGGCACGCCGTACCCGCACACGTTCTACGACGTGGTCGGGGTGCAGCGGCGGGTGAGCCGGACCAACGCCGCGTTCATCCCGAAGTTGACCCGCGCCACCCGCTCGGCGATGCGGCTGTTCACACGCCTGCAGCCCAAGGTGGTGGTGAGCGTCGGTGGCTACGCCAGCCTGCCGGCCGTGCTCGCCGCACGGCGGCGGCGAGTGCCCGTCGTCGTCGTCAGCTACGACCGGCGGCCGGGTCTCGCCAGCCGGCTCGCCGCCCGCCGCGCGGCGGCGAGCGCCGTGGCCTACCCGGATTCGACGCTGCCGCGCAGCGAGGTCACCGGCGCGCCGTTGCGGCAGGAGATCCTCGACGTGCACCGTGACACCGACGGCCCGGCGGCACGGCGCGAGCTCGGCGTGCCCGCCGACCGGTTCCTGGTCGCCGTGATGGGCGGATCGCTCGGATCCGCCGCGCTCAACGCGGCGGTGGCCGATCTGGTGCAACGGTGGTCCGCCGACACCGGGCTGGCGATCCGCCACGCCGTGGGTGAGCGGTTCGTGGCCGATGCCGCACCCGCTCGCAACGGATCGGACGGCATCCTGTACGACGTGGTCGGCTTCGAATCACAGATGCCGCGCGTGTACGCGGCCGCGGACCTGTTCGTCGGGCGCGGGGGAGCCAGCACCGTCGCCGAGGTCGCGGCGACCGGCATGCCGTCGATCCTCGTGCCCTGGCCGGCGGCGGCCGAGGACCACCAGACCGAGAACGTGCGCTGGCTGAGCGATCGGGCGGCCGCCGTGCACCTCCCGGAGGCACGCCTCGGCGAGCTGGGTGCACAGATCCAACGACTGCGCACCGACGCCGAGGCACGGCGCGCGCTCGGCGCCGCAGCGGCGGAGGCGGGTGCGGTGCACCACAGCGGCGCCCTGGCCGAGCTGATCGAACGCGTCGCCACCGCTCCTTTGCCGAGGCGACGACAGGCACGGAGGGAGGCTGCCCGTGCCGGCCGTTGATCTGTCCCGACCGGGTCGGTATCACGTGGTCGGCGCCGGCGGCCCCGGGATGAGCGCGATCGCCCAGGTGCTCGCCGAGATGGGCCACGACGTCTCGGGGAGCGACCTGCGCGAGTCACCCGTGCTCGATCGTCTGCGCGCAGCAGGCGTGAAGATCTGGGTCGGACACGACCGCAGCCACATCGACGGCGTCGACGCGGTCACCGCGTCGAGCGCGGTGCCGCGCGGCAACCTCGAGCTCACCGCCGCGGTGGATGCCGGCGTCACGGTGCTCACCCGGGCCGAAATGCTGGCCGCGATCTGCGCGCAGGCGCGTTCGGTGGCGGTGGCCGGTACCCATGGCAAGACGACGACGACATCGATGCTGATGCTGATGCTCGCCGAGGCCGGCTGGCGGCCGAGCTTCGTCATCGGCGGCGACGTCGCCGACGTCGGCACGGGCGCGCACTGGAGCGGCGACGAGTGGTTCGTCGTCGAGGCCGACGAGAGCGACGGCACGCACCTCGAGCTCCCGCTGCACGGGACCATCCTCACCAACGTCGAGGCCGACCATCTCGACCACTACGGCAGCCTCGACGCGATCGTCGACGGGTTCCGTCGCTACGTCGGTGGAGTACCGGGGCCGAAGGTGTTGTGCGCCGATGATCCGGTGTGCGCCGCGCTCGCCACCGAGATCGGCGATGCGACGACGTACGGCACCGCCGCTGGCGCGGAGTACCGGGTCTCGGGGATCGTCGCCGCGCACGGCGCGCTGCGATTCGATGTCGTTCGCCGCGGCGTGCGGCTCGGCACGGTGCAGCTGCCGTTGCGCGGCCACCACAACGTGCTGAACGCCTGCGGCGCGCTCGCCATGGCGATGGAGCTCGGGGTCTCGTTCGAGACCGCCACCGATGCACTGGCCCGCTTCGGCGGCGTGGCCCGTCGGTTCGACATCCGCGGCACGCTGCGCGGGGCCACCCTCGTCGACGACTACGCCCACCTTCCGACGGAGATCCACGCCGTGCTGAGCGCGGCTCGAACCTCGGGAGACGCCTGGACGCGGGTCGTCGCCGTGTTCCAACCCAACCGCTACAACCGGATGTCGGTGCTGTCACCCGAATACCGCGACGCGTTCGTCGCCGCGGATCTGGTGGTGGTCACCGACATCTACCCCTCGGGCACGACGCCCATCCCCGGGGTGACCGGCAAGCTCGTCGTCGACGCCGTGCTCGATGCGCATCCCGATACGCATCTCGTGTGGTTGCCGAAGCGTGACGATCTCGTCGATTACCTCGCCACCCGGCTGCGCGCCGGCGACGTGTGCATCTCGATGGGATGCGGTGACGTCGCCAACCTGCCCGACGAGGTGCTCGACCGCGCCCGCCAGCTCGAACCGGTGCCGGCGCCGTGATCGCACCGACGACCTCCGCGGTGGCCGAGGCCGCGGCGCTGCTGGGCGACCTCGCCGTCCGTGACGTGCCGATCGGTCCACTCACCACGTACCGGGTCGGTGGCCCTGCCGCGCTGTTCGTGCGCGCCGAGTCCCTCGACGACCTCGACCTCGTCGCCGCTGCGGTCGCCGCATCGGGGGTCGACACCCTGGTCGTCGGCAACGGCTCCAACCTGCTCGTCGCCGACGAGGGCTTCGCCGGGCTGGCGCTGGTGCTCGGCGCCGTCGGGTCCACCGTGGAGCTCGGTGCCGCGCACGCGCGAGCGGGCGGCGCGGTGCTGTTGCCCAAGCTCGCCCGCCAGACGGCTGCCGCCGGGCTGACCGGGTTCGAGTGGGCGGTCGGTGTGCCGGGCTCGGTGGGCGGCGCGGTGCGCATGAACGCCGGCGGTCACGGGGCCGATGTCGCTGGCTGCCTGGCGTGGGCGGATGTGCTCGACCTGTCGACCGGCCGGCGAACGCGGCGCGCTCCCGACACCCTCGGCCTCCGGTTCCGGGGGTCGGACCTGGGGCCGTACGAGCTCGTCGTCGACGCCCAGTTCTCGCTCGCCGCCGGCGACGTGTCCACGGCCAAGGCCGAGATCGACGAGATCGTGCGATGGCGGCGGGAGAACCAACCGGGCGGCCAGAACGCGGGCTCGGTGTTCGTCAACCCCGTGCCCGGTGAGCTGAGCGCCGGGGCGCTCATCGACGAGGTGGGGCTGCGCGGCCTGCGCATCGGCAGCGCCGAGGTGTCCACGAAGCACGCCAACTTCATCCAGGCAGACCCCGGCGGCCGTGCCGCAGACGTGGTCGCGGTCATGCGCGAGGTCCGCGTCCAGGTCGCCGCCCGGACCGGGTTCGTCTTGCGCAGTGAGGTTCGATTGGCCGGCTTCGGCCCGGACGAGACGTCGATGCTCTCCGCCCCGGAGACCCATGCGTGAGCAGGTACCGATGACCGATCAGGAACCGCGCACCGGTGGCGGCCTGCCCCCCGATCTGCTCGGTGACGACATCCCCGAGGCCGTGCTCGACGAGCTGCTCGTCGCGTTTGCCGATCGGACCGGCGGGCCACTGTCGCCGGTGCGGCCGAAGGATCCGGCGACCGAGGATCGCCGTTCGGACGCTGCGCCGACCCCGACATCGCCGGCGGGCCCGCCCACCGAAGCGCCGGCGGGCTCCGTGACGCCGCCGGCGGAGTCGGTGGTGGTGATCGAGGCCGATGATCTCCCGGACGCGGTGACCCTCGACGGCGATCCGTCGTCGGCCGGCGCTTCGGTCATCGACACCGACGCGACGCTCAACCGGCCCAAGGTCCACCCCCGCTTCCGGGCCCGGCGCATCGCCGTACGCCGGGCGGCGGGCCGCCGGCGTCTGCGTTGGTTCGTCGTCGCTGGTGTGGTCGTGGTGGTGGCAGCGGCCGCCTTGCTCGTGCTCGCGTCGCCGCTGTTCGACATCGAGCAGGTCGACGTCGAGGGCAATGTGTACGCGGACCCAGCGGCCGTCCAGGCGGTGGCCGATGGTCTCCACGGCGACCCGATCCTGACCGCTGACCTCGACGGCGCCCGCAACCAGCTCGAGTCGATCCCGTGGGTCGAGTCGGCACGGGTCACGATGCACTTCCCGCACCGCATCGCGATCGAGATCATGGAACGCACACCTGTTGCGTCGTTCCAGGGAACCGACGGCCAGTACCGGGTGGTCGACGACGACGGCTTCGTCGTGGCCGTGTTGCCCAACGAACCCATCGACTACCCGCCGATCACGGGGATCCTTCCCAACCCCGCGGCGGGTGAGAACGCCGGCTCGGGAGTGCTGGGTGCGGCGCAATTGATCGCCGCGCTGCCCGCGCCGATCGCCGATCGCCTGACGTCGCTGGAGCTCGGTGAGGGCGGGACGATGACGCTGACGCTCACTGGTGCGAGCGAGGGTGCGGCGCCGGTCGTGATCGACTTCGGTCGCGCCGACGACTACCGGGAGAAGCTGATCGCGGTACTCAACGAGATGTCGAGACGCGAGCCGGGGTCGTACACGACGATCGACATCGCGAGCGGTGAGGCGATCGTGTCGTGAGCGCCTCCGACGCCAAAACCGCCGCGATGGGCCTCCGACGTGCGAGGATGGTGCACTCGGTGCCGGCCGCAACGCACGAACGGGTTCCGCCGAGACGACAACCGCGTGCCTGGCCAGCCAGGCACGCCGAGCCAAAGAGGCAGTGGAGGTAAGGGGCCGATGGCCGGCGTACCACAGAACTATCTCGCCGTGATCAAGGTGATCGGCGTCGGGGGCGGGGGCGTCAACGCCGTCAACCGCATGATCGACGCGGGTCTGAAGGGCGTGGAGTTCATCGCGGTCAACACCGATGCCCAGGCCCTCTTGATGAGCGACGCCGACGTGAAGCTCGACATCGGTCGAGATCTCACCCGTGGCCTCGGCGCCGGCAGCGACCCCGAGGTCGGCCGG